>NZ_JBHUMP010000003.1:173190-409079 GCF_042685005.1 Sulfitobacter aestuarii | reverse complement strand
AGTGAGAAGATCACCCGAACCGGCGCCGTTGAAGGGATAGCGTTCCGGATCAGCGACTAAATCAGCACCCTGTTAGAGCTTGTCCGGCACCGGCACCATCGTACCCTGCAAGAGAGCGATTAGCACCTGATCGCCTGCCGTAACGGCGTGAACCTCGGCGCTGACGACGCAGAGCCGTCGGCCCGGCTTGATCACCCTGCCGGTGGCGATCAGCAGGTCGCCCCTGGCCGGTGCCAGAAGGTTGATCTTGATCTCGGCAGTCACGACATCCATGTCGAGCGGCATCGTGGTGAGAGCGGCGTAACCCGCCGCGCTGTCGCCGATGGAGAAGGTCAGCCCGGCATGACCGAAACCCTGCTGTTGCCGGCTGCCGGGCAGGATCGGAGCGGTGATGCGGACCTGACCGGATCGGACCTCGCTCAACTTCGCGCCGAGCGTCTCCATCATGCTCTGTGCTGCGAAACTGCGATATATGCGGGTGAAGGCGTCTTGTTCCATCGGAACTCCTATCGCGGCATGGGGATTGCGACGGGCCGCGCGCCGGTCAGGATGGCATGCGCATCAGCACGCATCAGGCTGCAGAGAACCTTGGCGCGACTGCGCAGTCCGCCCGTATAGGTGCCATAGGCGGGCAGGATCAACCGCGCGCTGTCGAGCAGGAAGGCCGGACGCGATATGCTGCGGCCGCGCAGGTTGATCGCGGCTTTCGGATGGTAATGACCCGAGACCTCGCCACATGCGTCTGCCTGCGCGATATGCCGGAAAACCAGCCCCCCCTGACGGAACTCCGCAAGATTCGTGCCGCCGATATCGACCGGAGCCGGATCATGATTGCCGACGATCCAGATCCAGTGCCGCCCCGCCTGCAATTGCGCGATCCAGAGCTTTTCGGCCTCCGGCAGCGCCAGGGCCGCGCCGCCATCATCGAAACTGTCGCCAAGACAGACGACTGTCCGCGCCGGAACCCGCGCGAGATCCGCGGCGAGCCGGGTCAGGGTGTCGCGTGTCTCATAGGGCGGCAGTGCCGCGCCGCCGCGCCGGGCGTGGCGTTCGGATTTTCCCAGATGCAGATCGCTGACGCAGAGAAGCGCCTGTTCGGGCCACCAGAGCGCACCCGAACCGAGTGCGGTGAGCCTTGCATTACAAAAGGGGAAGTCGAAGCCGTTCATATTTTGTTCATCACGGATTTGGCCGGTGATGGCAAGTGGACAGAGCGGTGGATGGAAGCAAGGTCATGCAGTGAGTATTTGTAAAAGGGTGAAGCATTGGACTTCGCTTCACCCTTTCACAAATACTCACGGCGCTTCGCTTTCCTCAAGGGGGAACGTCAGGGCAGGGCGGGCGGCTGTGTCAGCCCGGCGAGACCGGATTGCTCCATCAGCCGGGCAGATTCCTCGGCCAGCAGACGCTCCTCGGCGGCCCCGTTGACCGGGACACGTCCCATTTCCAGGAACAGCGGCGCTGCCAGCGGGGAGACGCGGGGCAGGCGGCGGTGGTCGATGCGGTCTTCGATGCGGCCGATCATTTCCTCGACGCGCCCGAAATCCACCAATCCGCGCAGGGCTTCCTCGCGGGTGATCTGCAGCATCAGGTGATCAGGGTCGTAGCGCAGCAGCGTGTCATAGAGGATGTCCGAGCTGAAAGTGGCCTGGCGTCCGGATTTGCGCGCGCGTGGCGTGTTGCGCTCGATCAGCCCGGCAATGGTGGCGGATGCTCTGAAGGTACGTTTCATCACCGCATTGCCTGCCAGCCAGCTGTCGAGGCCCTCGCGCAGGGCGGTGAGGTCGAACAGCGGCGCCGGATCCTCGAGCGCATCGAGACCCCAGATCAGCGTCGCGTAATCAGTGGCGACGAAACCGAGCGGATGCAGGCCGAGTGCTTCCATGCGGTTGGAAAGCAGCAGGCCCAGGGTCTGCTGTCCGTTGCGGCCCGCGAAGCCGTAGATCACCGTCTGTTCCCGCCCGTCATGGGCGAAGCTTTCGACCAGCAGCCGACCCGGCTGCGGCAATTGGCTGAACTCGCGCTGCAGATGCAGCCATTCGGCGGTGTGCTGCGGCAGGTCGGGCCAGGCGTCCTGGGTGAACATGCGCTGGACCCGGGCGGAGAGCTGTGTCGAAGTGGCGAATTTGGTGCCCATGAAGGTGGCGATCCGGGGCTTTCTGGCAGCGTCGCGGGAGACTTCCACGATCAATTCGCGCAGCCCCTCGTAGCGGACGATCTGTCCGCCGATCAGGAAGGTGTCGCCCTTGCTGAGCGTGGCGGCGAAGCCTTCCTCGATCTCGCCGAGCGGCTTGCCGCCGCGGTTGCGCTTCATCCGGACCTTGAGCGTGTCGGTATCCTGTATGGTGCCGATGTTCATGCGGATGCGTTGTGCCGCCCGGGGATCGCGCAATTGCCAGCTGCCGTCAGGGCGTCGGATCAGCCTTTGCCATTGGTCATAGGCGCGCAGGGCGTAGCCGCCGGTGGCGCAGAAATCGAGGCAGGCGTCGAATTCGGGGCGGGTGAGCGCCGCATAGGCTCCGGCGGAGGTGAATTCCGCGAAGAGGGCATCGGCATCGAAAGGCCCCGCGCAGGCGGCGATCAGGATATGCTGGCAGAGCACGTCGCGGGGGCCGGGCCCACGGGGCTCGCCGTCGAGCTCTCCGGCAAGGACGGCTTCGAGCGCGGCGATGCATTCCACCACTTCGAACCGGTTGGCCGGGACCAGCATCGCTTTTGACGGCGCGTTGTAGCGGTGGTTGGCGCGGCCGATCCGCTGCACTAGGCGTTTGACGTTCTTCGGGGCGCCGATCTGGATCACCAGGTCGACATCGCCCCAGTCGATGCCGAGATCGAGCGAGCCGGTGCAGACGATGGCCCGCAGCTCGCCGCGCACCATGGCCGCCTCGACGCGTTCGCGCTGCACGCGATCCAGTGAGCCGTGATGGATGCCGATCGGCAGGCTGTCCTCGTTGGCGAGCCAGAGATTGTGAAAGAAGATCTCGGCCTGGGCGCGGGTGTTGTGAAAGATCAGCGTTGTCTTGTGTCGGCGGATCTGTTCGAGCACCGCCGGGATCGCATAGGCGGCACCGCCCCCCGACCAAGGCGGGGCTTCCTCGGTGCGCAGCATCCTTATGTCCGGTGGCGGGCCGGGATCGGCCAGCAGCACTTCGCAGGGATCGGGGTGACGGGCCATGAGATGGGCGATGGCGGCCGGGTCCTCGACCGTGGCGGAGAGACCGACGCGTTTGAGACCGGGGCAGATTCGTTGCAGCCGCGCCAGCGCCAGCATCATCTGGTCGCCCCGCTTCGATTCCGCCAGCGCATGGATCTCGTCGATCACTACCCGTTTCAGCCCGGCGAACATGCGCGGGGCGTCTTCGTAGCTTATGAGCAGCGCGAGGCTCTCCGGTGTCGTCAAGAAGATATGCGGCGGATCGGCGCGCTGGCGGCGGCGACGGCTGGCAGGGGTGTCGCCGGTGCGCGAATCGATGGTGACGGGGAGTGCCATTTCCGCCACCGGCGTGGCCAGGTTGCGCTGGATATCGGCGGCCAGCGCCTTCAGCGGCGAGATGTAGAGCGTGTGCATGCCCTGATGCTCACCCTTCGCCAGATCGATCAGGCTCGGCAGGAAGCCGGAGAGCGTCTTGCCCCCGCCGGTCGGGGCGATGAGCAAAAGTGCCGGGGCGTCGGCCCGGTCCAGCATCGCTTGCTGGTGGGGATGGATCGACCAGCCCTTGGTGGCGAACCAGTCGGCGAATTTCTCGGGCAGATGCTGCATGGGGCGGATGTAGCTCCGAAGAATCGGGGGGCCAGCCCCCATCGCGCCACGGCGCGATTCCCCCGGAGTATTTGTCAAAGGGTGAAGCCGCTACCGCGCGATGGCTTCGTCGCGCACGAACATATTGGCCCAGGCGCGGTCGATCAGCGCCGCGCTCATCCGGTAGGGGATGCCCTCGAAATCGCAAATCGCGATCATCTGATCGATGAGGAAAACCGGCTGGTAATTGGCATAGACATTGTCGATCGTCGGATATTTGGCCTTCAGCAGATGCACCAGCGCCGCTTCGTCCAGGGCCATGCCGCGTTTTCGGGCGACCATGGCGAAAATCTTCAGGAAGTTCTCCTGATCGGGTCCGTCGATCTTGATCTTGAAGAAGATCCGCCGCAGGGCGGCCTGATCGAAAATCTCGTTGGGGTGGAAGTTGGTGGAGAAGATCACCAGCGTATCGAAGGGCACTTCGAATTTCTCGCCCGATTGCAGCGCCAGGATATCCTTGCTTTCCTCCAGCGGCACGATCCAGCGGTTGACGAGGCTTTGCGGCGGTTCGGCCTGACGGCCGAGGTCGTCGACGATGAAGATGCCGCCGGTGGATTTGAGCTGCAACGGCGCCTGGTAAGTGCGCGCGGTGGGATTGTAGACGAGATCGAGCATCGACAGGGAGAGCTCCCCGCCGGTGATCACAGTCGGGCGTTCGCAACAGACATAGCGCGAATCATAGCGGGTGACGCGGCGCAGGGCTTTCGGGTCCTGGGCCGCGTCGGCGATGGCGGTATGCACGATCGGATCGTAGAGGGTGATCACCTGCGAGGCATATTCGATGGCGCGCGGCACATAGACGCGATCGCCGAGCGCGTCGCGGATGCCATTGGAGATCGAGGATTTTCCGTTGCCCGGCGGGCCGTACATCAGGATTGAACGCCCCGCAGAGACCGCGGGGCCGAGGTGGTCGAGCAGGCTGTCTGGGAGCACCAGATGGCCCATCGCTTCGGTCAGCTGGGCGCGGCTGATCTGGATGTTGCGGATCGACTGGCGCGCGACCTGTTCGCGGTAGTTCTCCAGCGGCACCGGCATCGCGCCGAAATATTCCGATTGCGCCAGCGCATCGAGCGCGCGTGCCTTGCCCAGATCGGTGAGCTGATAGCCCATTTCGTTGCCGGACGTGGCGCTGAGCGTGCCGGTCGCTTCGATCAGGCGCTGTTCGCGGGCCATGTCGACCAGCTCCTGGGTGACCGGGATCGGCAGGCAGATCGCGCCGGCCAGCTCGCTGACCAGGTCGATGTTCTTGCGAAAGATCGTCTTCAGCAGGATGTCTCGCATCATCACCAGCGGCAGGCGCATGTCTTCGAGCCGTTTTGGCGGTGGCGGGGCGATGACGCTGTTGGGCTGCATGTTCATTCAGCAGATCCTTGCGGTGACGGGGCGATTCCTGACGAGCTTGTCATTTAGCAGCTGAATATGGCGTGAATCAGGCTCCCTGCAGCGCGCCGAAGACGAGATAGAGCGCCAGTGTCGCGCCGAGGGCGAGGCCCATGGGGAATTTGCGCGGCTCATGCCAGCTCTGCCATTCCGGGGCCAGACGGCGCAGGGCAGTGGCCCTGACGACACGATGGGTGAGCACCGCCGCCAGAAGCACCGCCATGAAGAGCGCGAGCAGCAGCCGCAGATCGCCGGGCGCGACAAAGGGCGCGGCGGCGGCGCAGAATTTCGCATCGCCGGCCCCGATGGCGCCGACTGCGTTGAGCAGGATGCCGAGGAGCAGCACCAATACCAGCGCGCAAAGCCGCCATAGAAAGGTATCGAAAGGCAGCACCAGCGGCCCGATCAGCAGGAACACAAGCGCCAGGGCGATCACCGCCTGGTTGGTGATCTTCATCCGCGCCATGTCGGTGAAGGCGACGTAGAAGCAGAGCGGCAGCACGAAGGGCAGGAAGTACAGCGCCGATGTTGCGGTGATGGCCATGCTTTCAGCCGCTGGCCTCGAGCGCGCGCAGCGAGCGCACGGCGGCTTCGAAATGCTGGGGATGGGTCTCGATCGCGTCGCGCAGCAGGCCCTTGCCGGTCTCGACATCGCCCTGCTTGATCGCCGTCAGGGCCAGCGTGTGCAGCAATTGCGCGCGTTCGGTCTGGTCCATGGGGATCACCGGCAGGGTGTAGTCTCGCTGCGCGCCCCGGGCCATCACCAGATTGTTCTTGGCGGTGAACAGCGTCGCATCCTGGCGGATCGCGTCGGAGAACAGCCGCTCCGCATCCGGATAGGCGCCGCGGGTCAGTTTGGAATAGCCCCAGTTGTTGAGCACGCCCGCCGGTCTGGTGGTCAGCCCGACGGCGGTTTCATAAAAACTGTCGGCCCTTTGCCATTCCTCCTTGCTGTCGGCGACAATCGCCTCGAGCCGGTAGCGGTCAAAGGTCTCATGGGTCGGCGGCACGGCGTCGAGCACCGCCTCCGCCTTGGCCCAGTTCCCGGCCCGGATCAGCGCATCGGCATATTGCACGTTATCATCGGGCTCGGCGCCGGGCATCCTTGTGGTGGCGGCCCAGGCGCTGGCACCCTCGGCGTGACGCTTGGCACGGACGAGGGACAGGGCGAGACCGCGTTGGTGATCGATACGTTCGGGGTTTTCCTTGAGCGCGCGGGAGAAATAGCTCACCGCCTCGTTGGGGTCCGCCACGGTCAGCATCACGTCGTTGAGATTGCTCTCGTCCACGACGTTGACGTCCTTGAAGGCCCGCTCGACGGTCGCATTGGCGTCTTTCTCGCCGCATCCTGCCAGTGCGGTGGCGCCCGCAAGACAGGCGGCCAGAAGAAGGGGGTGGCGCATTTCGCGTCCTTTTGCTGCTCGGCTCCGGTCAGGGCGTCGGGCGGATCAGGTAATCTCCGGCACCGCGCCGCACCAACCGGTACTCGTCGTCATTGTCCTCGGTGATAGCAGATTTTTCGTTTTTTGCGAGAGCCAGGCGCAGATTGTCCCGGATTGCGTCACTTTCGCCATCGTCCAGCGCATAGGCCTTGCGGAAGATCTGCTGCGCCTCGGCGGTCTTGCCGCATTCCATCAGCACCACGCCGAGATTGTTCCAGACTTCGGGTTCGACGGTTTCGTCCCGCACCGCGCGGCGCAGCAGCAGCTCCGCCTGACCGAGCCGACCGAGACCGAGATTGGCGGAACCGAGGCCCGACAGGATCTCACCGTTCATGCCCTGCGCCAGCGCGGCGCGGTTGAACGCCTTGATCGCCAGTTCATGCTGCCCGGCGCGGATGAGCCTGTGGCCCACTTCGATGCCGTCCTCGGCCGCCTTGCGCTGATTGACACCGGGGGCGAAAACCCGGCCCCCGGAGGGCGCCTGGCCGCCCGGGGAACAGGCGGCCAGCGCGATGCAGAGAAAAAGGGGGAACGGGGGCATGACCTTGCGCCCGGCTGGTCGTTCTTGTTGCTTCACGGCCCGCTCATATTGCCCAATTGCGTGATCCCGTGCACCGAGGGGCCGACCAGGATGATCAGCAGCGGCGGCACGGTCAGCATCATTGTGGCGAGGGTCATCTTGGTTGGCAACTTGTTTGCCGCCTCTTCGGCGCGCATCACCCGCTTGTCGCGCATCTCTTCGGCATAGACCCGCAGCGCATCGGCGATGGAGGTACCGAAGGCCGCGGATTGCACCAGCACGGTGACGAAGGAGGAGACATCCTGCACGCCGCAGCGTTCGCCCATGTCATGCAGCACGGTGATCTTGTCCTTGCCGGCCTTCATCTCATAGGCGACGATCTCGAATTCCTCCGAGAGAGCCTTGTAGGAGGCGCGCAACTCGCGGGCGACGCGGACGATGCATTGATCGAGCGACTGGCCCGCCTCGACGCAGACCAGCATCATGTCGAGCGCGTCGGGGAAGCCGCGGGTGATCTCCTCCTTGCGGGTCTCGACACGCCTCGTGACCCAGTATTTCGGCAGGTAATATCCGATGGCACCGGGGCCGACGGTATACATCATCATCTTCTGGGTGCCGAGCCCTTCGCCACCGCCGAGAAAATTCACATAGACAACCCCCGCGAGCAACCCGCCGAGACCGAGCGCGAACTGGGCGAAGTAATAGAGCCGCACCGCGTCGCGCGACTGATACCCGGCCTGGCGCAGCCGCAGTTGAATCGCGCTCAGCTCGGCGACATCCTCGGGTTCGAGGAACTTGGCGAATTTCTGCAATTGCTCGTTGCGGTCGCTCTGGCGCAGCTGGGCGCGGCGGTCGACACCGGTCGGGCTCGCGGCGGCGCGTTTGAGCTTGGCCAGCGGATCCTCGGGCTGGCGCAGCATCAGCACGAGTGTCAGCGCCACGAGCACCACGCCCAGCACGCCGACGATGATGATCAGGCCCATCGGGCCCAGGATGTCGCTGATGATTGCGTTCAGCCCTGCGAGAAAGTCCATGCAACCCTGCCTTACACTTTGATGTTGGTGAGAATGCGCATCACCAGGAGGTTCAGCGCCAGGAAGATGCCCACCGCGAAACATGCCGGGATGAACAGCGCGTGATCGCGCACCTCGTCATAATAATGCGGGTCGCTGACATTGATCACGATCAGCGCCACGATCGGGAAGGCGGAGAGGAATTTGCCGGACCATTTCGCCTCCGCCGTGATTGCCTTGACCCGGCGGAACAGGCGGAAACGGGCGCGGATCACCTTGGCGAGACCCGCGAGGATCTCCGCCAGGTTGCCACCCGATTGCTGCTGGATCGTCACCGCCACGGCGAGGAAGCGCAGATCCTGCATGTCGAGCCGCTCGGCCATGTCCTTGAGCGCCTCGCCGATGTCCCGGCCATAGGCGCTCTCATCGGCGATCACCCCGAATTCCGAGGCCAGCGGATCCTGGATTTCCTTGGAGACGATGGAGATCGCGTTGGAGAAGGGATGCCCGACGCGCAGCGAACGCACCATCAGCTCGACCGCATCGGGCAATTGCTCCTCGATCATCGCCATCCGTTTGCCGGCCTTGTGGGCGATCCAGAAATAGACGCCGCCGACGCCGATCCCGACGCTAAGCAGCAGGCGCACCGGGGTCTCGGTCTCGGTGCCGACGGTCAGCGCCATGAAGGCGAAGGCCGAGACCGCGGCCATGATCATGATCAGCTGTTGCGGGGTGAAGGCGATCGCCGCCTTCTGCGCCTTCTCCGACAGCAGCGAATAGAGCGGGATCGAGCGCGCGCTCATATGCTGCTGCATCTCCTTGCGCAGCTTCTCCAGCACCTCTTGACGACGGGTGCCCCTCTCGAGCATTTCCAGACGTCGGTTGACGCGGGAATTGAGGCTGATCGACTTGCCGAAGGCGACAAGGTAGAGACCTTCGACCAGCACCAGAACGCCGACGAAGATCAGGCCGTAGATAATGGGTTCGGCGCTCATGGGACGGCTCCTTACTGGGCGGCGATGACGGGTTCGTAGATCGAGGCGGGCAGGTCATAGCCCCACATGCGGAACCGTTCGGAGAAGTGGCTGCGCACGCCGGTGGCGGTGAAATGGCCGATGATCTTGTTCTCGGGCGTGAGGCCGACGCGCTGGTAGCGGAAGATCTCCTGCATCGAGATCACCTCGCCCTCCATGCCGGTTATCTCGGTGATCGAGGTCATGCGGCGCGAGCCGTCCTGCAGACGCGAAGCCTGCACAATGAGGTTCACCGCCGAAGAAATCTGGCTGCGCACCGCCTTCAGCGGCATCTCGATCCCGGCCATGGCGATCATGTTTTCCAGACGGCTGATCCCGTCGCGGGCAGAGTTGGCGTGGATCGTGGTCATCGACCCGTCATGGCCGGTGTTCATCGCCTGCAACATGTCGATGACCTCCTCGCCGCGGGTCTCCCCGACGATGATCCGGTCCGGGCGCATCCGCAGCGCGTTTTTCAGACAGTCGCGCGGGGAAACCTCGCCCTTGCCCTCGACGTTGGGCGGGCGGCTTTCCATGCGGCCCACATGGGTCTGTTGTAGCTGCAGTTCCGCGGTATCCTCGATGGTCAGGATGCGTTCGGCATTGTCGATGAAGCTCGACAGGGCGTTCAGCGTCGTGGTCTTGCCCGAGCCCGTACCGCCCGAGACGATGATGTTGAGCCGTGTCGCCACCGCCGCCTGAAGATAGGCGGCCATTTCCTCGGAGAAGGCGCCAAAGGCGACGAGATCGTCGATCCCCAGCTTGTCCTTCTTGAACTTGCGGATCGAGACCAGCGAGCCGTCAACCGCGATGGGCGGCACCATGGCGTTGAAACGCGAACCGTCCTTCAGTCGCGCATCGACATAGGGATTGCTCTCGTCGACCCGGCGGCCCACGGCGCTGACGATCTTGTCGATGATCCGCAGCAGGTGCTTCTCGTCCTTGAAGGTGACGTCGCTCAGCTCGAGCCGTCCGTCCCGTTCGACGAAGACCTGTTGCGGTCCGTTGACCAGGATATCGTTGACACTGTCGTCCTTCAGCAATGTCTCCAGCGGACCGAGCCCGGTGACCTCGTCATAGAGTTCGGAGGTCAGCGTCGTGCGGTCCTCGCGATTGAGCACGATGCTCTTCTCTTCGAGAACCTCTACCGTGATCGCGTTGATTTCCTGGCGCAGATCCGCCTCTGTCGCATGTTCGAGTGCTGCGAGATTGAGATTGTCGAGCAGCGCGCGGTGCAGTTCGAGCTTGATCTCGCTCAGCCGCTGCTTGCGCTTGACCTCCTTGTCGACCGGCGCGGGGGCAGCGGGTTTGCTGGCGCGTCGCATCGAGGTCGCGGGCGCCGGAGCCGCGGGGGCGGCCGGGGCAGGGGCCTCGGGCGCCGGTTGTGCCTTGGCGGTCTTGACCGGCTTAGCGGCGCCCGGCGCGGTGCCATTCTTCTTGTACCTGGAAAACATTTAACGCACTTTCGATCCGCGGTTTCAGGCCGCTTCGGCCCGGTCGCCCTTGAGGTCGTGAATGGAGGCCGCCAGCTTGGCGATCTCGCGCCGCAGCGGGCTCTTGGGCGCGGAGAGGGCCAACGGTTCGCCATGGTCATTGGCCTGGGTGATCGCCTTGCCGCCGTCGGGGAGTTGTACGTCCATCGAAATGCTCAGCGATTCCGCCATCCTCTTGACCCGGCTCTTGGCACTGAGATCGGTGAATTTCGGTGCCCGGTTCAGCACGTAGCGCAGCTTCTCGACCGGCAGTTCCTCCGATTGCAGCGCCCGTTTGAACCGCAGGGCATTCTGCGCCGAGCGCATGTCGAGCTCGAGCATGGCGAAATAGATATGGGCGTTGGACAGCACCGTTTCGGACCATTGCACCAGGGTCGAAGGCATGTCGACGATGACATAGTCGAACTGGTCCCGCGCCATGGTCAGGATCCGTTCGACATCTTCCGACCCGATCAGATCGAGCGGCAGCATGTCGGCCGGGGCGGTCAGGACCTGCAGCTTGTCGCGATAGGTCAGCAATGACTGGCCGAATATTTCCTCGTCCATGCTTTCCGTATCCGACAGCATCTCAAACACCGCTTCGCGGCGCGGCAGGTCGAGGAAGGTCGCCACGGCGCCGAATTGCAGGTCGAGATCGAGCAGGCAGACCGAGGGCTGGCCTTTTTTGTCTGCGCAGGCCAGCTCCCAGGCGAGATTGACCGCCATGGTGGTCGCCCCGGTGCCCCCGGCAAGCCCGTGTACCACGATCAGCGCGCCATCCTTCTGCGCGCCGGCCTTGAGCTGCGGCGCGGCGATCTCCGTCCCCTCCGCGACCGGCACCCCAGAGCTGCGCAGCCGCGCGATGGCCCGGCCGAGCTCCCCCTCAGGCAGCGGATAGGGGACGAATTCATCGGCGCCCTGGCGCAGCAGCGAATGCAGCGCCGCCGGGGTCACATCCTCCGCGATCAGGATCACCTTGATGTCGCGGGCCTTGGCCTGGGCGATGATCTCGCCCATCAGGATCAGGTTGGCCTCATCGCTTTGATCCATCGCCAGAGCGATGAATTCGAGCGAGGCCGCATCTTCCTGCCCGAAGAAGGCCAGCGCCTCGGCAAATCCGAGATCGCCCCAGCTCTCGCCGAGCTCGGCCTCCATGTCCTCGATCAGCAGGTCGAAATTCTGCACGTCGCGGCTGACCGTGCAGGCGACGATCGGCGGCGTATCAGAATGTGGCATGGTACTGCTCATGGCCGTATCTTCCTTCATGTCCGGGGCGGGCAGGAGAGAGCCGCGTCGCTGCGGACCGCTCGGCTTCACTGCGACCACCCGTCTGCGTCGCTGGGGGCAGACAGAAATGTCATCTTGCAACAGCTATCACAGCCAAGTGCGGCGAGATTGGGGCCAAAAAGCTTCGATTGTAGGGTTTCGTGAAACGATGGCGCGGATCGCGGCGCATTGATCAACACCGCCGCCGGGCAGGGGCGCACCGTACGAAACCGGCCCGCCGGGGCGCAACGCGGGAGGCGCGCAGCGACCGGTCTTGGCGAGCGGTCTATTCGCCGCCCGCGGTTTCCGATGAGGACAACGCGCTCGGCGGTACCGCGCTGGCGATATATTCGCGGTAGATGACCTGCGCATATTTGCCGTCCAGAACGCTGCGATGCCCCTTCACGAAACCGCTGACCTCGGTCACCGTCCGCCGGTTGCGCCGCTCGCGTCCCTGGGTGACGATCAGCGGTTGGGTCTCGCCGAAGGATACGACCGCTTCGAGTCGGCTGCGGCTGATTCCCAGTTGCGACAGGTAGCCTACTACCGCATTAGCACGGCGCAGGCCGAGCGCGCGGTTGTAGCCGGTCGAGCCCACCAGATCGGTATGGCCATAGACCCGGAAGCGGATCTCGGGGAATTGCCGGATCCAGTCAGCCTGCTGGCGCAGGACAGCCTGAGCTGTCGGGTCGAGCCTTGCGGAATTGAAGGCGAAGGTCACAACCGATGTGACCTCGCTGGCGAAACGATTGGCAAGATCGAGCGTATATCCCTTCTCGCCGGTCATGATCTGGCGATTATGCAGCGTCGCGTTCCCGAACACGTCGGCATCGGGGAGCGCCCCGGCCTCGCGGTGGAACTGGGTCAGGACAGGGTCATGGCTCGGCGCACAGGCCGACAGCAGGACGCTGGCGGCGGTCAGCCCGGCGATGCCGAGTTTGCTGGCGATCCTGATCTTCATCCTGTCAGTCCAATACATAACCATAGGAGCCGCCGAAATCCTGCTTCGCCACTTCCCCGGCAGCACCCTTCGACGGGGTGCGCGTGCCTGCGGAAGTGCGACCGAACAGGAACAGGTCCTTCTCGGTCGGCGGGCGGATCCGGTCGGTCGGCAGGGCCAGCGCCTCGCCCTGCGTCGGGGTCACCAGATGCGCGGTGATGATGATCACCAGCTCGGTCTGGTTGCGCCGATAATTGGCGGAACGGAACAGCGCGCCAAGCACCGGCACATCGCCGATCCACGG
Source organism: Sulfitobacter aestuarii (assembly GCF_042685005.1). Taxonomy (NCBI): domain Bacteria; kingdom Pseudomonadati; phylum Pseudomonadota; class Alphaproteobacteria; order Rhodobacterales; family Roseobacteraceae; genus Sulfitobacter; species Sulfitobacter aestuarii. The sequence continues at coordinate 395,930 of NZ_JBHUMP010000003.1, read as the reverse complement.
CAGTTGCGTCGAATTATCGGTAAAATCATCGGTCAGCAGCCCGGCGATGGCGAAGCTCTCGCCATCGTGCATCTCGACGGTTGTCGCGGTCTCGCGCCTTGTGAAGGCCGCGATCTCGATCCCGTTGCCGACCGACAGGGAATTGCTCGGATCGATCGCCGAGACCGCGGCTTTCATCTCGAGATTGATCAGGTCCTTGTCGACCACCCGCGGCACGAAGGCGAGCTCGACGCCAAAGGGCTTGAACTCGACCGAGATCCGGTCACCGGTCTGCGCCACCGGCACCGGATATTCACCCCCGGCAAGGAATTTCGCTTCCTGCCCGGAAAGCGCCACGAGGTTCGGCTCGGCCAGGAAGCGCACGACACCCTTCTGCTCGAGCGCCTCCAGCAACAATCCGACCTGCGTGGACCCGGCGTTGAACCCGAAAAGCACCGCCCCGGCATTGGCATTGCCCGCCGGAATGGTCCCGGCCATCGACCCGGCTACGCCGCCAGACGTGTTGGTGGTGCCGGTGCCGCCGTTGATCCCGGTGCCGTTGATCGCCCCGTTGAGCGCCAGCGAGGAACTCAGCGATTTCGACACGTTGCGCTGCATCTCGGCAAAGCGGACCTTCAGCATCACCTGCTGGATCCCGCCGACGCTCATCAGGTTGGACACCCGCTCCGGCGCATAGCGCTCCGCCAGATCGAGCGCACGCTGCAGCCGCTGGGTGGAGGAGACGATACCGGAAAGCACGATGCCGTCATTGGCGGTGCGCACCTCGATCCGCTCTCCCGGCAGGATCTGGCGCAGCCGTTCCTTGAACTCGGACACATCCGCGGCGACCCGCACATCCACGTTGGTGATCAATTGCCCGGCAGCATCGAACAGGGTCAGCGTCGTCAACCCGGGTGATTTCCCGAGCACATAGATCGTGCGATCCGAGAGCGACGAGATATCGGCGATGCCCGGATTGGCAATGCTGAGCTCGGCGAAGGGAATGTCGCTCTCCACCACCACGGCACGGTTCATCGGCACCTTCAGCGTCGCATTGGTCCCGCGTTTGACCACGCGCAGCGTATCGGCCGCAACCGAAGCGGGAAAGCCGAGTGCCAGGGGAGCGGCGCAGAGCGCCAGACTCAACAGGCCCGCCTTCAGAAATCTGTCGATTTTCATGTGACCTGCCTTTTTGATCACGCCTCGGAATGGGTCTTGCTGCCCAACGTTTCGGCGAGTGTGGGCGAGATTGGCTTTTATTGCAATAATCGACCGGTTCGGCGGCAGAGTTCATGTGGGCAATCGGCAACATAACGAAACGGCGGCGCCCCCCCCTGGAGTGGCGCCGCCGTCGTGAATGTCAGTGTCGCCTCAATTGGTGCAGGGGATCGGCAGTTCCGCCACCTCGGCCCCGCGCCGCGTGCGGATGGTACAGACCTTCTCGCGCGGCGCCTCGACCTTGGCTTCCTGCGCGGCGATGCCAAGCAGGCTGCGCTGATCCACCTCGATGGCATCCGCGATCGTATCATCCCCGACCCCGACCAGAGCCAGCGAAAGCCGCCCGGTCGATTGCGCCTGCGCCAATGCGGCAACCTGCGCCGGGCTGACGGCGACGGTGACGGTGCGGGCGATGACCGCCTCACCCATCCGCGCATTCGCCGATTGGTCCACCGCGATCAGTTTGACCGCAGCCTCGATCAGCTTGGTTACATCGCCATTGGAGCCCTGCCCGGCGAAATTGACCCGACCGGTCCAATAGACATCCACGTGATCGCCGGGACGCAGGAAACCGGAAACGCCGCTGGAGACATCGACCTTGATGGTAAACGCACGCATGCCGCGTTCAAGCCGTGAGGTAAGGCCGGACTCCTCGCCCGGTTCGGTCACCTTGACAGCCATGATCGCCTCGTCCTTCTCGATGGCGCGCAGGACGACGCGCAGCTCATCGCTGTTCTCGGGGAACAGGACGGATTCTTCGTGGAAAGACCCTTCCGGAATTGCGTCTTCCGGCCAGTTTACCGCGCGCACATCTTCGGCCGTCAGCGGCTGGCCGTATTGGAGTGATTTGGTGGCGACATAGACAGGTTTCGTTGGGACGACCTTGGCCAATGCCGCCTGGGCCTGGGCGTGGGCGTGTTGATATTGGGCGATGCGATCCTTGGTCAGATAAACAGCGCCACCGGCAAGGGCGATGCCAAGCATGAGGACCAGTCCGAATACGGCGCGCATAAGTTCACCTCTTTGCTATGAAAGCGGGGCTGAACCCAGCTTTGACGCAACACCATCCTAGTTGCGGATTATGACAATAGTTGGTTCGCAGGGTGACGAACCAAATGATTGGCCCGCGTCAGACGCTGGTCAGTCTCGAGATGCGAAACGCACAACAAGTGTATCGCCTAGCTCTTTTAACATAGCGACTGTTGTATCTTCTAAGAAGCTGAGGGTCAGCAGGGGCAACGCTACGGCAGCAGCTGTCAGGACGATCCAGTCCACGGTCATCGCGCCATTCTGGCTACGGGCGAAAAATTTGAGAAAACGGCGCATAGATTTTTCTCTCAAAGGGACGATGCCTTCTCTCGGCGAGGATTGGGACCACGTCCTGATTCAGGAAGTAGTCCCTTGTTGTGTAAAGTCGGCTCTAAGGGCGACCGACATTTAGATCGTTTACGGATCTGTGCGCTCTTGGCTCTCGATGTCTTCGGCGATTTGAGTAGTCAGCAGGTCGGCCTTTTCTTTGATCGCGCCGAAAGCCACAACCGCCAGACCCACTACAGCAGCGGTCAGCACGACCCAGTCAACTGTTACGGCACCGTCTTCGTCGTTGCGGAAGTTCTTGATAAAGTTCATCATGTCATGTCCCTCCAAGGATCATTCAGTTGTTAATCTCAACCCTGTCATCCGTTCGGCCCCTTGCTCTCACTCTCCGGTGCCTGTCCGACTTGGTATGACCCTATATAGGCCTCCGATTGCGGCGCGAATTTGGCGGGAAATGTGACATTTGCGGCTTCTACGCCTTTCCTGAGAAACGCGCCCGCGTGGCATTGAATACAAGGCGCAAACGCCGACTACAGCCCGCCGATACCGCGATAATGCAGCCTCAAAACAACAGATTGCGGCACAATCGCCATGATCCTTGCCCGATTTTCTGGCCCGGGCAGCAGAATCATGGGATGATTCCGCGTATCGAGCCGATAACAAAAAGCAGGCAGGCATGTATCCGATTCTGAGATTCTCGCTTCTCGCGGGGCTTCTGGCTGCCGGGGCGGGGCAGGCCGACACACCCGCGCCTTTTCCCGAGTTCAGCGCCAAACGTATCAAGCCGCCCGCGCCCGGCGCGGCCAAGCAACCTCTGGTGCAGATCGATCCGGCCGCCCAGGTACGCGCGGTCCCCGCCGCCCTGGCCACGCCGTCAGGGGCGATAGCGCCGCGTTCGGGGGGAAGTTTCGACTGGTTCTGGGAGGAGGTTTCGCCCGATGCGGCGCGCTCGGGGCCGGGGCGGCTCGACAGGGCGATGCAGATCCTTGCCGGTGCGACGGCCAAGGTGCCCGCGCCGCGGTTGCAGCAGATGCAGGACATCGCGCGGCTCAACGGCATCGACATCCTGCGCTCGACCATCGGCACCGAGGTTTCCCCGGCGCTGGTGCTGGCGGTGATCACGGTGGAATCCGCGGGCCGGTCCGATGCGATCAGCACCGCCGGGGCACAGGGCCTGATGCAGTTGATGCCCGCAACCGCCGCACGGTTCGGGGTCGGCGATTCCCTCGCGGCGCCGCAGAACATCGCAGGGGGGGTGAAATATCTCGACTGGCTGATGGGGGAGTTCGACCGCGATCCGATATTGGTGCTGGCCGGGTACAATGCGGGCGAGGGCGCGGTGCGCAAACATGCCGGTGTGCCGCCCTATCCCGAGACCCGCGATTACGTGCCCAAGGTGCTGGCGGCCTTCCAGGTCGCCAAGGGGCTGTGCAAGACCCCCCCCGAACTGATCAGCGATGGTTGTGTGTTCGCGGCATTGAACTGAGATCGGATGCATCAGCGCAATGAGCTGAAGGGAGCGGCAGCCGCGCCGCCGCTCCCGAGCAAAATTGCCTAAACGATCGTCGCCTCGGTCGCCGCGCGCAGCTCGTCCTCGCTGACGCCATCGGCGGTCTCGACGATCCGCAAACCGCCCTCGACCACATCGAGCACCCCGAGATTGGTGATGATCCGGTCCACAACACCCTTGCCGGTCAGCGGCAGGGTACATTCTTTCAGCACCTTGCTGTCACCATGCTTGTTGGTGTGGTCCATCACCACGATCACCCGGCCCACACCGGCGACCAGATCCATGGCGCCGCCCATGCCCTTGACGAGTTTGCCCGGAATCATCCAGTTCGCCAGGTCGCCATTCTCGGCCACTTCCATGGCGCCCAGGATCGCCGCCGCGATCTTGCCGCCCCGGATCATCCCGAAGGACGTGGCGCTGTCGAAATAGGCGGTGCGGCTCAATTCGGTGATGGTCTGCTTGCCGGCATTGATCAGATCCGGGTCTTCCTCGCCCTCGAACGGGAAGGGGCCCATGCCCAGCATGCCGTTTTCGGATTGCAGCGTGATGTCCTTGTCACCGACGTAATTGGCCACCAGCGTCGGAATGCCGATGCCGAGGTTCACATACATGCCGTCTTCGAGTTCCTGCGCGGCCCGTGCCGCCATCTGATTGCGATCCCAGGGCATTATACGTCCTCCCGCTTGCGCGTCGTGCGCTGTTCGATGCGTTTCTCGTGCTCGCCCTGGATGATGCGATGCACATAGATGCCGGGCAGATGAATGTGATCCGGATCGAGCGAGCCGCGCGGCACGATCTCCTCGACCTCGGCAATGCAGATCTTGCCGCACATGGCGGCGGGCGGGTTGAAGTTGCGCGCCGTCTTGCGGAAAATCAGGTTGCCGGTGTCATCCGCCTTCCAGGCCTTGACGATGGAAAGATCGGCGAAGATGCCGCGCTCCAGAATGTAATCCTCGCCATCGAACTGCTTGACCTCTTTGCCCTCGGCGATCTGGGTGCCGACACCGGTCTTGGTATAGAACCCCGGGATGCCGCAGCCGCCGGCGCGCATGCGCTCTGCCAGCGTGCCTTGGGGATTGAATTCCAGTTCCAGCTCGCCGGAAAGATACTGGCGCATGAATTCGGCATTCTCGCCCACATAGGACGAAATCATTTTCTTCACCTGTCTGGATTGCAGCAGGATCCCGATGCCGAAATCATCCACACCGGCGTTATTGGAGGCAAATGTGAGGTTCTTGGTCCCGGCTTCCTTGATCGCCTGCAACAGCAGTTCCGGTATCCCGCAGAGACCGAAGCCCCCGGCCGCGATCAACATGCCGTCAGACAGCACGCCATCCAGCGCCTGTGCCGCTGAATCATAGACTTTCTTCATTCTGTTCCCTTTCCGACGCCGACCTCATCAGGTCCTTGCATGGTCCCTGATCGGTATGCCGTGAGGGAGAATGAGTGTCAAATCCGAAGCGCGGCGCGCCGGATCCGACATGGCAGTGAGAGATGGCGCGGAAAGGACAGGCGATGGGGCGCTCCCGCACCGGCCCATCGCATCAGGGGCGATGGGCCCGCAGACCGACGCAAGGAGCGCCGCTCAGCTTGCGGTCTTGGTCGCGGCCTTCTTCGGCGCGGCTTTCTTGGCCGGAGCCTTCTTCGCGGCAGGCTTCTTGGCGGGCGCCTTCTTGGCCGCGGGCTTTTTCGCGGCCTTGCGCTTGGCGGGGGACTTGGCCAGCTTTTCCTCAATCAGCTCGACCGCGCGCTCCATGGTCAGATCCGCCGGTTCGATCTCCTTGGGGATCGTCGCGTTGACCTTTTCCCATTTCACATAAGGACCGTATTTGCCCTCCATCACGTTCACATCGCCGCCCAGATCAGGGTGTTCGCCCATCTCGCGGATCGGCTTGGCCGCCTTGCCACGCCCGCCCCGGCTCGCGACCTTCTCGGCCAGCAGCTGAACGGCGCGGTTCATCCCGACGGTGAAGACCTCGTCGATGCTTTCGAGATTGGCATTGGTGCCACCCCGGTCCGACGTGCTCTCGGCATGTTTCAGATAAGGCCCGTAGCGTCCGATATTGGACCAGACCATGACCCCGTCCTCGGGATGCGGGCCGATCTGGCGGGGCAGGGACAACAGCCGCACCGCCTGTTCGAGATCGACCTCCTCGGCGGGCCAGTCCTTGGGGATCGACTGGCGCGGCGGTTTCTTGTTTTCCTCGGTCACCGGACCGCGCTGCACATAGGGGCCGAACCGGCCCTTGAAGACGCGGATCTCGTCGCCCTGATCCTCGCCCAGCAGCTTGCCGTCGGGCGGGATCGCGCTCTTCTCGGCCTCCGGATCAGGCGGGCCGAAGGGGCGGGTGTAGCGGCATTCGGGATAGTTCGAACAGCCGATGAAAGCGCCCCCTGACCGCGCCGTGCGCATGCTGAGCCGACCGGCGCCGCAATTCGGGCAGAGCCGCGGATCGCTGCCATCCTCGGTCGGCGGGAACAGATGCGGCTCCAGCACCTCGTTGATCTTCTCCAGAACCTCGGTGATGCGCAGCTCGGACGTTTCCGCGATCGCGGCCGAGAAATCGCGCCAGAAATTATGCAGGACCTTCTTGTAATCGGCCTCCGCGGCGCTGACCTTGTCGAGCTCATCCTCCAGCGCGGCGGTGAAGTCATAGCCGACATAGCGGCGGAAATAATTCTCCAGAAACGCCGTGACCAACCGCCCCTTGTCCTCGGGAATGAGCCGGTTGCCCTCCTTGCGGACATATTCGCGATCCTGAATCGTCGTCACGATGCTGGCATAGGTCGAAGGCCGCCCGATGCCGAGCTCCTCCATGCGCTTGACCAGCGTCGCTTCGGTATAGCGCGGCGGCGGCTGGGTGAAATGCTGCTCCGGCGTAACCGAGCGCTTCTCCATCGCATCGCCTTCGGACACCTGCGGCAACCGCTTGTCGTCCTCGTCGACCACGTCATCGCGGCCTTCCTCGTAAACCCGCAGAAACCCGTCGAAAAGCACCACCTGACCAGTGGCGCGCAGCCCGACCTGGCCGTCCTTGGCGCCGATCTCGACCGTGGTACGCTCCATCCGGGCGCTCGCCATCTGGCAGGCGAGGGTGCGTTTCCAGATCAGGTCATAGAGCTTGCGCTGATCCGCCTCGAGCCTGAGCGAACCGGCATCCCTGGTCATGTCCGTGGGACGGATACATTCATGCGCTTCCTGCGCGTTCTTGGCCTTGTTCTTGTAGATCCGCGGCTCGGCCGGCACATATTCCGCGCCGTAGCGGTCCTTGATCGCATCGCGCGCCATGCTCACCGCTTCGGGCGCCATGTCGATCCCGTCGGTCCGCATATAGGTAATGTGCCCGGCCTCGTAGAGCCGCTGCGCCGTGGACATGGTCTGACGCGCGCCCATGCCGAACTTGCGGCTCGCCTCCTGCTGCAGGGTCGAGGTCATGAACGGCGCCGAAGGGTTGCGGCTGGCCGGTTTCGCCTCGACGCTGGTGACGCTGAGCGCCCGGCTGGTGATCGCCTGCACCGCCATCTCGGCCTGGGTCTGGTTGGCCAGGTCGAAACGGTCGAGCTTCTTGCCCGCAAGACTGACCAGCCGCGCCTCGAATTCCTGACCGCGCGGGGTGGCGAGCAGCGCCTTGACGCTCCAGTATTCGCGGGCGCGGAACGCCTCGATCTCCATTTCGCGCTCGACGATCAGCCGCAGGGTGACCGACTGCACCCGACCCGCCGACTTCGCACCGGGCAGCTTGCGCCAGAGCACCGGGCTGAGGTTGAAGCCGACGAGGTAATCGAGCGCGCGGCGCGCCAGATAGGCCTCGACCAGCGGCATATCGACCTGCCGGGGATTGCGCATCGCCTCGCTCACCGCCGATTTGGTGATCGCGTTGAACACCACGCGGCTGACCGGCGTGTCCTTCTTGATCGACTTGCGCTTGGTCAGCGCCTCCTGCAGATGCCACGAAATCGCCTCGCCTTCACGATCGGGGTCGGTCGCGAGGATCAGTTCGTTGTCCTTGGCCAGCGCATCGGCGATCGCCTTGACATGTTTCTTGCTGTCGCTGGCAACCTCCCAGAGCATGTCGAAATCGTTCTCGGTATCGACCGATCCATCCTTCGGCGGCAGGTCGCGTACATGGCCGTAGGAGGCCAGAACCGTGTAATCATCGCCCAGATATTTATTGATCGTCTTGGCCTTGGCAGGAGATTCGACAACGACAACGGGCATAAATTCAGGACCTTGGATCAATAGGGCGGGCAGGCTTTGCGCTGTCACATGTGGGATCGCAGGGGGTATTGTCAATGCGCAGCAACGCGCGGCGGGGGTGAGCAGGGCGTGGCCGGGCGCGGTTCTGCCGCGCCGTCGGGTGGCAACGATACGCCTGCCGTCCCTCGGCAACTGCGCGACCCGGAGGCTTCGTTGGCGCCTTGCGGCGGCCTTGCACGGGGACAGCGGATCGTCTTCTTTCATTCTGTAGGTCGGGTCGTGCCCGTCCACTGCTTCATAGAACGCGCTGGGACATTGCCCGACAGATCGCGCCCGCGGCCACGCGACAGGTCGCTTGCAGAGCCGGACGACAGATCGCATTTGCCGGTGCTCCGCATTGGCGCCCACCACGATAGCACGCCTGACATCTGGCGCTGCTTCGCATGTGGCGTCCATCGCTGCACCTCGCCTGACGGCTGCCGCTGCTCCGCGTGTAGCGCCCATCGCTACACTGTGCGTGTCGATCCGGGACAGCTCAACGCCTGCCTCCCGGCTCCTCCGCGCGCCCCTTCCTAGCCGCTCCGCGCGTGCCTCCCGCCGTTGCTCCCCGCGTGACCCCGTTGCCGCTCCACCCGTCACGCCCGCGCTCAACGTTTATCCTGCGGGACCAGTGATAGCAGCCCGCCGGGACGGCGGGCGATCTGCCCGTCGAGTTCCAGATCGAGCAGGGCGGGAGCGACGGCATTGGGGGCCACTTCCAGATCCCGGATCAGCTGATCCTCGGCGACCGGCGCGGGGCTGAGCCGCGACAGGATCTGACGGTGCAGCGCCGCGGTCGCGCGCAGGCCGCGCGGCGGCCTGTCGTCGGCGGCGGGCTGCGGGACCGGGCGTCGCTTTGGGTTCGCTGTCGCCGCCGTCTCCGCATCCGCCTCCGCCTTGCAGGGTGGCTTCGGCGGTGGGGCGAGCGGGGCCAATGCCTCGATCACGTCACTGGCCGACCGCACCAGGATCGCGCCGTCGCGGATCAGCATGTTGCAGCCCGCCGCACGCGGATCGAGCGGATGGCCCGGCACGCTCAGCACCTCGCGCCCCTGATCGAGCGCATCGCGCGCGGTGATCAGGCTGCCGGAGCGTGCTGCGGCCTCGATCACAACGGTCGCACGGGACAGACCGGCAATGATCCGGTTGCGGCGCGGGAAATGCCGCGCCTTCGGCTGCAATCCCATCGGCTGCTCGCTGAGCCGCAGCCCCTGTGTGGCGAGATCCCGCGACAATTCGGCATTCTCCGCCGGGTAGATCACATCGACGCCCCCGGCCTGCACAGCGATGGTGCCGCTTTCGAGCGCGGCGAGATGTGCGGCCCGGTCGATGCCACGCGCCAGCCCCGAGACCACCACATAGCCTGCCGCGCCGAGCTCCTGCGCGAGAATGCGCGCCATGCGTATCCCGAGCGAGGAGACGTTGCGCGCCCCGACCAGCGAGATCGTCGGCCGGGTCAGCAGCGTCGGATCGCCGATCGCCCAAAGAAAGGGCGGCGCATCGGCGAGATCGCCGAGCAGCTCCGGATAGAGGGGGCTGCCCGCGACCAGCAATCGCGCCCCGGCGGCGCGGGCCGCGGCCAGCTCGGCATGAATTACATCTTCGGGACAGGGACGATAATCTGCGACGCCCGCGGCACGCGCTACCTCGGGCAGCGCGGCCAGCGCGTTCTGCGCAGTGCCGTATTCGGTCAGCAGTCGTTTATACGTAGTCACGCCGACCCGGCGAGAGCGCAACAGACGAAGCCGGGCGAACTGCTCGTCTTCCGGGGTGGGTGGGAGTGAGGGGTGAGTGGAAGAAGGAGTAAAATCCTTGTCAGTCATCCCGTGTCTCCGCCTGTTGCAGGATCAGGTATAGGTACCCCTGGTTAACAACGGATGAATCATCTCGCGCCTATTTCGCCTAAATCGCGGCACTGGCATTTACCATGCTCAGGTCGCGGAGCCGCCCACGGTCAGCCCCGAGATCATCAGCGTCGGCTGCCCGACCCCGACGGGCACCCATTGCCCTGCCTTGCCGCAATTGCCCATTCCGGGATCGAGCGCCGGGTCGTTGCCGACGGCACGGATCTGCTTCAGCGCCGTGGCGCCGTCGCCGATCAGCGTCGCGCCCTTGACCGGCGCGCCGACCTTGCCATCCTGCACGCGATAGGCCTCGGTGCAGGAGAAGACGAACTTGCCGTTGGTGATATCGACCTGCCCCCCGCCGAAACCAACCGCATAGAGTCCGTCTTTCAGCCCGGCGAGGATATCTTCCGGCGTGGCCTCTCCGCCCAGCATGTAGGTATTGGTCATCCGCGGCATCGGCGCATGGGCAAAGCTCTCCCGGCGCCCGTTGCCCGTCGCGGCAACCCCCATCAGCCGCGCGTTCTGCCGGTCCTGCATATAGCCGACCAGCACACCATCCTCGATCAGCACGTTGCGCGCCGACGGCGTGCCCTCGTCATCCACCGAGATGCTGCCGCGCCGGTTCGGGATGGTGCCGTCATCGAGCACGGTAACGCCTTTCGCGGCGATCTGCTGGCCCATCAGCCCGGCAAAGGCGCTCGTGCCCTTGCGATTGAAATCCCCTTCGAGCCCATGGCCCACCGCCTCGTGCAGCAGGATGCCGGGCCAACCCGGACCGAGCACCACATCCATCGCCCCGACCGGCGCCGGAACGGCTTCCAGGTTAACGCAGGCGATGCGCAGCGCCTCGCGGGCCTTGGCCTGCCAGTCGCCCGGCGCCAGCAGCCCGTCGAGCCCGACCCGACCGCCGCCGCCCGCATGGCCGCTTTCGCGACGGCCGTCCTGTTCGACGATCACCGAGACATTGACCCGCGTCATCGGGCGGATGTCGCGCACGCTGCCCCCCTCGGGGCGCAGGATCTCGATCTCCTGCAGGCTCGCGGCGATGGTGGCGCTGACCTGGACGACGCGGGGATCGAGCTCGCGGGTGAAGGCGTCGATCTCCCGCAGGGTCTCGACCTTGACGGGGAAGGGGGCACCGGCGATCGGATCGGTATCGGTATAAAGCCGCGTGTTGGTGGCCGCCGGGGCATCGGCCCAGCTGCCGCCGCCATCCCCGACCGCAAGCCGCGCGGTCTCGCTGGCGCGGCGCAGGGCGCTTTCGGAGATCTCCGTGGAATGGGCATAGCCCGCGACCTCGCCACGCACCGCGCGCAGCCCGAAGCCCTCGGAGGCGTCATAGCTCGCGGTCTTCAGCCGACCGTCGTCAAAGACCAGCGCCTCGGACCGGCGCCGCTCCAGGAACAGCTCGCCGTCATCGGCCCCGGCAACCGCCTCGCGCAGCACGCCGAGCGCGGTTTCACGGTCGAGATCGGCCTCGAAAGGCAGAAAGGCAGAGGTGTTCATGATGATCGGTCCTTCCTTGGCGCCAAGAAAACGCACTTCGCGTCCGTTTGCCGCAAGCTGATGGCTTTATCTTGAACTCAGAATATGATTGTAAGCACCAGAATTACAACGGCAGGCCTTGACGCGCGCGCGCATCCCGCCGGATTCGCATCACATGGGTCACAAGATCAGGACGACATATGAAACATCTTCTCTCTCTTTCGGGTCTCATGGCCAGCCTTGCCGCCCTGCCCGCAATGGCGCAGGACAACCTGCGCATCGACGGTCTGGAAATTGTGGGCAAGCCCACCAATGGGGAAATGGGCTTCCAGCCTGCCGCCACCCGTCTGGCCGAAGATCTGCATTTCCTCGACAATCTGATTCTGGTGATCATCACCGTGATCACGCTCTTCGTCACCGCGCTGATCCTCTGGGTCGCCGTGCGCTACAACCGCAAGCGCAACCCGAACCCGGCCTCCTTCACCCATCACACGCCGATCGAGATCGCCTGGACCGTCGGGCCGATCGTGATCCTCGTGCTGATCGGGGCCTATTCGCTGCCCATCCTGTTCCGTCAGCAGGAAATCCCGGAGGCCGACATCACCATCAAGGCGATCGGCAACCAGTGGTACTGGTCCTATGAATATGTGGACGAGGGGTTCGGCTTCGACAGCTACATGATCGGCGCCCCGGCGCTCGACGGGCAGAACGTCAAAACCCCCGAGGTCATCGCCCAGCTCGAGGAGCACGGCTATACCGAGGCCGAATTCCTGCTCGCCACCGATACCGCCGTCGTCGTGCCGGTCGGCAAGACCATCGTGATGCAGGTCACCGCCTCGGACGTCATCCACTCCTGGACCATCCCGGCCTTCGGCGTGAAACAGGACGGCGTGCCCGGCCGACTGGCCGAGCTGTGGTTCACCGCCGACCGCGAAGGCGTCTATTTCGGCCAGTGTTCGGAACTCTGTGGCGAGGCACATGCCTATATGCCGATCACCGTGAAAGTGGTATCCGAAGAGGCCTACGAGCAGTGGCTGGGCGGTGCCAAGGAAGAATACGCGGGCATCCCGCAGACCCTGCAGGTCGCCTCCAACTGACGTTCGCGGCGGGGGAATTCCCGCCGCGACCTCCTCTTGCCTGAGATGAGACAGCGATGACTGACATCAGCAACAGCCCGGTTACCGAACATGACAGCCAGCTCGGCGATTACTTCGCCCTGCTGAAACCGCGCGTCATGTCGCTGGTGGTGTTCACCGCTCTCGTCGGTCTGCTGGCCGCGCCGGTGCCGGTCAATCCGGTCATCGCCTTCGCCTCGATCCTCTTCGTCGCCATCGGGGCAGGGGCCTCGGGCGCGCTCAACATGTGGTGGGACGCCGATATCGACGCGGTGATGAAACGCACCCGCAACCGGCCGATTCCCTCGGGCCGGGTGCAGCCGGGCGAGGCGCTGGCGCTCGGCGTGGCGCTCTCGGGCCTGTCGGTGATGATGCTCACATTGTCGGCCAACCTGCTGGCCGGGGCGATGCTGCTCTTCACCATCCTGTTCTACGCTGTGTTCTATTCGATGTGGCTTAAGCGCCGCACCCCGCAGAACATCGTCATCGGCGGTGCCGCCGGGGCCTTCCCGCCGGTGATCGGCTGGATCATCGCCACCGGCAGCTTCTCGGTCGAAGCCTGGCTGATGTTCGCGCTGATCTTCATCTGGACGCCGCCGCATTTCTGGGCGCTGGCGCTGTTCATGCGCTCGGATTACGACGACGCGGGCGTGCCGATGCTGACCGTGACCCATGGCCGTCCGGCAACCCGTCGCCACATCCTCGGCTATACGATCCTGCTCACCGTGCTCGCCGTCGGCACCGCCTTCACCGCCATCGGCGGGCCGATCTACCTCATCACCGCGCTGGTGCTGAACACGCTGTTCCTGATCGGCGCGGTCAGGATCTGGCGCCGTGACGAAGACGATTCCGAAGCCGACAATTTCGCGGTGGAGCGCAAGTTCTTCCGCCTGTCGCTGTGGTTCCTGTTCCTGCATTTCGGCGCCATCCTCGCCGAAGCCGCGCTGCGGCCCTGGGGTCTGGGAGGCTGGTCATGAGCCTGAACCGCGAACACCAGCTGCACCGCCGCCGCAAGGGCCGCAATTTGGGCGTCGGTCTTTTGCTGGGGGCTTTCGTCATCCTGGTCATGGCGCTCACCTATGTGAAGATCACCCAGACCGATTTTGAACTGCCCGAAGCACAAAGGGAGGTCATTGAATAATGGCTCTTTCAGGTCCACAGAAAACCCTAGCACAAACCGTGTCGGTGGTCATCGTCATGGGCGCGATGGCCTGGGCAGCAGTGCCCTTTTACGATTGGTTCTGCCGGGTCACCGGCTTCGGCGGCGTGCCGGGACAGGCTGAGGTCGGCTCCGACGAGATCCTCGACCAGACCATCAAGGTACGTTTTGACGGCTCGCTCAACAGCGGCATGGCCTGGGAATTCAAGCCGGTCGAACGCGAGATGGAACTGCGCATCGGCGAGACCGGGCTGGCCTTCTACGAGGCCTACAACCCCACCGACCGTCCGATCGCGGGACAGGCGAGCTACAACGTGACGCCCTATTCGGCCGGCGGTTTCTTCGAGAAGATCGAATGTTTCTGCTTTACCGAACAGGTGCTGCAGCCAGGCGAGCGGGTGATGATGCCGGTCAGCTTCTATGTCGATCCCGAGATCGTCACGGATGCCAACGGGAAGTTTGTACATACCATCACGCTGTCCTATACGTTCTACGAAATTGACCTGCCCGAGAGCTATGCCGCGCTCGACCAGGACACCACAACAGACCTGAATTAATAGAGGTGAGGGACCCCGTAACCATGGCCCATGCAAAGAACCACGACTACCATATTCTGACACCCTCCTCCTGGCCGCTGCTGGGCTCGATCGCCGGCTTCGTCATGCTGCTCGGGGCGGTGCTCTGGATGCATGGTGTCACACCCTTCGTCTTCCTCGGCGGTCTGGTCGCCGTGCTCTATGTGATGTTCGCATGGTGGTCCGAGGTCGTGCACGAGAGCAGCATCGGCGATCACACCAACGTGGTCCGCATCGGTCTGCGCTACGGGTTCATCCTGTTCATCATGTCCGAGGTGATGTTCTTCGCGGCCTGGTTCTGGAGCTTCTTCAAACAGGCGCTCTACCCGATGAACGAATTCCCCGGTTCCGAATATGTCCCGGCCGAATTCATCCCCGTCGATGCTTTCCACCTGCCGCTGATCAACACGCTGGTGCTGCTGCTGTCGGGCTGTGCCGTGACCTGGGCGCACCATGCGCTGGTGCATGAGAACAACCGCAGGGACCTGGTCACCGGCCTGGCGATCTCCATCGCGCTCGGCGCGCTGTTCACCGGGCTGCAGGCCTATGAATATTACGAACTGCTGGTGCATGACGACTGGACCTTCGGCGGCGACCTGTTCTTCTCCAGCTTCTTCATGGCCACCGGCTTCCACGGCTTCCACGTGCTGATCGGCACGATCTTCCTGACGGTCTGCCTGATCCGGGCGATCCGCGGGCATTTCACCCCCGAACATCACGTCGGTTTCGAGGCCGCCGCCTGGTACTGGCACTTCGTGGACGTGGTCTGGCTGTTCCTGTTCTTCGCGGTCTACATGTGGGGCATCTGATCCCCGCCGGGATGGGTTGCATATCCCTCCCTGATCCGTAAAAGCGAATGGCGCGTGAGGGCAACCTCGCGCGCCATTTCACGTCTCACGAAGTCCAGAGGTCCCATGCGCCGCTCGCTTTTCCTGCTGATCATCGGCCTCGGCGGCGCCGCGATCCTGCTGGCGCTCGGAATCTGGCAGGTCCAGCGCCTGGGCTGGAAACAGGCGATCATCGCCGACATCGACAGCCGCATCGCCGCCGCGCCCGTCGCCCTGCCGACCAACCCCGACCCGGAGACGGATTCCTATCTGCCGGTCGCGGTCTCCGGGCAGATCGAGCCGGGCGCGCTGCATGTGCTGGTCTCGCAGAAACAGCTCGGTGCGGGCTACCGCGTCATCGCGCCGTTCCGCACCGATGAGGGCCGCCTGATCCTCGCCGATCTCGGCTTCCTGATCGACGAGCAGAAGGACAGCGCCGCCCCGATCGGCCCGGCCGATATTACCGGCAATCTGCAATGGCCGCGCGAGGTGGACGGTTTCACTCCCGAGCCCGACACGGCACGCAACATCTGGTTCGCCCGCGATGTCGATGCCATGGCAGAGGCGCTCGGCACCGAGCCGCTGCTGCTGGTGGCCCGCGAAACGTCGCTTGCCGACAGCCCCGTGACGCCTCTGCCGGTGGACACCGCCGCGATTCCCAACGATCACCTGCAATATGCCATCACCTGGTTCTCGCTCGCCGCGCTCTGGCTGGCGATGAGCCTCGCCTTCCTGCGCCGCCGCCCGGCGGCCAAAGCCGAAAGCTGACAGAACATGCGCTATATCTCCACCCGCGGCACCGCGCCGGTCCTGACCTTCGAGGAAGCCATGCTGACCGGGCTCGCCCGTGACGGCGGCCTCTACGTGCCCGAGACCATCCCGACCCTGAGCGCGGATCAGATCGCCGCCATGGCGGGCCAAAGCTACGAGGAGGTCGCCTTCACGGTGATGCGTCCCTTCATCGGGGAAACATTCACCGACGGGGAATTCCGCGCCATCATCGCCCGCGCCTATGAGGGTTTCGGTCACGAGGCCCGCGCACCGCTGGTGCAGCTCGCACCCAACCATTTCCTGCTGGAGCTGTTCCACGGCCCGACCCTGGCGTTCAAGGATTTCGCCATGCAGCTTATCGGCCAGATGTTCCAGGCCGCGCTGGGACGCAAGGGCGCGCGGGTGACCATCGTCGGCGCCACCTCCGGCGATACCGGCTCGGCGGCGATCGAGGCCTTCCGCGGGCTCGACAACGTCGATGTCTTCATCCTCTACCCGCATGGCCGGGTCAGCGATGTGCAGCGCCGCCAGATGACCACACCGGGCGAAAGCAATGTCCACGCCCTCGCAATGGACGGCGATTTCGACGATTGCCAGGCGCGGCTCAAGGACATGTTCAACGATTTCGAATTCCGCGACGGGGTGAAACTCGCCGGGGTCAATTCGATCAACTGGGGCAGGGTGCTGGCGCAGGTGGTCTATTACTTCACCGCCGCCGTCAGCCTCGGCGCACCGCAGCGCAAGGTCAGCTTCACCGTTCCGACCGGCAATTTCGGCGACATCTTCGCCGGTTACATCGCGCGCCAGATGGGCCTGCCGATCACCGAACTGGTGGTCGCCACCAACCAGAACGACATTCTCGACCGCTGCCTCAAGGGGCAGGGCTATCACAAGGGCGGGGTCCATGCCTCGATCAGCCCGTCGATGGACATCCAGGTCTCGTCGAATTTCGAACGCGCGCTGTTTGACGCCTTTGACCGCGACGGCAACGCCGTCGCGCAGCTGATGGACGAGCTTGCCGGGGGCGGTTTCGACGTCAGCCAGGGTGCCATGGAAAACCTGCAGGAAATCTATTCCTCGGGCCGCGCCTCCGAGGAGGAAACCACCGCGACGATCCGCGAGATGCGCGAAACCACCGGCGAGCTGCTCTGCCCGCATTCCGCCGTGGGCGTGAAGGTGGCAAAGGAGCAGCGCGACCCCTCGGTGCCGATGATCACCCTCGCCACCGCCCATCCCGCCAAGTTTCCCGACGCGGTCGAAGCCGCCACCGGCATCCGCCCGCCGCTGCCGCCGCGCATGGCCGACCTCTTCGAGCGCGAGGAGCGCATGACCCGCGTCGAAAACAATCTCGACGCGCTGAAAAGCCTCATCAAAGGAAAGATCGCATCGTGAGCCTGAACCAGCACCGCCTGTCCAACGGTTTCCGCATCGTCACCGAACATATGCCGGGCCTCGCCTCCGCCTCGATCGGCATCTGGGTCGCCGCGGGCGGCCGTCACGAGACCCCGGCGCAGAACGGCATCGCGCATTTCCTCGAACATATGGCCTTCAAGGGCACCAAGACCCGTAGCTCGCTGCAGATCGCCGAGGCGATCGAGGATGTCGGGGGCTATATCAACGCCTATACATCGCGCGAAGTCACCGCCTATTACGTGCGGGTGCTCGAAAATGACGTGCCCCTCGGGCTCGACGTGATCGCCGACATCCTGCGCAACCCGGTGCTCGACGAAGGCGAGATCGAAACCGAACGCGGGGTGATCCTGCAGGAGATCGGCCAGGCGCTCGACACACCCGATGACGTGATCTTCGACTGGCTTCAGGAAGAGGCCTATCCCGACCAGCCGATCGGGCGCAGCATCCTCGGCCCGGCTGAGCGGGTCTCCGCCTTCTCGCGCGAGGACCTGCTGCATTTCATCGCCGATCACTACGGCCCCGAACAGATGATCCTCTCCGCCGCCGGTGCCGTCGATCACGACGAGATCGTCAAGCTGGCCGAGAAATTGTTCGGCGACATGCCCGCCAAGCCCCTGTTCACCATGGATCCCGCGCGGTTCCAGGGCGGCGAGATCCGCCAGATCAAGCCGCTGGAACAGGCCCATTTCGCGCTCGGCCTCGAAAGCCCGGGCTATCGCGGCGATGACATCTACATCGCGCAGATCTACGCCTCCGCGCTTGGCGGCGGCATGTCCTCGCGGCTGTTTCAGGAGATCCGCGAAAACCGCGGCCTGTGCTACACGATCTTCGCCCAGGCCGGTGCCTATGCCGATACCGGGATGATGACGATCTATGCCGGCACCAGCGCCGAGCAGCTGCCGGAACTGGCCTATCTCACCATCGAGGAGATGAAACGCGCCGCCGATGACATGTCCCCCGCCGAGGTGGCCCGGGCGCGCGCGCAGATGAAGGCCGGGCTGCTGATGGGGCTCGAAAGCCCGTCCAACCGCGCCGAACGTCTGGCCCGTCTGGTGCAGATCTGGGACCGCGTGCCGCCGCTGGAAGAGACCGTCGCCAAGATCGACGCGGTCACCACCGGCGACGTGCGCGACTTCGCCGAGACCATGGCCCTTGCCGCGCCCGCCGCGCTGGCGCTCTACGGCCCGGTCGATGCCGCCCCGAGCCTTGCCGAACTGCAGGAGCGCCGCGCCGCCTGATGCCGCTGCTGCGCCGCAAACTCACCATCGAGACCGAGCGGCTGACCCTGCGCCCGCCGGTCCATTCCGATTTCCGCGACTGGACGGCGCTGCGGGTCAGCTCGGCGGACTTCCTGACCCCCTGGGAGCCCGCCTGGGCCGCCGACCACCTGTCGCGCAAATCCTTCAGCAACCGGGTCTATTGGGCGCAGCGCTCGGTCACCTCCGGCACCGCGCTGCCGCTGTTCCTGATCCGCCGCCGCGATGCGGCGCTGCTCGGCGCCATCACGCTTGACAACATCCGACGCGGCCCGGCGCAGGCCGGAACGCTCGGCTATTGGACCGGCGAGCAATTCGCCCGGCGCGGCTACATGCGCGAGGCCATCGAGGCCACGGTGCACCACGCCTTCACCCGCCTCGACCTCAGCCGCATCGAGGCCGCCTGCCTGCCCGAAAACACCGCCTCGCGCGGGCTGCTGGAGAAATGCGGCTTCAAATACGAAGGCGTGGCCCAGAGCTATCTGCAGATCGACGGCCGCTGGCGCACCCATGTGCTCTATGCCGCCCTGCGCGGCGACCGCCGCGGGCGCACCGGGGCGGGCTGAACCGGGCTTGCATCCGGCCCGGTGCGCCGCGATCATGCGCCGAACCCGCCGATAGAGAGACATCATGCCCCTGAACCCCGCCGATGCATCTTTCGAAGCGATCCTGCGTGCCGGGCTGCCCGAAGATATCCTGCGCCCCCTAGCACCGCGCTACCTCGAAGAGCCGCGCGGCCGCTATGTCGGGCAGGGCGGTCTGCTCGCCCTGCCGCACGACACCGAACAGGTCGCCACGCTGATCCGCGCCGCCGCCCGGCACCGGGTTGCGATAATCCCCTATGGCGGCGGCACCGGGCTGGTCGGCGGGCAGGTGCTGCCCGAGGGTCCGGCACCGCTGATCCTGTCGCTGGAACGCATGAACGCGATCCGCGCGATCTACCCCGAGGAAAACGTGCTGGTCGCCGAAGCAGGCGCCATCCTCGCCGATGTGCAGAACGCCGCCGCCGGGGCCGACCGGCTGTTCCCGCTGTCGCTGGCGGCGGAAGGCTCGGCGCGGATCGGCGGCAACCTCGCCACCAATGCCGGCGGCACCGGCGTGCTGCGCTACGGCAATGCCCGTGACCTCTGCCTCGGCCTCGAAGCGGTGCTGCCCGACGGCCAGATCTGGCAAGGGCTGACAAGACTGCGCAAGAACAACACCGGCTATGACCTGCGCCACCTGCTGATCGGCGCCGAAGGCACGCTCGGCGTGATCACCGCCGCGGCGCTCAAACTCTATCCGCAACCCGCCGCCAGCGGCACCGCGCTGCTGGTGGTCGAAAGCCCGCAGGCCGCGCTGAAGCTGCTGTCGCTGGCCCGCACCCAATTCGGCGAGATGGTCAGCGCCTTCGAGCTGATCCACCGCCAGGGGCTCGACTTCCTCTCCGAGGTGCTGCCCGACATCCGCCAGCCCTTCCCCGCGCCCCCCGAATGGAGCGTGTTGATCGAGCTCGGTACCAGCGGCGGCATCGACCCTTCAGCCGCGCTCGAACAGCTCTTCGCGACAGCGCTCGGCGCCGATCTGCTCAGCGACGGGCTGATCGCCCAAAACAGCCAGCAGGCACAGGATTTCTGGCACCTGCGCGAAATGATCCCCGAAGCCAACCGCCTGATCGGCTCGATCTCCAGCCACGACATCTCGCTGCCACTCGGCGCCATCCCTGATTTCATCGCCGCCGCCCCGGGCCGCATCGCAGCCCTTGGCGATTTCCGTATCAACTGCTTCGGGCATCTCGGCGACGGCAACCTGCATTACAACGTCTTCCCGCCGCAGGGCCGCTCCCGCGACGCCTATCCCGGCCTCGGGGCCACGATCAAACGCGCGGTGCATGATCTGGTGCAGGAGATGGGCGGCTCCTTCAGCGCCGAACACGGCGTCGGCCGCCTCAAGACCGGCGATCTCGAACGTTACGGCGACCCGGCCAAACTCTCGGCCATGCGGGCGATCAAGGCCGCACTCGACCCGCAGGGCATCATGAACCCCGGCGCGGTGCTGCGCGGCTGAACCTCAGCCACCCTCGAAGCTGCACAGCGCCAGCACTTCCTTGCCCAAAGCCTCAAGCCGACGCCGCCCGCCCAGATCCGGCAGGTCGATGATGAAGGCGGTCGAAACGACCTCGCCGCCGAGCCGCTCGATCAACTTGATCCCGGCCTCCGCGGTGCCGCCGGTGGCCAGCAGGTCATCGACCAGCAAGACCTTCTCGCCGGGCTTGATCGCATCCTCGTGGATCTCCACGATCGCCTCGCCATATTCGAGCTTGTATTCCTGGCTGATCGTGCGCCCCGGCAGCTTGCCCTTCTTGCGCACCGGCACGAAACCGACCGACAGCTGATGCGCGATCGCCCCGCCGATGATGAACCCGCGTGCCTCGAGCCCGGCCACCTTGTCGATATCGATCCCGGCATAGGGATGCAGCACCTGATCGATCGCCATGCGAAACCCGCGCGGATCGGCAAACAGCGTCGTCACATCGCGAAACATGATCCCCTCATGGGGGAAATCGACAATCGTGCGGATATAATCCTGAACCTGTTTCACAGCCCCGTCACCCTTCCTGCAAGAACCCACGGCCCCGCCTCTTCATGCGAAAAATACTCACAGCACGCCGCCGGCCACGCCATGCACCGCCACCGCGATCCGCTCACCCCAGAACCCGCCCCGCCACGGCGTCAAGCCGGGCCACCAGCGCCGGATCACGCGCCTCGGGACGGGTCAGGATCGCATGTTCCAATGCGCGGTCACAGCCATGCCCGCAAGCCGCGCGTTCGCCGCCCAGCAACCCGGGCAGCCCGCGCACCATCTCGCGGCCCTTGTCGGCATTGCCCGTCAGGATCCGGATGATCTCGCTCACATCGACCTCGCCATGCTCGGGATGCCAGCTGTCGTAATCGGTGATCATCGCCACCGAGGCATAGCAAAGCTCGGCTTCCCGCGCGAGCTTGGCCTCGGGCATGTTGGTCATGCCGATCACATCCGCACCCCAGGCCTCGCGATACATCCGCGATTCCGCCAGCGTCGAAAACTGCGGCCCCTCCATCGCCAGATAGGTGCCGCCGCGATGCAGACGGATCCCGGCATCCCGCGCCGCCGCCTCGCAGGCATCGCCGAGCCGCGCGCAGGTCGGCTCCGCGATGCTCACATGACCGACGCAGCCGGAGCCGAAGAAGCTCTTCTCGCGGGCGATGGTCCGGTCGATGAACTGATCGACGATGACGAAATCCCCCGGCGCCATCTCCTCGCGGAACGAGCCGCAGGCCGAAACGCTGATCACGTCGCTGCACCCGATCCGCTTCAGCGCGTCGATATTGGCGCGATAGGGCACGTCCGCCGGGGCATGCACATGCCCGCGCCCGTGCCGGGGCAGGAAGGCCATCTCGACCCCGCCGAGCCGCCCGGTCAGGATCGCGTCCGATGGTGCCCCCCAGGGCGTCTCGACCTCGGTCCAGACCGCATCTTCCAGCCCGTCGATCTCATAGATGCCGGAGCCACCAATCACGGCGATCTTGCTGGCAGTCATGGCACTCTCCTTCAGGTTTCGCCGCAGTCTTGCCGCGAATGCAGCGCGATGACAACCAGCACCCGGCACCCCCGCGAGGGTTTTCTTTTGCGGCAAAACCCTCTAGGCAGCGCAGCAATACACGCCCCGGCCGCCGCGGGGGTGTCTTTCCCGTATTCCGACCAGACAGGATGGCCTCATGCCACGCGCAACGCTGCACAGCTTTACCAAGAATCTCGACGTGACCGATCTGCGCTGGATGCCCGGCGAGGGTTTTTCGCCCGCGCGCCTGCGCATCGAGCTGCTGTCGGGCCTCACCGTGGCGCTGGCGCTGGTCCCCGAGGCCGTGGCCTTCGCCTTCGTCGCCGGGGTGCATCCGCTGGTCGGCCTCTATGCGGCGTTTCTCGTCGGGTTGATCACCGCGCTGATCGGCGGACGGCCGGGCATGATCTCCGGGGCCACCGGCGCGCTGGCGGTGGTCATGGTCGCGCTGGTCGCGCAGCACGGGGTCGAATATCTGTTTGCCACCGTGGTGCTGATGGGGCTGTTGCAGATCTTCGCGGGCGTCATGCAATGGGGCAAGTTCATCCGGCTGGTACCGCATCCGGTGATGCTGGGCTTCGTCAACGGCCTCGCCATCGTGATCTTCCTCGCCCAGATGAGCCAGTTCAAGGTGCCCGGCACCATGGTCGACACCGGCCATGGCATGGGCGGCGGCGAATGGCTCTCGGGCACGCCGCTCTACCTGATGCTGGCACTGGTGGCGGCGACCATGGCGATCATCTGGATCATGCCCAAGGTCACCCGCTTCATCCCCGCACCGCTGGCCGGGATCGGCATCGTCGCGGCGGTGGTCATCGGCTTCGGCATCGATGTGCCGCGCGTCGGCGACCTCGCCTCGATCAAGGGCGGCCTGCCGAGCCTGCATATCCCGATGGTGCCGCTCAACTGGGAAACCCTGCAGATCATCCTGCCCTATGCGGTGATCCTCGCCGCCATCGGGCTGATCGAATCGCTGCTGACCCTGAACCTGGTCAGCGACATGACCAACACGCGCGGCGGCGCCAGCCAGGAATGCATCGCGCAGGGCGTCGCCAACACCGTCACCGGTTTCTTCGGCGGCATGGGCGGCTGTGCGATGATCGGCCAGTCGATGATCAACGTCAAATCGGGCGGCCGCACGCGCGTCGCCGGGATTGCGGCAGCGGTGTTCCTGCTGCTCTTCATCCTCGTCGGCTCTTCGGTGATCGAGCTTATCCCGCTGGCGGCGCTGGTCGGGGTGATGTTCATGGTGGTGATCGGCACCTTCGCGTGGAACTCGCTGACCATCCTGCGCAAGGTGCCGCTGATGGATGCTTTCGTGATCCTGCTGGTCACCGTGGTCACGGTGATGGAAGACCTCGCCGTCGCGGTGGTGGTCGGGGTCATCGTCTCGGCACTGGCCTATGCCTGGAACAACGCCCGCCGGATCCACGCCAAGACCGACACCACGCCCGAAGGCGCCAAGGTCTACCAGATTCAGGGACCGCTGTTCTTCGGTTCGAGCGACGGTTTCGCCGAGCTTTTCGATGTGGAAAACGACCCCGCGGAGGTGATCGTCGATTTCGCTGACAGCCGCGTTGTCGATCAATCGGCGCTGCAGGCGATCGAGGCCATGGCGGGCAAATACGAGGCGGCGGGCAAACGGCTGCAACTGCGCCACCTGAGCCGCGACTGTCACCGGCTGCTGACCAAGGCCGGACACCTGATGGTCGACAGCGACGATGACCCCGAATACGAGCTGGCGGTCAATTATCAGGTCCGCACCGGCATCCTCGGCGGTCACTGAAGTCGTTGAAATACCTGCCTTATCTTATGTTAAGATATTGTTAATAAAGTAAAATAAACCGATACCGGTTCCCCGTGGGGAACCGGTAAACCGGGGCTGATCCCGGTCTTGATGGTCAGGTCTCAATCATCCGGGCGGATCATCTCGAAGACTTCGCGCACTGCCGTGTAATCGCGATAGCCAAGCCGCGACAAGGGCGCATAGCGGGTGATGTCAAACCGCCCCCCGACCAGGCAATCATCGCGCAGATGCACGCCGACGACCTCGCCGAACACCACGAAATTCGCCGCCCCCTCGATCCGCACGATCTGGGTCATCCGGCATTCCAGCGCCGCCGGGGCATTCGCCACCCGTGCACAGTCGATTACATCACAAGCCGCTTTCTCGATCCCGGCATGGGCAAATTCATCGACCCCGTGGGGCAGCGACGCCGACGAGGCGTTCATCGCATCCCGCGCCGCATATTCCACGATATTGACGCAGAATTCGCCGCTCGCACGGATATTGGCGACCGAATCCTTGGTGCCGTCCACATCCGCCTTGCTGCCGGTCGAGGCGAACATCACCTGCGGCGGGGAATAGGCGACGCCGTTAAAAAAGGAATAGGGCCCGAGATTGTCGCGTCCCTGCGCATCGCGGCTCGAAATCCAGCCGATCGGGCGCGGCGTGACGATGGCGTTGAACGGGTTGTGCGGCAATCTGTGGCCGTCGGCGGGGCGGTAGAACATGGACAATCTCCTTGTGGTTTGCAGACATGGCTAGCGCCATGATAGGGGCATGGCCAGCGATAATCCCCGAGGCCAGGAGCCGCGCCTTGTACCAATTCACACCCGAAATCCCGGCAGATCACTGGGAGGTCGAGGCGCTCTTTGATACCTGTTTCGCGCCCGGGCGCACGGCGCTGTCCTCCTATCGGCTGCGCGAGGGCGTGGCGCCGGTCGCCGGGCTGAGCCATGTGGCGCGGGACGCGGATCATATCCTCGCGGGCGCGATCCGCTACTGGCCGGTGCGCATCGGCGCGGTGGAGGCGCTGCTGCTCGGCCCAGTCGCGGTGCACCCGACGCGGCAGGGCGAGGGGCTCGGCCGGGCGCTGATCGAAACGTCGCTGGAACGCGCCGCGCCGCTGGGCTGGCAGCGCGTCATGCTGGTCGGCGATGCGCCCTATTACAGCCGTTTCGGCTTCAGCCTGCTCAGCGACGTCGTCATGCCCCCCCCGACCAACCCCGACCGCGTGCTCGGCCGCGCGCTGCGCCCCGGCGCCTGGGACGGGATCTCCGGGCAGGTGCGACGCTGGAAAGATTGACATGACGCGCCGACCGCCCACATTGGGGGAAACCGAAGGGCAGAACATGCAGATCGAGACCAGAAATCCCGCCCCCGTCGATGTCGAGACCAGGCTCGACGAGATCGCCAAACGCTATCGCGAGGCAGGCGGTCTGGGGATCAACCTGCTGAACCTCATCGGCAGCCGGGCCGACAATCTTATCGACAACCTGCCCGACGTGGTGCGCCGCAATCTCGAAGGCGCGACGGTCAAGGCGCTGAACCAGGCGATGAAAGCCGCCCATTCCTCGCGCAGCCTGCTGCCGGACCAGAAATCCTGGCTCAACCAGGCGGTCAGCACCGCCATGGGCGCGGCCGGCGGGGCCGGGGGGCTGCCCTCGGCGCTGGCCGAACTGCCGGTCACCACGACGCTGTTGCTGCGGGTGATCGAGGGTGTCGCGGTCGAACACGGCTTCGACCCCGAGGCCGAGAACGTGCAGTTCGACTGTATCCAGGTGTTTTCCGCCGCCGGGCCGCTGTCGGGCGATGACGGCGCCGACCTCGGCTTCCTCTCGGCGCGTTTCGCGCTCTCGGGCCGGGCGATGCAGGCGGTGGTGGCCAAGGTCGCACCGAAACTCGCGCTGGTGCTGGGCCAGAAACTCGCCGCCCAGGCCGTGCCGGTATTCGGTGCCGTCGCCGGGGCGGCCACCAACTACGCCTATACCAGCTATTACCAGGACATGGCGCATGTGCATTTCGGGCTGCGTCGGCTCGCCATCGAGGCCGATATCCCCCAGGACCGGCTGCTCGAGAAGCTGCGCCGCAAGATGAGCCGGCCCCCGGCCTGAGCGTCTCGCCCTCCCTTCTCCTGAGCGCAAATACCTTGGGGGAAGGCGGCGCAGGCGCCTGGGGGCAAAGCCACCCGATCCCCGCTCAAATCCGCGCAATTCGCATCTGGCGTCAGCCCCCGCAAGCGGCTAGGATTCCTGCCAACAGGGGGATCCACCCCCGCAACAGGCCAGAATGATCCAGCAATTGCCCCTGTCGCTGCTCGGCGCGCGCAAGCGCGAGGTGCGCATCCAGTTTGCCGCTTTGTGCTACCGGATGCGCCGTGGCAAGGTGCAGATCCTGCTGGTCACCTCGCGCCGGGCCAAGCGCTGGATCGTGCCGAAAGGCTGGCCGATGCCGGACAAGACCCCGGCGGCCTCTGCCTTGCAGGAGGCCTGGGAAGAGGCCGGGGTGCGCGGGCGGGCGGAAGAATCCTGTCTCGGGGTCTATTCCTACCGCAAGGGCCAGCCCGGCAGCGAAGACCTGGCCTGTGCCGCGATGCTCTATCCGGTGAAGGTCGCGTCCCTGGCGCGGCAATACCCGGAGAGCGGCCAGCGCCGCCGGATCTGGGTGTCGCGGAAGAAGGCGGCGCGGATGGTCGGCCAGGCCGAGCTTGCGCGGCTGATCGCCGGCTTCGAACCACGCCCGGGCGGGACGCCGACAGCTTGACCCCGGGGGCGATCCGTCTCATCTGGAGAGACAAGGTATCGGTAACGTTTGACGGGAAATGACAGGGCGATGATCCGCTACGATCTGAAATGCGACCAGGGCCATGGTTTTGACAGCTGGTTCCGCTCCTCGGGCGATTTCGAGAGCCTGAGGGCGGCAGGGCATATCAGCTGCGCCACCTGCGGATCGCGCGATGTGCACAAGGCGGTGATGGCACCGCGGCTGGCGAGCGCGACCGTGGCGCCGAAAGCCCCGGAACCGGGCGGCGCGCCGACACCGGCATCGGCATCGGCCCCGCTGCGAGGCGGTCCCGAGGCGGCGCTCGGCAAGGCGTTGGCGGAACTGCGCCGCAGGGTCGAGGCAAATGCCGATTACGTCGGCCGCGATTTTTCCCGGCAGGCGCGTTCCATGCATCTCGGCGAGCAGCCCGAGCGCGCGATCTATGGCGAGGCGCGGCCCGACGAGGCCCGGGCGCTGCTGGAGGATGGCGTGTCACTGCTGCCGCTGCCCTTCGCGCCGCGGCGCAAGCTGAGCTGAGCTCGCGCCCGCCGCCACCCGCCGGGGCGCTGCCCCGGACCCCGAGGTATTTCGGGTCAGAAGAGGCGGGGCGGTCTTGCGAATGGCGGGGCTTGCGCGTAAACCGCGGCTGGATTGATAGGCGAGGGATGCGATGCCCGTTCTGGTGATGAAATTTGGTGGCACATCGGTGGCCACGTTGGACCGGATCCGCCGCGCGGCCAAGCGGGTCGGCGTCGAAGTGGCCAAGGGCTATGACGTGATCGTCATTGTCTCGGCAATGTCGGGCAAGACCAACGAGCTGGTCGGCTGGGTCGGGGAGACCTCGCCGATGTATGATGCGCGCGAATACGATGCGGTCGTGTCGAGCGGCGAGAATGTTACCGCCGGGCTGATGGCGCTGACCCTGCAGGAGATGGATGTCCCGGCGCGCAGCTGGCAGGGCTGGCAGGTGCCGGTGCAGACCACGTCGAGCCATTCCTCCGCACGGATCGAGGCAATTCCGACCGACAATATCAACGGGCGTTTCGAACAGGGCATGCGGGTCGCCGTGATCGCCGGCTTCCAGGGCATCAGCCCCGAGGGGCGGATCACCACGCTCGGGCGCGGCGGCAGCGATACGACCGCCGTGGCCTTCGCTGCCGCTTTCGGCGCCGAGCGTTGCGATATCTATACCGATGTGGACGGGGTCTATACCACCGATCCGCGCATTTGCAGCAAGGCACGCAAGCTCGACCGGATCGCCTTCGAGGAGATGCTCGAGCTGGCCTCGCTCGGGGCCAAGGTGTTGCAGACCCGGTCGGTCGAGCTGGCGATGCGCAACAAGGTCAAGCTGCGGGTGTTGAGCAGTTTCGAGGAACCATCTGACAGCGCCGGGACATTGGTCTGCGACGAGGAGGAAATCATGGAAAGCAATGTGGTTGCAGGCGTGGCGTTCAGCCGCGATGAGGCGAAGATGACGCTGCTCTCGGTGGCCGACCGGCCCGGGATCGCCGCCAGCATCTTCACCGCGCTCAGCGAGGGCGGGGTGAATGTCGACATGATCGTGCAGAACATCTCCGAGGAGGGGCGCACCGACATGACCTGGTCCTGCCCGGTCGATCAGGTGGCCCGCGCCAAGAAGGCGATCGAGAAGGCCGGGGCCGACAAGGTAATCAATTATCACGAGCTCAAGGCCGACACCGATGTCGCCAAGATCAGCGTCGTCGGCATCGGCATGCGCAGCCACACCGGCGTCGCGGCCAAGATGTTCCAGGTGCTCTCCAAGGAAGGCATCAACATTCAGGTCATCACCACCTCGGAGATCAAGATCTCGGTGCTGGTGGATCGGAAATACATGGAACTCGCGGTTCAGGCATTGCATGATGCCTTTGAACTGGACAAGGCCGCCTGAGCGGGCAGGGCGCTGTCCATCGCGACGGCGCCGCATATTTCGCGCGCCGCGGGCGGGGGCGGAACCGGCGCGTGACGGGCGACCGGGGAAAAAGCGTTTCTATCTGAACGCGAGTGCGGTAAAACCGGGCTTCACAGCACGAGATGGGACACGCCTGCATGGCCGAGCGTTTTGAGACCGAAAGCCGCAAACTCCTGGGCCGTCTGCGCGATGCGATGGCGCAGGATGTCGCCGGGCAGGCGCGGCTCGACCGGATCACCCATCTGATCGCCACCTCGATGGGCTGCGAAGTCTGCTCGATCTACCTGTTTCGCGACGCGGACACGCTCGAGCTCTGCGCCACCGAAGGGTTGAACAAGGCGGCGGTGCACGAGACGCGGATGAAGCTCGGCGAGGGTCTTGTCGGGCGGGTGGCGCGGCGGCGGCAGGTGATCAACACGCCCGATGCGCCCCAGGCGCCGGGGTTCCGCTTCATGCCCGAGACCGGCGAGGAGATCTTCTCGAGCTTCCTCGGCGTGCCGGTGCAGCGGCTTGGCGAGACACTCGGCGTGCTGGTGGTGCAATCCAGGACGGCGCGGGAATTTTCGGCCGACGAGATCTATGCGCTGGAAGTGGTGGCCATGGTGCTTGCCGAGATGGCCGAGCTCGGCGTCTTTGTCGGCGAGGGCGCGGCGATGTCGGCCCGTCACAGCCAGCCGGTGATGGTGCGCGGCACCGTTGCACAGGAAGGCGTGGCCGAGGGCCATGTCTGGCTCCACGAGCCGCGGGTCGTCGTCTCCAATCCGATCGCGGATGATCCCGAACGGGAGACCGAGCGGTTGCAGGAGGCGGTCGACCAGCTGCGCGTCAGCGTCGATCAGCTTCTGAACATGACCGCCGACAAGGAACAGCAGCAGGTTCTGGAAGCCTATCGGATGTTCGCCAATTCCAAGGGCTGGATGCGGCGGATGATCGAGGACATCCAGAGCGGGCTGAGCGCCGAGGCGGCGGTGGAGAAGGAGCAATCCATGGCGCGGGCCCGGATGGGCCAGGTCTCGGATGCCTATCTGCGCGAGCGGCTTTCGGATCTCGACGACCTGTCCAACCGGCTGTTGCGGATCCTGACCGGGCAGGGGCTCGATACCGGGGCGGAGATGCCCGCCGATCCGATCCTGGTGGCGCGCAACATCGGCCCGGCGGAGCTGCTCGATTACGGGCGGCTGCTGCGCGGCATCGTGCTCGAGGGCGGTTCGGTCGGCAGCCATGCGGCGATCGTGGCGCGGGCCCTGGCGATCCCGCTGATTGTCCATGCCGATGCGATCACCAATGACGCGCTCAACGGCGATCACATCATGGTCGATGGCGAGCAGGGTGTGGTGCATCTGCGCCCCGATGACACGGTCGCCACCGCCTTTCGCGACAAGATCGCCATGCAGGCCGCGGCGCAGGAGCGTTATTCCTCGATCCGCGACAAGCCGGCGCTGACCCGCTGCGGCACGCGGATCGGGATGCATATGAACGCCGGGTTGATGGCTGATCTGCCCTCGCTGACCAGTTCCGGTGCCGAGGGGGTGGGGTTGTTCCGTACCGAGCTGCAATTCCTGGTGCGCAACCAAATGCCCAAGCGCACCGAGCTCGCGGCGCTCTATGCACGGGTGCTCGACGCGGCGCATGGCAAGCGGGTGGTGTTCCGCACGCTCGACATCGGCTCGGACAAGGTGCTGCCCTATATGAAGGCCAATGACGAGCCCAACCCGGCGCTCGGCTGGCGGGCGATCCGGGTCGGGCTCGACAAGCCCGGGGTCATGCGGATGCAGCTGCAGGCGCTGATGCGCGCCGCGAACGGACGTCCCCTGACGGTGATGTTCCCCTTCGTGGCGCAGTTCGAGGAATACCGCGCCGCGCGGGCCGAGGTCGACAAGACGCTGGCACGCGAGGCGCGGCTGGGCCATGTGTTGCCGAGCAAGATCGAGATCGGCGCCATGCTCGAGACGCCGAGCCTGGCCTTCGCGCCGCGCCGGTTCTTCGAGGAGGTCGAGTTCCTGTCGATCGGGGGCAATGATCTCAAGCAGTTCTTCTTCGCCGCGGATCGCGAGAACGAGCTGGTGCGGCGGCGCTATGACACGCTCAACGTCTCTTTCCTGACCTTTCTGGAAAACATCGTGGCGCGCTGCAACGAGACCGATACCCAGCTGTCCTTCTGTGGCGAGGATGCCGGGCGGCCGGTCGAGGCGCTGTGTTTCGCGGCGATCGGGTTTCGCAACCTGTCGATGCGTCCCGCCTCCATCGGGCCGGTCAAGAGCCTGCTGCGGCGCTGCGATCTCGGCGAGGTGCGCGCGGTGATTCATGCGGCGCGCGATCGTGGTGACATGTCGGTGCGCGAGGCGGTGATGGATTACGTGCGCGGGCAGCACCAGGTCTGAGCGGCGGCCGGGGCCGGTCGCCCGGTTCAGATGGTGACGAGGTGGTTGTCCCAGGCGCGGGGCAGGGCGGCCTGCGGCATCAGATGCGCGCCGAGGATCGATATGCCGCCGAGCCCGTCCGTGGCGACGAAACCGTCCCGTGTCGCGCCGATGCCGCAGATATCGGGCCGCCGCATCGCGCCGAGGAAGTCGCCGTCATCGTCAAACAGATGCGCCCGCCCGCCGCGCGGCGAGGTCAGCGCGATGCGCCCGGCACTGCCGTTGAAGGCGATGCTGCCGACATAGCCCGCCATGGCAATCTGCTCGGGTTCGGGCGCGCTGCCGAGCCGCAGGGACCCGCCGCGCCGGTGCAGGCCGAGCAGGGGCAGTGGCAGGCCCGGTTCGCCCTGCCATTGCATCGCGAAGGCTACCAGCCCGTCTTCCCGCGCCGCCAGATGGCGGATCGAATTCTGCCGCAGGTCGTCGGGCAGCATCACCCTGTCGAGCAGAGCGCCGGAGGGCGTTAGATAGGTCAGCGACGGGGACATCTCGTCAAGGTTGAGTTTCTCGCGCCCGTGGTCGGGATGGGTGCGGATGCCGCCGTTGGCCACCACCAGCACGTCCTGCCCGGGCAGGCGCAGGATGTCATGCGGGCCGATGCCGCCGGAGGAAAACTCGCCGATGCGGCGGTAATTCTCTTCCCGCGCCCAGATGCCGATGCGCCCGGTGCCATGTTCAAAATCGTTCTCGGTGGTGAACAGCAGCGCACCGTCGCCGGAAAAGCAGCCGTGGCCGTAGAAATGCCGCCCCGCAGGCGCTTGCAGACTCTGCAGCAGCGTGCCGCTGGCGCAATCGGAGATCAGGGCGAAACTGCCGGGGCGGCGGGCGAAGGCGACCGCTTCGGGCCGGGTCGGATGGGCGGCGGCGGCATGGCCGCGGCCGGGCAGGGGAATGGCAAAACGCTCGCTGCCATCGGCGCCCATGCCGAAGAGCGCGTGGCTGCCGTCGGCAAGCCGGGCGGCGGCGAGGAAATCGGGACAGCCGACATCGGCCCAGCCGAGCCGCGGCGCCAGCCCCGCGGCGAGCATCGTGGAGAGGAAGGCGCGTCGTGTCGTCATCTCAGTCTCCGTCCGCGGCATTGAAACCGGCGCTGACGCCGAGCTCGGGGCCGATCTCCTCGAGCACCGCGTCGCGGGCGCCGTGGATCGCCTGTTGCAGCGCCTCGACCCGGACCCGGCCCTGCGGCGTCGCCACCTCGGCGAAGGTCGGATCCTCGAGCGCCGCGACCAGCCGGATCGCGCGTTCGAAGGCGGCGTCGGTTGCCGGGGTCGGGGCGTCGAGCAGGCCCGCCGCGAGATCGCGCAGCGCCGCCAGCGACAGGGTGACATTGCGCAAGGAGCGCGCCGAGCGCCAGGCCTCGGCCCGTTTCGGGCGCGGCCGTTCGAAACTGCCCATCGGGCGGCCGAGCCGCTGGTCGGCGTTGAATTCGAGCCCGGTGACCAGCGCCGTGAACAGCGCCTGCTGCGCTTCGCGCGGTGTCAGATAGGTGCTGTTGCCCGCCGCCCCGGCGGAGCGCAGGGTCTCGGCGAATTCCTTCTGCCAGGCGGTGTCGATATGTTCGGCCACATCGGCAAGGTCAGAGGTGAGGGCGCGGATCAGGTCGCAGGTATATTGCCCTCCTTCGGTGAACCGCGGATCGTAGAGCAGGTATTCCAGCGCAAAGAGCCCGCGCGCCGCGACCGAGATCTGCGCGGTGCCTGCCGCGCTTTCGATGATCGGATCGGCATCCGCGATCAGCCGCGCCAGCGTCGCCGGGGTGGCGCCGCGGCTGTCGGGCCAGAAGGCGACGATCACGCTGCGGCCCTGTTCGGCGACCGGGCCGAAATTGAGATGGCTCACCCGCAGCCAGGCGTCGAAGGTGGCATTCCAGCTCGGACGCAGCGAGCGGCGGCTGCAATCGGCGACGGCGGTTTGCGCGAGCACGTGGGTTTCCTCGGCAAAGGCCGCATATCCGGGCAGGATCTGCCGGTCGATGAGGGTGGACACATCGGCGCGCGCCGGGCCGGTCAGCAGCAGCGCCGCGGCAAGGAGCTTCGCGACATGTCTCATAGGGATTCCAGGTAGCGGATCAGGGCGGCCCGGTCGGCCTTGGGCATCTTGATCACGCGGTCCCGCGCCGCCGCGCCCTCGCCGCCGTGCCAGAGCACGGCTTCGAGCAGGCTGCGGGCCCGCCCGTCATGCAGATAGGTCGCGATCTTGCTCACGGTCTGCGTCATTCCAATTCCCCATAGCGGCGCGGTCCGCCATTCCCTGCCATTGGCGCGCCCCTCGGGACGCTGGTCGGCCAGCCCTTCGCCCATATCATGCAACAAAAGGTCGCTATGTGGCCAGATCAATTGAAAACTTTGCTCGGGCTGGTCGTCAAGCCGGTCTGTAACGAATTTCGGCCGGTGACAGGCGGGACAGCCGCTGTCGTAGAAGACCCGCTTGCCGCGCAGCACCTGCGGATCGCCGACATCGCGGCGCATTGGCACAGCAAGGTTGCGCGAATAGAAGGTGACCAGATCGAGCCCTTCGGCGTCGATCT
Source organism: Sulfitobacter aestuarii (assembly GCF_042685005.1). NCBI lineage: Bacteria > Pseudomonadati > Pseudomonadota > Alphaproteobacteria > Rhodobacterales > Roseobacteraceae > Sulfitobacter > Sulfitobacter aestuarii. The sequence continues at coordinate 362,218 of NZ_JBHUMP010000003.1, read as the reverse complement.
CCTGCACGCGGCTGTCGCCGTCGCCATGCGGCCCGGCGATGCAGCCTGCCTGCGCCTCGGTGCAATCGCCCCAGGGCGCGTCGAAGATCGGGGAGGAGATTCCGATGTCCCCGGCAAAGGCGCTGGCCGATTGCTCGCGGATGCTCGGCGCCCCGGCCTTCCAGCCGAACCGGCCCAGCATCGGGCGGTCGTGTTCGAAGGACCAGACCACCTGCGCGCGCCCGGAGATACCGTCATTGTCGCGGTCCTCGGGGTCGGCCCCGGCGAGGATATCGGCCGCCGGGATCGCCTCGAGCAGGCCGAGGCCGATCATCTGCGGCGCGATGCGCGGCGAGAGCATGGCGTCATGCGCGAGCGGGCCATAGCCGAGATCGGCGGCGGCATAGGTCGGGCGGCGCAGTCGGGCTGTCTCGCCGTCGGAGAGCGCGACCTCGACCTCCTCGTAGCTGACTTCCAGCCGGTATTCGGCCTTCTGGCCCTGCACGGCGAAATCCTGCAGTTGCCCGCCATAGACCGGATCGGGGCGGCTGCGCGGGGTTTCCTCGCCGACGGAGAGCAGGAAGGCCTCGATCTCGCTCATCGGTTCCTCCGGCGTCGCGGGAACGGAGATCCGCAGGAACATCGAAACGGCGCTGTCCTGCGGCCCCTCGGGCGGATGGCCGCGCCCGTCCTTGAGGTGACAGCGCTGGCAGGAGCGGGCGTTATAGAGCGGGCCGAGCCCGTCCGAGGCCAGGGTCGAGGCGGGGGAGGAGACCCAGAGCTTGCGAAAAAGCGCGTTGCCGAGCTTGAAATCGAGTTCGCGCGCGAAGGAGATATTGCCCGAGGGCTGCGAAAAGGCGTCGGGCGTATTAATGGCACGAACCGAGGCGGCACCGCCGGGGCGGGATTCGAATTTCTCGGCCTGCGAAAAATCCTGCGTCAGCGCGGTAACTCCGGCGATCCGCTCCCGTTCGGCAGCGCTGCGCGGGGTGATGTCGAGATGCGGCTGGCTCAACGTCGAGAGATCTGCCGCGCCCGGCTGGGCCAGACACAGGGTCAGGAAGGCAAGGGTGGTGCATCTCATCCGCGCGATGTCCCGCTGTCTCGGCGGGCGCCGTCCCGCCTGCATCGTCAGAAAGATCGAAGGGAGGGCTCCCCCTTCGGGCCCGGGAAAGACGGCGCTTCCCCGTGCGGCGCGGCTTACTGGAACACCGCGTCGGGATTGTCGAGGCTGTCGGAGCCTTCGAAGCCGATCTCCTGCGCCCCGAGTGCCGTGACCGCGCGTTCGATCGAGCGGGTCTGCGCCACCAGCGCATCGACCGCGCCCATGATCAGCGCCTCGCCAGCGGCATTGTCGCGCGCCAGCATCTGGTCGTAGGAGAGCCCGGCTTCGGCGGTGGACTTGATCTGGCCGAGCTTCAGCATCGTGTGATCGAGATCGCGGCGCAGCGCGTCATCGACCGCGCTGTCGGCCTCCGCCACCAGGTCGGAGAGCGAGGCGCCGGTGACCACGCTGCCGTCGATGCGGACATATTCGCCGAGATAGACGTTCCGCATGCCGAGCCCGTCATAGTAATGGCTGTTGTGGGTATTGTCGGAGAAGCAATCGTGCTCTTCCTCGGGGTCGTTGAGCATTACGCCGAGCTTCATCCGCTCCCCGGCCTGCTCGCCATAGGAGAGGCTGCCCATGCCTGTCAGCATCGCCGAGATCCCGGCGGTCTCGTCTTCCAGCACCTGCGCACGGGCGGCGCCGCCTTCGGCCCATTGGGCGCTCATGTATTCGAGATCCGTGATCAGCAGGTCGGTGGCGGCGAGCAGGTAGTCGCCGCGCCGGTCGCAATTGCCGTTGCTGCAAGTCTCGCCGCTGGCGTAATCGGTCCAGGGCCGCGCGCCCGCGCCATGCTCGGTGCCGTTCAGATCCTGCCCCCAGAGCAGGAATTCGATGGCGTGATAGCCGCTGGCGACGTTGGATTCGACCTCGTCGGCCTCGTGCAGAACCTGCGCGATCAGCTCAGGCGTGATCTCGCCTGCGTCGATCTCCTTGCCGGAGAGGGTGAAGGTCGGGTTGGCGATGACGTTGAGCGCCGCATAATCGTTTTCATCCGAGACACCGCCGTAGCTGGCATCGACGTAATCGATCAGCCCCTCGTCGAGCGGCCAGGCATTCACCTTGCCCTCCCATTCATCGACGATCGGATTGCCGAAGCGGAAGACTTCGGATTGCTGGTAGGGCACCCGCGCGGCGATCCAGGCAGCGCGTGCGGCCTGCAGGGTCTGCGGCGAGGGGGTGGCGATCAGTGCCTCGACATGACCGCGCAGATTCCGCGCCGCCTGCAGGCTGTCGCCATAGGTCGCCTCGGCGATGTCGGCATAGGTGGTGAGCACCTCCTGCGGGCTGGCGGCATAGGCGGCGAGGGGGCTCAGCGCGGTGCCGGCCAGCGTGAGAAGCAGCGCATGTTTCATGTGAAAATTCCTTGTGTCGATGCCACGGATGGGCCGCGTTCGCGGTTGAATGGGAGTCGGCATAAGTTGAGCAAAAGACTAAGGCAAGTCAAAACCCACTAATTTAGTCGGATAATTTGCAAGTCTGCCCCCGTGCCGTCCCATCACCTGCGAAAAAAGTTACCCTGCGTCAGTTGCGGGGGATTGCCGCCCGTTTGAACATGGGCTAGGCAGGGCGCATCCGTCGGGGTGCCCTCAGGGGCTGAGAGATGCTTGCACCGACCCGTCGAACCTGATCCGGGCAATACCGGCGTAGGGAACGGGTAAACATGCGCCGACAGGCGCCTTGCACGCCTCCCCCATGCCGTATCGCCTTGACCAATTTTGGAGGCGAGACATGGCCGGAAGCGGTCCCATAGCATTGAGCATTGCAGGCTCTGACAGCGGCGGCGGTGCCGGGCTGCAGGCCGATCTGAAGACATTCTCGGCGCTGGGCGTCTATGGCGCCAGCGTGGTGACGGCGTTGACTGCGCAAAACACATGTGCCGTCACGGCGGTGCATGAGGTGCCCGCAGCGATGGTAGCGGCGCAGATGGCGGCGGTGCTGGAGGATCTCGACGTCAGGGCGATCAAGATCGGCATGTTGTTTTCGGCACCGATCATCGAGGCGGTGGCGCGCGCGCTGGCCGATTATCCGCATCCGGTGGTGCTTGATCCGGTGATGGTGGCGAAATCCGGCGATGTGCTGTTGCAGGAGGCGGCGATCGACGCGATGCGCGGGCTCTTGTTCGCGCAGGCCGATCTGCTGACTCCGAACCTGCCGGAGGCGGCGCGGCTGCTGGGCTGCGGCGAGGCGCGGGACCTTGTCGAGGCGGAGGATCAGGGCCGGGCCTTGCTGGCGCTGGGGCCGAAGGCGGTGCTGATCAAGGGCGGTCATGCGGCGGGGGAGATCTGCACCGACCTGCTGATCCGTCCCGGTCTGGCACCGCTGGAGCTGAGCGCACCGCGTATCGCGACGAAGAACACCCATGGCACCGGCTGCACCTATGGCGCGGCAACCGCGGCGTTTCTTGCACGCGGGCTGACGCTGGAGGCGGCGGTCGGCGCGGCGCATGAATATCTGCAGGGCGCGATACATGCGGCGGATCAGCTGCAGATCGGCGCCGGGCACGGGCCGGTGCATCATTTCTACCGGGTCTGGGGCTGAGATGCGCAAGATCACCATCATCGGCGGCGGCGTGGCCGGACTCACGGCGGCGCGCAGCCTGCGGGACCGGGGCGCCGAGATCACGCTGATCGAACGCGGCGACGGCATCGGCCCGCAGGCCTGTTCCTGGTGGGCCGGGGGCATGCTGGCACCGTTCTGCGAGGGCGAGAGCGCCGAGGAGCCGGTGGTGCGGCTCGGGCAGGAGGCGGCGGATTGGTGGGCGGAACATACCGGCGCGGTGCGTCGGGCAGGCTCGCTGGTGGTATCGGCGGCGCGCGATCAGGCGGATCTGCGGCGCTTTGCGCGGCGCACGACCGGGTTTCGCGAGGTGTCCGGCGCGGAGATTGCCGCGCTTGAACCGGATCTCGGAAGCCGGTTTTCGCGCGGATTGTTCTTCGAGGACGAGGCGCATCTGGCGCCGCGGCTGGCATTGCGGGCGCTGCGGGACGGGTTGGCGCGCGATGGCGTGCGGTTCGAGCGCGGCGAGGCCGATCCGGCGGAACATGCGGCGCGCGGGCTGACCGTCGATTGTCGCGGTTTCGCGGCGCGCGACACGCTGGCGGATCTGCGCGGCGTCAAGGGAGAGATGCTGGTGCTCTCCTGTCCTGACGTGACGCTTTCGCGCCCGGTACGGCTGCTGCATCCGCGCATCCCGCTTTACGTGGTGCCGCGCGATGACGGGATCTTCATGCTCGGCGCGACGATGATCGAGGGCGCCGCCGGACGTCATGTCAGCGCGCGCGCCCTGCTGGAACTGCTCAGCGCCGCCTATGCGCTGAACCCCGCTTTCGGCGAGGCCGAGGTGCTGGAGATCGGCGTCGACAGCCGTCCGGCCTTTGCCGACAACCTGCCGCGCATTCGCCGTGCGGGTGATCTGATCAGGGTCAACGGGCTGTACCGCCACGGCTTCCTGCTGGCACCTGCCTGCGCGCGGATGCTGGCGGAGATGATTTTCGACAATGTGCAACCGGAGGTGATGGATGCGACTGCAGCTTAATGGCGAGAGCGTCGAGACGGGGGCCGCTGATCTGCAGGCTCTGCTGATCGAGGCGGGGTTTGGCGATGCGGTGGTGGCGACCGCGGTCAACGGAAGTTTCGTGCCGCAGGGGATGCGGGGAGATCACGCGCTGCAACCGGGCGATCAGGTCGAGGTGCTGGCCCCGATGCAGGGGGGCTGAGCGATGCGCGATTTCTATGGCACCGAGCTGGCCAACGGCTTCATGCTCGGCACGGCGCAATACCCTTCACCGGCGATCCTGGCCGAGGCGTTCCGGCGCAGCGGTGCCTGTGTGGCGACCGTCTCGCTCAGGCGCGAGAGCGGGCAGGACCGGGCCGGTCAGCCTTTCTGGTCGCTGATCCGCGATCTGGGCGTGCATGTGCTGCCCAACACTGCCGGGTGTCACTCGGTCAAGGAGGCGGTGACCACCGCCCATATGGCGCGCGAGGTTTTCGGCACGTCCTGGATCAAGCTTGAGGTGATCGGCGAGGAGGACACCTTGCAGCCCGATGTCTTCGCTCTGGTCGAGGCGGCGCGGATCCTGTCGGAGGACGGGTTTCAGGTGTTTCCCTATTGCACCGAGGATCTGGTGGTTGCCGAGCGGCTGCTGCAGGCGGGCTGCGAAGTGCTGATGCCCTGGGGCGCGCCGATTGGCTCGGGGCTGGGGCTCAACAACCTGTTCGGGTTGCGGGCGATGCGGGCGCATTTCCCGGAGGTGCCGCTGGTGATTGACGCAGGGCTCGGCCTGCCGAGCCAGGCGGCGCAGGCGATGGAACTGGGCTTTGACGCGGTGCTGCTCAACACGGCGGTGGCCAAGGCAGGCGATCCGGCAGCGATGGCCGAGGCCTTCGCTTTGGCGATCCGCGCCGGGAAACTGGCGGCGGCTGCCGATCCGATGGAACCCCGCGACATGGCGGCGCCCTCCACACCGATCATTGGAAAGGCCTTTCTGTCATGAAGCTCGCTCGTTTCTACCCGATATTCGATCACAGCGACTGGCTGGCGCGGTTGTTGCCGCTTGGCATCAAGCTGGTGCAGCTGCGCGTCAAGGACATGGACGAGACCCGGCTGCGCGAGCAGATCCGCATCTCGCGCGATCTCTGCCGTGCAGCGGGGGCGGTGCTGGTCATCAACGATCATTGGCAGATCGCGCTCGAAGAGGGCTGCGATTTTGTCCATCTGGGGCAGGAGGATCTCGATGGGGCCGACCTTGATGCGCTGCGCCGTGCCGGGGTGCGGCTGGGGATCAGCACCCATGACCGCGCCGAGCTGGAGCGCGCGATGTCCTGCGCGCCCGATTACGTGGCGTTGGGGCCGGTCTATCCGACGATCCTCAAGCAGACGAAATGGCACCAACAGGGGCTGGAAAAGCTGACCGAGTGGAAGGGGCTGATCGGGGAGGTGCCGCTGATCGCCATCGGTGGCATGAGCGCGGCGCGCGCGCCGGGCGCTTTTGCGGCGGGGGCGGATGTGGTGTCGGCGGTGACCGATATCACGCTGAACCCGGACCCGGAGGCGCGGGTGCGCGACTGGCTGGAGGCGACGCGGTGAGCCGTTACCTGCGGCAGGAAATGCTGCCCGAGATCGGCACAGCGGGTCAGGCGGCGCTGGGCCGCGCCCATGTGCTGGTCGTGGGCGCGGGCGGGCTCGGCTGTCCGGCGCTGCAATATCTGACCGGCGCCGGGATCGGGCGCATCACCATTGTCGATGCCGACACCGTGGCGCTGTCGAATCTGCACCGGCAGATCCTGTTTCGCGAGGGCGATGTGGGGCAGGGCAAGGCCGAGATGGCGGCGCGCAGCCTGCGCCGCCTGAATGGTGATTGCGCGATCATCGCATTACCGCAGCGGCTGACTCCCGCGAATGTGGATGCGCTGTTGAATGATGTCGATCTGGTGCTCGACTGCGCCGACAGTTTCGCGGTGAGCTATATTCTCAACGATGCCTGTCTGGCGCGGCGCCTGCCGCTGATCTCGGCTTCGGCGCTGGGGATGGCGGGCTATCTGGGCGGATTCTGCGGGTCTGCGCCATCGCTGCGCGCGGTGTTTCCCGACCTGCCGGGCCGTGCCGCGACCTGTGCGACGGCCGGGGTGATCGGGCCGCTGGTCGGGGTGATCGGTACGATGCAGGCGCAGATGGCGCTGGGCGTGCTGACGGGCATGGATCCTTCGCCGCTGGGGCGGTTGGTGACGCTCGACCTGGGCGATTTCCGCGTCGGTGGCTTTCGCTTTGACGCGGCAGCCGAGCCTGAGCAGGCGCTGCGTTTCATCGATCCCGGTGAGATCGGCGTTGATGACTTTGTCGTCGATCTGCGCGGGCAAGACGAAAGCCCGTTTCCGGTGAGCGCGTTGGCGCGGCGCCACAGTCTCGATGATTTTACCCGCCTGCGCCCCCTTCCGGGCGCCGATCAGCGCGCGGTACTGACCTGCCGCTCCGGCCTGCGGGCCTGGCAGGCGGCGCGCTGCCTGCGCCGCTATTGGCCGGGCGACATCACTCTGATTGCAATGGGCGACACGCCCGACAACGAAAGGCTTCCGACATGAAATCACTCTCCCTCAGCGCGGTGCTGATGCTTTCTGCCGGCCCGCTGATGGCGGCCGATCAGATGACGCTGCTGCTGGATTGGTTCGTAAATCCCGACCATGGCCCGGTGATCGTGGCGCAGGAGAAGGGCTATTTCGCCGAGCAGGACCTCGAGGTCGAGGTCATCGCGCCCGCCGATCCCTCCGATCCGCCCAAGCTGGTGGCGGCGGGCAAGGCTGAACTGGCGATCTCCTACCAGCCGCAACTGCATTTGCAGATCCATGAGGGGCTGCCGCTGCAGCGGGTCGGTACGCTGGTGGCGACGCCGCTGAACTGTCTGCTGACGCTTGCGGACGGGCCGATCAAATCGCCTGGTGATCTCAAGGGCAAGAAAGTCGGTTTTTCGGTCGGCGGTGTTGAAGAGGCAGTGCTGGGCACGATCCTCAAGAAATACGAGCTGGGGCTTGATGATATCGAGTTGATCAACGTCAACTGGTCGCTGTCACCCTCGCTGATGTCCGGGCAGGTCGATGCGGTGATCGGCGCCTATCGCAATTTCGAGCTCAACCAGATGCAGATCGAGGGGGTCGAGGGGCGTTGCTTTTACGTCGAGGAAGAGGGGCTGCCGCCCTATGACGAGCTGATCTACGTGGCCAACAGCGAGACCATGGACCGCGCCATGATCACCCGGTTCCTCGCCGCGACCGAGAAGGCGACGCAATATATCGTCAATCATCCGCAGGAGAGCTGGGAGCTGTTTGCCGCCACCGCGCCCGAACTGCAGGACGAGCTCAACGAGCGCGCCTGGGCCGACACGATGACACGTTTCGCGCTGCGCCCGGCGGCGCTGGATCAGGGGCGCTATGCTGATTTCGAGCGGTTTCTGCATGAGGCCGGATTAATCCCGGAGATGAACGCCGTGGCCGATATCGCAGTCGATCTGCGGGGAGAATGAAAATGGACGGAAGAATGAGCTTTGATTACGGCAACAGTTTCGCGCTCTGGCGCGAAGGGGCTGGCGGGGCCGGAGGGGCATGGCACGACTATACCCATCACGCCTTTGTCGAGGGGCTGCGCGATGGCAGCCTGCCGCGCGAGTCCTTCCTGCATTATCTCAAGCAGGATTACGTCTTCCTGGTGCATTTCTCGCGGGCCTGGTCGCTGGCGGTGGTGAAATCCGAAACGCTGGAGGAGCTGCGCGCCTGTGCAGCCACGGTCAACGCGCTGGTCAATTTCGAGATGGGCCTGCATGTGAAGACCTGCGCGGCGGAAGGAATCACCGAGGCGGAGCTTTTCGCCGCCGAGGAATTCGAGAACATGGCCTATACGCGCTATGTGATCGATGCCGGGATGCAGGGCGATTACCTTGACCTGATGGCGGCGTTGGCGCCCTGCGTGATGGGCTATGGCGAGATCGGCCTGCGGCTCGGGCGCGAGGCGGTGCCGGGCACGCCCTATCAGGACTGGATCGACACCTATGCGCGCGAGGAATTCCAGCAGGTCTGCGCCGAAGCGGGGGCGATGATCGACAATGCGGTGCGCCGCCGGCTGGGGGATGATCCCGCTGCCTCGCCACGCTGGGCGGTGCTGCAGCAACGCTTCACCACGGCCACCGAGCTGGAGATCGGGTTCTGGTCGATGGGGCTCAGGGGGCCGAAGTGAGCGCACCGGGGATCTCGCTGAACGGGCGCTACCGGCTGGAGGGCAGGCCGCTGTTTGACGTGGCGCTGGACCTGCCGGGGGGGCAGTGGAGCTGTCTGCTTGGGCCTTCAGGGGTCGGCAAGTCGACGCTGCTGCGGCTGATCCTCGGGCTTGCGACCGGCGGGACGTTTGACGGCACGATCCGCGCCAGCGACGATGCACCGCTGAGCGACAGGGTCAGCTACATGGCGCAGAGCGATCTGCTGCTGCCGTGGCTGAGCCTGACCGAGAACGTGGTACTCGGCGCGCGTCTGCGCGGCGAGAGCCCCGACATGGCGCGGGCAGAGAGGTTGATCGAGCGGGTCGGCCTTGGCGCGCATCGCGACAAGACGCCCGGCGCCCTGTCGGGCGGGATGCGCCAGCGGGCGGCGCTGGCGCGGACCTTGATGGAGGATCGCCCGGTGGTGCTGCTCGACGAGCCGTTTTCGGCGCTCGATGCAGGGACACGGGCGGATATGCAGGAGCTGTCGGCCGAGTTGCTTGCCGGGCGCACCGTGCTGCTGGTCACCCATGATCCGGCGGAGGCCAGCCGCCTTGGCGCGTTGATCCTGGTGATGTCGCGCGCCGGGACGCAGGTCTGGCCGGGGCCGCCCGCCGCGCCGATCCGCGCGGTGCATGATCCGGCGACGCTGGCCTGTCAGGCGGCGCTGCTCGATCATCTGCGCAAGGCCGCGGCATGACGCGGCTCGACGCGCTTTGGGCGCTGCTTCTGGGGCTGGCACTGTGGCAGGCGCTGGTCTGGCTGACTGGTGCGCCGCCGTTTATCCTGCCCTCTCCGTGGCGAGTGGCGCAGGCCGCGTGGAAGAGCCGGGTGCTGATCGCCGAGAACGCGCTGGTGACCGGCACCGAAGTGCTGCTCGGCCTGCTGCTCGGCACGTTGCTCGGCGCGCTGACCGCGATTCAGCTGGCGCTGTCGTCGCTGACACGGCGCCTGCTGCTGCCGATCCTCGTATTTACCCAGGCGGTGCCGGTCTTCGCGCTGGCACCGGTGCTGACGCTGTGGTTCGGCTATGGCATGGGCTCGAAGATCGTGATGGCGGTGCTGATCATCTATTTCCCGGTCACCTCGGCCTTTCACGACGGTCTGATGCGGGCGGAACCGGCGCTGCTCGATCTGGCGCGGACCATGGGGGCGACGCGGGGGCAGATCATGCGGCGCATCCGCATCCCCGGCGCGTTGCCCGCGCTTGGCACCGGGCTGCGGCTGGCGGCGGTCTATGCGCCGATCGGGGCGGTGATCGGTGAATGGGTCGGGGCGAGCAGGGGGCTCGGCTATCTGATGCTGCTGGCCAATGGTCGCGCCAAGATCGACCTGATGTTCGCCAGCCTTCTGACGCTGGCGGTGCTGACCGTGCTGCTGCACCGCCTCGTCACCGGTCTGGCGGGTTATCTTGAGCGGCGCGCCGCGGGCCTCCGCCGCATCTGAGCGCCATCCGCCCGGCGTGGCGCGCGCCGCCCGGCGCCACTACCTTTTGTGTTTCAACCATAGCGATTTTGAGGAGGTGGCGCGTCCCGCGCCGCCCGGAAAGCGTTTGCGGTCAAGCTATCATGGCCCGACGCACGGGTTCCGCGCATTTCGGGCGGAACCAGCACGGCACCGCTGGGGTTGGTCTGCCAGAAAGTCGACAATGACAAAAGTGAGCACAGACATGCGCAGCATCTTCTATTTGATCGGCCTCGTGGTCGTGATTCTCGTCCTGCTAAATCTCATCACCTAATCGAAGGAGCAATCAATATGCCCGATCAGAACAAGATAAAATCCGCCGCAAGCGAAGCCATGGAGAAGACCAGGGCCGCCGCCGGAGATGCCGTCGAAGCCGCCAAGAGCGAAGCACAGGCTCAGGCCGAGGGTGCCAAGCAGAGCGTAGCCGGTGAAGTGAAATCCGTTGCTTCCGCCCTGCGCACCGCTTCGGACGAGATGCGTGACGGCTCGCCGCAGGAACGCGCGGTCGGACAGATCGCCCGGACATTGGCAGATGTTTCCGACACGATCCGCGACAAGGATCTCGGCGACATGGTCAACAGCACCACCGCTTTCGCCCGGTCCAACCCGGCGATCTTCCTCGGCAGCGCTGCGCTGCTCGGCTTCGCCGCCGCGCGTTTCGCCAAGGCCTCCGCCGATCGTCAGCTGGAACGCGAGCGCGACATGCATGGCGGCTACAGCCATGACCTGCCGGATACCCAGGTACGCCAGACCGGCGTGGCCTCGCCCAGCGTTCGTACATCGGGCAGCACCGGTTCCGCCAGCACGGGCACCGGCAGCGCCGCAGGCGGCACGCGCGCAGGTACCGCCGTGAGCGGCAGCCCGACATCCGGCAGTTCGACACCGGGCAGTTCGACACCGGGCAGCGCGACAACCGGAACCACTACACCCGGCTCGTCCGGCAGCAGCGGGTCCGGGACATTGACAAGCCCCACATCCCCGACCGGCACCACCACGCCCGGCGCAACCACAAGGAAGGATTCGTAATGGTCGATCACGAACATCCGACCCCGCCGCCCGGCCGCGTCCCGGCGGATACCGCCGCCCCCAGCACCGGTTCGCTGCTCAGTGACGTGCTCAACAACGTCAGCGCGCTCATCCGCAACGAATTCGACCTGGCCCGTGCCGAGGTCGATCAGAACCTCAAACGTGCCGGCGTCGCCGTCGGGATGATCTGCGGCGCGCTGATCGTGGCGCTGGTGGCGCTCAACGTCCTCGCCGCGGCTCTCGTCGCCGCCCTTACCGAAGCCGGAATCGCGGCCGGTTGGTCCGCTCTGATCGTCGGTGTCGTCTTTGCAGTTATCGCCTTGATCATGGCCGCCAAGGGCACCAGCGATCTCAAACTCTCATCTCTCGCACCTTCGCGTACCGCCAAGAACGTGAAGCGCGATGCACAAGCCGTCAAGGAGACCTATAATGACAAATGATCCACGTTCCCCCGAAGAAATCGAGCGTGATATCGAACGCAACCGTGCCCAGCTCACAGGCAACCTCGATGCCCTGCAGGACCGGTTTTCGCTGGATGGCTTCATGCAGCAGATCGGCGACCAGTTGCGCGACCACGGTGGCGAGCTTGGTGAATCGATCAGCCGCACGGTGAAGCAGAACCCGGCTGCCGTGGCCCTGACCGGTATCGGGCTTGCCTGGATGATCTTCGGCGGCAAATCCTCCGGATCCTCCACGAAGCGCAGCCTGACAAGGCGCGACGACTACCGTTCGGATCTGGACGATTACAGCGCGCGTCGCCGCGTGACAATGACCCGCCCGGATCCGCGGATGAAAGGCGGCACCGTCGGCGAACCCGATTGGCTGACCGCCGATGACGACGACGATGACGGGCTGCGCGGCCGCGTCAGCTCGGCCGCCGGTTCGGCCCGTGACCGGGTCACCGGCGCGGCAAGCTCGGCCAGCGACAAGGCGCGCCATGCCGGAAGTTCGGTGCGCGACAGCGTCGGCGGCGCGGCGCACTCCGCCAGCGACAAGGCGCGTCAGGCCGGAGCATCGGCCCGTGCCGGTGTCTCGAACCTGAAGCAGCGTGCCGGTGAGACGGCACATGCCGCCCAAGAACGCGCCGCGCGTCTGCGTCAGCGTCTGTCAGAAGGCACCGAAAACCTCTCCGAAGAGGCACGTCAGCGCGTGATCGCGGCCCGTGAAGCCGCGCTTGACGCCCGGCGCCGCGCTTCGGAAGCGATGGCCCATAGCTCGCGCCAGGCAGCCGAGCTCTATGACAGTCAGCCGCTGATCGCCGGTGCGCTGGCGGTGGCCGTCGGTGCCGCCATCGGCGGTGCCCTGCCGCGGACCCGGACCGAGGACGACCTGATGGGTGCGCAAAGCGACCGGCTCATCGAGGAAGCCGAGCGCATCTATCGCGAGGAGCGCGAAAAGGCCGGTGCCGTGGTCGAGGCGGCCAAGGACGAGGCGGTGAAGATCGCCAAGGAGACCCGCGAGAACCTCGATTCGGGTGCGCCGGGCGACAAGACCGCCGGTGAGGCGCTGGCCGACGAGGCCCGGAATGCCGGTGAACGGGTGGCCGACGCGGCCGCCAAGGAAGCCGATAAGAAAAACCTCGGCAAGATGTCTTCCTGACAAGTAACGACGGGGGCCGGTCACATCACCGGCCTCCGTCATGCGATGATCTGACCAATGGAGAGTGACATGGCGCGAGGCCGCGATGCAGAGACCCCCCTCGAAATCCCCGCGCGGGGGTGGAAGGATATCGCCCTGCGCCTCAAGGACGAAATCGCGGATGACCACGTCGGGCTGATTGCCGCAGGCGTGGCCTTTTACGGTCTGATGGCCCTGTTCCCGGCGATCACCGCAATGCTGGCGATCGGCGGGCTGATGATCGAGCCCAACCAGATCGTCGAACAGCTCTCGACCTTCTCCGCCGTCGTCCCGCAGGAGGTGATGACGATCATCACGGACCAGGCCACGGCGGTGGCCGGTTCGCGCGAGGGCGGGCTCGGCCTGACCGCGGTCATTGGTCTGCTGATCGCGATCTATTCCGCCTCCAAGGGCATGACGAGCCTGATCGAGGGCATGAACGTCGCCTATGACGAGGAGGAGGAACGCGGTTTCTTCCACAAGACCGCTCTGACCCTCGGGCTGACGCTGCTGCTGATCTTCGGCCTGCTGGTCGGCCTGGGTGCGACCATCGCCGTACCGTCGGCCATCGCGCTGATCAGCGCCGATCCGTTGATGGAGATCCTCGGCACGCTGCTGGTCTGGACCCTGCTGGTGGTACTGACCATGTTCGGCCTTGCGATGCTCTACCGCTATGGGCCTTCCCGCGATTCTCCCGAGTTCAAGTGGATTTCTCCTGGCGCGCTGCTGGCCTGCCTGTTCTGGATCATCGGCTCGGCCGGTTTCGCCTTCTATGTCGGCAATTTCGGCTCCTACAACGAGAGTTTCGGCACCCTTGCCGGGGTGGTCGTGCTGCTGATGTGGTTCTGGATCTCCGCCTTCATCGTATTGCTCGGCGCCGAATTCAACGCGGAAATGGAGGCCCAGACCCGCCATGACACTACCGTGGGACCTGACCAGCCCATGGGATCGCGCGACGCGGTCAAGGCTGACAGGCTCGGCCCCCGCCAGGACGTTTGACCGGCTTCTTCTGACCGAAAATACCTTCGGGGGTCCGGGGGCGGACAGCCCCCGGCGTGTGCCGGTCCCGGTCCCGCCGCCTGTGGATCCGAAAGCGGCAGGAAAATACCCCGGCGGCCGTTGCCGGTCTCGGTGTGATGTGGCAAGGTCCGTCCGAGACAACCTGACCGGATGAGTTTGACTGATGAGTGATTTCGCTGCCCGCCGCATTATGATGGTCGATACGCAAGTGCGGCCCTCCGATGTCACCAAATTCCCCATCATCGACGCGATGCTGACCGTGAAACGCGAGGATTTCGTTCCCGCCGCGCAGCGCGAAACCGCCTATCTCGGCGAGAATCTCGATCTCGGGGGCGGGCGGGTGCTGCTGGAGCCGCGCACCCTGGCCAAGATGCTCGACGCGCTGGCAATCACCAATGCGGAGCTGGTGCTCGATATCGGCTGTGCCATGGGCTATTCCGCCGCGGTGATTTCGCATATGGCCGAGGCCGTGGTCGCAGTGGAATCCGATGAGGCGCTGGCCCATGAGGCGCAGGAGGCGCTGACCGCTTCCGGGGTCGACAATGTCATCGTGCATGTCGGTCCGCTCACCGAAGGAGCACCACAGCACGGACCCTATGACGTCATCCTCATCCAGGGAGCTGTTGCGGAATTGCCGCAGTCGATCAGCAATCAACTCAAGGAAGGTGGCCGAATTGCCTGTCTTTTCATGGAAGGGGCTTTGGGAGAGGTCAGGATCGGGTATAAGCAGGACGAGCATATCACCTGGCGCATGGCATTCAACGCGGCCGCGCCGGTTCTGGCAGGGTTCGAGAGGCGACCGGTTTTTCAGCTTTGATTTGCGCGCCTCTGTTGCGCGGACCGGATCGGATAATAACGCGGGCAGGAGGTCCATTGAGGCATGCGAGCACATAGATATCTGAAGGCGCTGGGACAGGTGGGCGCCGCCATGACCCTTGGCATCGGTCTGAGCTGGCCCGTGACGGCCAGCGCCGATACCCTGGCCGACGCCCTTGTCGGGGCCTACAATCATTCCGGGCTTCTCGATCAGAACCGCGCCCTGCTGCGCGCGGCCGACGAGGATGTCGCGATCGCCAAGGCGCAGCTGAAACCGATCATCCGCTGGTCCGGCGGGCTCAGCCAGAGCTTCGGCGACCGGCGCACGGACGGGACCTTCGCCTCCGACACATCGGTCGAGAACCTCTCCGCCACGATCAACCTGATCGGTGAATTGCTGCTCTATGATTTCGACACCAGCAAATACCGGATCGAGGCCACCAAGGAAACGGTGCTGGCGACGCGCCAGGCATTGGAAAGCCTTGAACAGCGCGTGCTGCTGCGCGCGGTCAGCGCCTATATGGGTGTCATCGAGGCGTCCGAATTCGTCGCGTTGCGCAACAACAACTTGCGGCTGCTGACCCAGGAACTGCGCGCCGCGCGCGACCGTTTCGATGTCGGCGAGGTTACCCGCACCGATGTCGCGCTGGCCGAGGCGCAGCTGGCCCAGGCCCGCAGCGGTCTGGCCGGAGCGGAGGGCAACCTGCTGCGCGCCATCGAGGAATATCGCAATTCTGTCGGCCGTGCGCCGGGTCAGCTGCGCGCGCCGCCCAACCTGCCGGAGATCCCGCGCAGCATCGACGCCGCCAAGGCGCTCGCCGTGCGTACCCATCCCGACATGCATGCCGCCCAGCATCAGGTCGCGGCCGCCGATCTTTCGATCAATTCCAGCATTGCCGACATGAAGCCGAAGGTCCGCCTGACCGGTCGTTACGGGCTCACCGAAAACTTCGATTCCGATGCGCATTCGCATGTCGGCAGCGTCGGCATCGAGGTTGGCCAGACCATCTACCAGGGCGGGGCGCTCTCCGCCAATGTGCGCAAGAACATGGCCCAGCGGGATGCGCAGCGCGCCAATCTCCATGTCGTGCGCCACAATGTCGAGCAGGCGGTGGGCGATGCCTATGCCCAGCTTGCCGCGGCCCGGGCGCAGCTCGAGGCCTCCGACGGGCAGATCCGGGCAGCTCGCGTGGCATTCCGCGGCGTGCGCGAGGAAGCGACGCTCGGGGCACGGACAACGCTCGACGTGCTCGATGCCGAACAGGCGCTGCTCGATGCGGAATCCACCCGGGTCTCGGCCCGTGCCGCGCTCTATGTCGCGACCTATTCGGTGCTATCGGCCACCGGCCAGCTCACCGCGCAGGACCTTGGCCTGCCGGTGCAGATCTATGATCCGGCAGCCTATTACAACCTGGTCAAGGATGGTCCGGTGCTGATTTCCAAACAGGGTCAGAAGCTCGACCGGGTGCTGCGCGCCTTGCAAAAAGACTGACAATTCGCAGCGTTCCCTTGTGACAATCCTTCCTCGGCGCTAGGCTCGGCGCTGAGGAATTGAGTGGTAGTAAATATGTCCGACCCCGTTACCAATGCCGAGGTGGAGGATGTCCTGTCGTCGATCCGGCGCCTGGTCTCCGAAGACACCCGTCCGCAGCACCGCACCGCGCCGGTGCAGCATGCCGCCCCCGAACAGGATGACGAAGAGGGCGCGCTTCTGCCGCGGCCCGGCCAGGACAGGCTCGTGCTGACCCCGGCGCTGCGCGTCGCGGAAGTGACGCGCGCCGCCGTCGAGAGGGGCGAAGCCGAAGCGAAGGCGCCCCGCGCTGCCGCGCAGATCCTGCAACTGGGCGAGGCAGAGGCCCTGCCGCGTGCGACGGAGGCTTCCGGCGATACTTCCGTGACAGAGGCTTCCGACGACGCATCCGTGACGGGGCAGGATCCGTCCCAAGTGGGGGCTGCCGAGGCGTTGAAGGAGGATTTCCACTTCGTCTCGCGCAGCAGGCGCGACCCCCAGGGGGAAGCCGCCGAGGTCGATCTGCCGGAGCAGGATAGGTCAGAGGAAGTAGCCCCGGAGGAAGCGGTCTCGGAAGAAGCAGCGCCGGAGCAAGACGCGCCTGAGGAAGCAGTGGCAGCGAAAGAAACGACCGAGCCCTTTGCCCTCTGCGATGCACAGTCTGACGCGCAACCCGTTGAAAGAAAATCGCTCAGCGCCAAGATCGCTGCGCTGGAGGCCGTCATCGGCAAAAGAAGCGAGACTTGGGAGCCGGACGATACCGGCGGCGATGAATATTCCGGGACGGATGGACCGACCATGGCCTGGGAAGACGATGTCGAGCGTGACGCCACCGGCGCGCCGCTGCAGGCGCCGGACGAGGCCGACACGGGGGCGGGGATGCGCGAGGATGACAACGTCGAAGCGGAGCCGATTGAAGTGACGCCGGATGATCTGCCGGACCTTGCGGCGGCGCAGGAGCCGGAACCGGCTTCGGAGGTAAGCCCCGACGCGCCTCCCAACGATACCGCTCAGAATGGCGCGGGCAGCGATGGCGAGGATCAGATCCTCGACGAAGAAGCGCTGCGCGAGCTGGTCAGCGAGATCGTCCGATCCGAGCTGCAGGGCGCGCTTGGCGAGCGGATCACCCGCAACGTGCGAAAACTCGTGCGCCGCGAGATCCACCGCGCGTTGAGTGTGCAGGACCTCGAATAACGACGCTGAAACGACAGGTCAGGCGGGGGCGATATCTCCCGCCAACGACCAGAGCAGGTCGAGATCCATATAGCGTTCCACGTGATCGGCCAGCGCTTCCAGCGCTTCCTCCACGCCACTTTCGAAATCAAGCTCCGAGCTTGCGCCGAAACGCGCCAGATAGGCGCTGCGGAACGTGTCGGAGCTGAAGATCCCGTGCATGTAGCTGCCCTGGACGCGCCCGTTGCGACTCGCCGCGCCTTCGGGAATGCCGCCGAATTCCAGCCAGCCCCGGGCGCAATCCTCGCCGCTTGTCTGCCCGATATGGATTTCGTAACCGCTCAATGCGCTGCCCGACTCGGGATGCGTGCCGGATTTCAGCGCCAGATGTTTCAGCGACGCCATGACGGTATCGACAGCCAGATGACCGAGCCCCGGCACCACTCCCGCCGCACCTTCGATCCCGTCGGGATCGGCCAGGCTGCGGCCCAGCATCTGATAGCCGCCGCAGAGCCCGAGCACATGTCCGCCGCGCCTTACATGGGCGGCAAGATCGATGTCCCAGCCCTCGGCCCGCAGGGCGGCGAGATCGGAAATGGTCGATTTGCTGCCCACCAGAAGCACAAGGTCGGCCTCGGCGGGCAGGGGGGTGCCGGGCATGATCATCCGCAGATCGACCCCCGGTTCGGCGGCGAGCGGGTCAAGATCGTCGAAATTGGCGATCCGGGGCAGGCGGGGCACCGCGACAACGCAGCCGACGCCGCCGGAACGCGCCCGGGCGGGCAGGTCCATGACATCTTCGGCGGGCAGACGATGGGCCCTGTCGAACCAGGGGATGACCCCGAGGCTCGGCCAGCCGGTGCGCGTGGCGATATCGTCGCGCCCGGCGTCGAAAAGCGCCCGGTCGCCGCGGAACTTGTTGACCGCGAAGCCGCGGATCAGGGCGTTGTCGGTTGGGTCGAGCACCGCCTGTGTGCCGACGATCTGCGCGATCACGCCGCCCCTGTCGATATCCCCCATCAGAACCACCGGCACCTGTGCGGCGCGGGCAAAGCCCATGTTGGCAATGTCCCCGTCGCGCAGGTTGGTCTCCGCAGGGCTGCCGGCGCCTTCGATGACGATGAGATCGCAATGCGCGGCGAGGCGGTTGAAGGATTGCAGCACGGCGGGCAGCAGCGCCGCCTTGTTGCGGCCGAAGGCAGCGGCTTCCTGCACGCCCGCGACCTGACCCTGCACCACGATCTGCGCGCCGGTGGCGCTCTGGGGTTTCAGCAGGATCGGGTTCATATCCGTATGCGGCGCCACCCCGGCGGCGCGGGCCTGCAGCGCCTGGGCGCGGCCGATCTCGCCGCCATCCTCGGTTACGGCGGCATTGTTGGACATGTTCTGCGGCTTGAAGGGGCGGACCTTCATCCCGCGCCGGGCGAAGGCGCGCAGTATCCCGGCGACGATCATCGACTTGCCGACATTGCTGCCGGTGCCCTGAATCATGATGGCTTTGGTCATGGTGCCGCTCTCCCGATTTGCGCGCAAACTGGCGTAAAACCGGCGGCGAGAAAAGAGGCATCGCAGGTTGTGAACCAACCCGCTTCGCGGCGAGGCCCCGGAAGAGGCGGGCCTAAAAATAAAGACGCAGCCCGCGAGGCTGCGTCTTTATGGTCACGAAACCGTCTGGTTCAGGCGGCTTCGGCTTGCTGAGCGGCGTTGCGACGCTCGGATTCTTCACGCGACAGGGCCACGGAGGTCCGCACACCCTTGCCGACAAATTCCATCAGACCTTCGACCACACGCTCGTTGGGGTCGATGCCGGCACAGCTCAGCACTTCGCGGCCATCGCGCGAGCGGGCCCAGCGGGCGATCTGCTCGGGACCATTGCCGTATTTCTTGTCGTCAGCGATTGCGTCATCGAGCGCAGCCAGTACCACGGCTGCGAAAAGCTTGCGGGCACGGTTGCCTTGTTCGTTGTTAAACGCAGTGCCATCAACGAAATCTTTCATCTCGTCGTCCTTTCTGTTATTCTTGCTCTTGTCATCTGGGCTTGGCGCTCCTTATGACTGATCGAGCGTGATTCGGATACCGTTTTATCGCATGTCTACCATGCGTCACGTGCATGGCTTTCTGCACCTGCAGCATCATGTTTCGCCGGGTTGCGGGGACGCACCCCTGCAGATATAGGAAGTGCAATCACTTCATCAAGCTTTGCCAGGGTTCTGCCACATGCCTAAGATCAACGGTAACGAGATCCGTCCCGGAAACGTTCTTGAACATAACGGCGGCCTCTGGGCCGCGGTGAAAGTCGACCATGTCAAGCCCGGCAAGGGCGGCGCCTTTGCGCAGGTCGAGCTGCGCAACCTGCGCAACGGCTCGAAGCTGAACGAGCGTTTCCGCAGCGCCGACAAGGTCGAGCGGGTGCGGCTCGAGCAGAAAGATCAGCAGTTTTTATATGAGGATAGCGGGATGTTGGTGGTCATGGATACCAACACCTACGAGCAGGTTCAGCTGCCTGCCGATCTGCTTGGCGACCGTCGTCCCTTCCTTCAGGACGGCATGATGATCGTGGTGGAATACCATGAGGAGGAGGCGTTGAACGCCTCGCTGCCGCAGAAGGTGGTCTGCAAGATCGTCGAGACCGAACCGGTTGTGAAGGGTCAGACGGCGGCCAATTCCTTCAAGCCTGCGCTGCTCGACAATGGTGTGCGGGTCTCCGTACCGCCTTTCGTCGGCCAGGATGAGGACATCGTGGTGAACACCGAAACCATGGAATATGTCGAACGCGCATGACGTGGCGTCATAGGAAATTCGATGTCAAAGCCCCGGCCAGTCCGGGGCTTTTCGCCGTCTGGAGAGGCCGCTTGCGCCTCGTCTTTGTGACGTCTGTATGGCCTCGGGGCCGGTCAGTGCTCGCCGGGCCAGCTGACCTCGGCCGTACCGGCCTGCATCGCACCCTTGGCACGGTCATAGCGCAGATAGGCCAAAGCCTCGGTCCCGGCGCCGGTGAGCAGCACGCCCGCCGCCTTGCCGTTCGCGGTGATCTCGCTGCCCGGAGGGACCGGGGCGGAAAGCGTGACCTTTGCGAGACCCTTGCGCAGCTCGGTCTTGTGACGCATCCGCGCGGTGACCTCCTGGCCGACATAGCAGCCCTTGCGGAAATCCACGCCGTTGAGCCGCTCGAACCCCATTTCGAGGATATAGCTGTCCGGGGTCAGCTCGGCCCCGGCAGCGGGCACCATGTGCTGCACCCTGAGCGCGTCCCAGTCGATGTCGTCCTCCTGTTGCGGGTGATCGCGATAGGCGCGCCAGCCGAGCGCTTCGGTGCGCGGATCGGCGTAGCCGTCCGGGGGGGCCTCACCCAGTCCGCGGTGCAGATGCAGGTCGGTCTCGGCAATCGCGACATCGGCGCGCAGCTTGTACATGGCGAGGCGGGACTTCAGCATGTCGGCCTGATCCGCCGCCACGTCGAGCAGCACGTCATCGCCCGCCGCCGCGAGGAAGAAATCGGCGATATATTTGCCTTGCGGGGTCAGCAGCGCGGCATAGATCGGTCCGGCGTCGAGCTTGCGGATGTCATTGGTCACCAGGCCTTG
This sequence comes from Sulfitobacter aestuarii, assembly GCF_042685005.1. NCBI lineage: Bacteria > Pseudomonadati > Pseudomonadota > Alphaproteobacteria > Rhodobacterales > Roseobacteraceae > Sulfitobacter > Sulfitobacter aestuarii. Next base: position 341,179 of record NZ_JBHUMP010000003.1, on the reverse strand, counting down.
GAGGAAATCTCTGGTATCGGGGCCGCTGAGGCGCAGGATGCGGGCGTCGCTCATCTCGTTGTCCTTCCGTGATCCGACATGACATATAGCATTTCAAGGATTAGTCGAAAGGGCCAGTCATGCGCGCGCCTATCTCCGTGATCATTCCGACACTCGATGCCGCCGGGGAGCTGCCGCAATGTCTGGCCGCGTTGGTCGAGGGGCTGGAATGCGGGTTGGTCCGTGAATTGATCGTCAGCGATGGCGGCTCGGGCGACGCCACGCGCGAGATCGTCGAGCGCTGGGGCGGCGAATGGCGGGAGGGCGCGGCCTCGCGGGGGGGGCAGCTGCGGCGCGGCTGCGCGGCGGCGCGGGGCGACTGGCTGCTGGTGCTGCATGCAGATACGGTGCTGGCGCCGGGCTGGTCGCAGGACGTCGCGGCGCATCTGGCGCGCGGCACGGCCGCCTGTTTCCGCCTGCGGTTCGACGCAAGCAGCCCTGCGGCGCGGCTGGTGGCGGGCTGGGCCAATCTGCGCAGCCGTCTTGGCCTGCCCTATGGCGATCAGGGGTTGTTGCTGCCCCGCAGCCTTTACGAGTCGATCGGCGGTTTCCCGGATCAGCCGCTGATGGAGGATGTGGCGCTGGTGCGGGCGCTGCACGGGCAGATCACGCTGCTGCGCGCCGAGGCGGTGACCAGTGCTGAGAAATATCGACGTCAGGGCTGGCTGCGCCGCGGCGGGCGCAACCTGTTGACGCTGCTGCGGTATTTTACCGGCACCGCGCCGGAAACGCTGGCGCGCGCCTATCGCCGTCAGGAGTGAGACCCTAGCCGAAAAGCCGCATGCCGATGCGCTGCAGCAGGTTGGGATTGAGCGGGCGGATCGTGCGTTCGGTGCCGCGCAGGGCGCGCAGACCGCGCTGATCGGAGACGGTCTTGCCGCTCTGGAATTGCAGGCGGTAGAGGTCGGCATAGATACCGCCGCGGGCGAGCAGCTCGTCATGGCTGCCCTGATCGACCACCTGACCGCGGTCCATCACGACGATTTTGTCGGCGTTGCGGATGGTCGAGAGTCGATGCGCGATCACCAGCGTCGTGCGCCCCCGCGAAAGCCGGTCTAGCGCGTCCTGCACCACCTGTTCGGATTGTGCGTCAAGCGCGCTGGTGGCCTCGTCGAGCAGCAGCACCGGGGTATTGCGCAGCAGGGCGCGAGCGATCACCACGCGCTGCCGCTGGCCGCCCGACAGGGCCGAGCCGCGCGGTCCGACGCGGGTCTCGAGTCCCTGTTCGAGCTTGGGCAGGAAATCGGCCACATGGGCGGCTTCGAGCACTTCGTGCAATTGCGCGTCGGGGACGTCCTCGCGTCCGAGAAGGATGTTCTCGCGCAGGGTCTCGTCAAAGAGCAGCGCCTCCTGGCTGACCACCGAGAAGAGCTTGCGCAGTTCGGGCAGGGACATGTCGGTGGTGGCCACGCCGCCGATCTTCACCGTCCCTTCCTGCGGGTCGATCAGCCGGGTAAGCAGGTTGAACACGGTCGATTTGCCCGCCCCGGAGGCGCCGACCAGCGCCGTGGTCTGACCGGCGGCGGCGTTCAGGGTCAGGCTGTCGAGCACCTTGGCCTCGCCATAGGACAGGCTGACACCCTCGATCTCGATATCGGGATTGCTGGTCGGCGCCGGTTTCGGGTCGGCAGGGGACATGAGCCGCACCGGGCTGTCCATCAGCGCCTTGACGCGCTCCAGTGCCGCGGCGGCGGTCTGCCAGAGGCCGCTGATCCCGCCGAGGCGGCGCAGCGGGCTGAAGGCGAAGCCCATGGCGGTGAAGAAGGTCATGAATTCACCGATGGACTTGTTGCCGTCGATGATCTCCGAGCCGCCGTAGAGGATCACCGCCATGAAGCCGACGCCGGACATGATGTCGATCATCGCGGGTATCGCGGAATTGCCGAAGGCGGCGCGGACCTCGGTGCGCACGAAGGTGCGGGTGATGTCGCGATATTGCCGGGATTGGTAGTCTTCGAGCCCGTTGAGCTTGATCTGCACGATGCCGTGGAACACCTCGTCGAGCCGGGTGGCGAGCCCGGCACCGAGGTCGCGCGCCTCGCGCGAGCGCTGACGCACGAAACGCTGGGCAACGGCGGCCGGCAGGACCATCAGCGGGACGCCGATACAGGCCAGCAGCGCCCAGATCGGATCGATCGCGATGGCGACGCCGAGCAGCACTAGCAGGCCGATGAAATCGCGCCCCGCCCCGGTGATGATGGCGCGCCAGACATTGCCGACGGCATTGACGTCGGACTGCACCCGCTGGATCAGGAAGCCGGGCGGATGCGCCTGATGGAAGGCGCCGTCCTGGCGCATCATCCGTTCGAGCAGGTCGACGCGCATTTCGGCGGCGGATTTCTGGGCGATGCGGGTCAGCAGCACTTTCTGGGCGACCCCGGCGATGGCGCGCAGGACGAAGATGCCGAGCAGCAGCACCCCGACCCAGATCAGCGCCTCCTGCTGTCCGGCCACGAAGACCCGGTCGAACATCGGCTCCATCAGCTTGGCAAGCGCGCCGAGGGTCGAGCCTTCGACGATCATGAAGATCACGGCGACCGCCAGCAGGCCCATGTGTTTCTTCAGGTAATCGCGCCACAGCCAGGCGAGCAATTCAACCGAGGTATAGGTCTGGTCTGTCATATGGGGGCCGTGATCCTTCGCCTCTGCCAATTCAGGTTTACGCAGCCCCGGCTCGCAGGGCAAGCCGATGCGCCGGATTGACCTCGAGCGCGGCTTGGCTAAGCTGCGCCCGAAGGCAAGTTTTTCGCGACATATCAGAGGGCTCAGCATGGCACGACCTCCCGTCCTGGCGCAGGGGCGCGCCTATCTGGCGATCCCCGGGCCTTCGGTGATCCCCGATGCAGTGTTGAACGCGATGCACCGGGCGGCGCCGAATATCTATGCCGGGGAGCTGGTCGAGATGATGCCGGGGCTGCTGGCCGACCTGCGGCGCGTGGCGCGCACGCGGCATCATGTGGCGATGTATATCGGCAACGGTCATGCGGCCTGGGAAGCGGCGCTGAGCAATGTGATCGCACCTGGCGACAAGGTGCTGGTGCCCGCCACCGGGCGGTTCGGTCATGGCTGGGGCGAGATGGCGAGCGGCATCGGGGCGGTGGTCGAGATCCTCGAGTTCGGTCGTGCGGCACCGATGGACATGGGCCGGATCGAGGCGCGGCTGCGCGAAGACAGGGGCCACGAGATCAAGGCGGTGCTGGCGGTGCATGTGGATACGTCGAGCTCCGTGCGCAACGACATTGCGGCGCTGCGCGGGGTGCTGGATGCCACCGCTCACCCAGCGCTGCTGATGGTCGATTGCATCGCCTCGCTGGGCTGCGAGCGGTTCGAGATGGACGAGTGGGGCGTCGATGTGATGGTCACGGCCTCGCAGAAGGGGCTGATGGTGCCGCCGGGGCTGGGCTTCGTCTTTTTCAGCGATAAGGCGGCAGAGGCGCGTGCCGCGATGGCGCGGGTCAGCCGCTATTGGGACTGGCAGCCGCGCGCGCAGGCGGAGGAATTCTACCAGTATCACGGCGGCACCGCGCCGACCCAGCATCTCTACGGGCTGCGCTGCGCGCTCGACATGATCCACGAGGAGGGGATCGAACAGGTCTGGCAGCGTCATGCGGTATTGGCGCGGGCGGTCTGGGCCGCCTGCGAGGCCTGGGCGCGGGAGGGGGGATTTGCGATCAACATCGCGGAGCGCGACTGTCGCAGCCATGCGGTCACGGCACTGCGGCTGCCCGCGCCGGGCGCGACGGAGCTGCGCGACTGGGTGCAGACGCAGCTTGGCCTGACGCTGGGGGTCGGGCTCGGCATGGCGGCGCCGGGCGATCCGGCCTGGCACGGGTTTTTCCGGCTCGGCCATATGGGCCATGTCAACGGTCACATGATCCTGGGGATGCTCGGCGGGGTCGAGGCGGGGATGCGCGCGCTCGGTATCGCGCATGGGAAAGGCGCGCTCGACGCGGCGGCCGAGGTGATCGCGGGCGGCGAGTTTATCCGGGTCTGATCCGGGCGATCAGGCGATGGACCAGCCAGCCCGCGAGGGCCCCGGCGGCAAGACCCCAGAGCGCCCAGATCAGCAGCAAAAACCACGCCAGATTGACCCCGAACATGACGATGCAGGTCCGGGTATAATCCGGGGCCGGGGGGCATTGGTGATGTTTGCGCATGGCGGGCTCGCTCCGAGAACCGCGCCAGTATAGCGCAAGCGCGCCGCCCGTTCAGAGGTTTTTCGCGGCGGCCAGCGCATCCGGCAGGGCGGCGGCGAAGGCGTCGAGCTGCGCGTCGGTGCCGCAGCTTACCCTGATGCAGCGGTTCTGCGGCGCGGCGAAGGGCATGCGCACGAAGATTCCGCGCGCGACCAGCCCGTCGAGCACCGCCTTGGCAAAGGCACCATCGGCGCCGCAATCGACGCTGACGAAATTGGCTGCCGACGGCAGCGGTATCAGCCCGTTGTCCCTCGCGATGGCGGCGATCCGAAGGCGCGCCATCTCGATCTGCTCCTGCACATGGCAAAGCCAGCGCCCGTCCTGCAGCGCCGCCAGCGCCCCGGCTTGCGCGGCGCGGTTCAGGCCGAAATGGTTGCGCACCTTGTGAAACTCGCGGATCAGGTCCGGCGCGGCGATGGCATAGCCGATCCGCGCCCCGGCGAGCCCGTAGGCCTTGGAGAAGGTGCGCATCCGGATCAGTCGCGGATCGTCGGCAGGCAGCGGCGCCGCGGTGCCTTCGGGCGCACATTCGACATAGGCTTCATCGAGCACCAGCAGGCTGCGCGCGGGCAACTCGTCCATCGCGCTCACGATATCCGCGCCGCGATGCCAGCTGCCCATCGGATTGTCGGGATTGGAGAGATAGACCAGCTTGGCGTCGACCTCTGCCGCCTTGGCAAAGAGCGCGGCGGGGTCTTCGTGATCATCCCTGAAGGGCACCTTGTGCAGCACGCCGCCGAAACCGCTGACGTGGTAGTTGAAGGTCGGATAGGCGCCCTCGGAGGTGACCACGGCATCGCCGGGTTCGACAAAGAGACGCGCCAGATAGCCGAGCAGCCCGTCGATCCCCTCGCCGACGATGATATGATTGGGCGTGGTGTCATGATGGGCGGCCAGCGCGCCGCGCAGGTCATGGCTCTCGGCGTCGCCATACATCCAGGGCGCGGTATCGGCCATGGCGGCGATCGCGTGGGGCGAGGCGCCGAAGACGTTCTCGTTGGCCCCGAGCCGCGCCACGAAGGGCTTGCCGATGGCGCGTTCATGGGTTTCGGGGCCGACGAAGGGCACCGAGGCGGGCAGGGATCGGGCGAGCGGGGTGAGGCGGCGTTCTGTCATAGGGGTTGATAGGCCGGGCTCTGGGAGCGTGCAAGAGGCAGGGCGGTACTGCGCCCCTGCGGGCGCTGCCGTGACGTTTGGCTGGCCCAGGCGGTGCGGATCGGTTGAAATGGCGGCAAACACCAAGGAGTGAGAAATGGCCCGCCTTTCCGTGACCTATGACGAGAATATCGCCCATCTGCGCCTGACCCGGCCGGACAAGATGAACGCGCTCGATGCGGAGATGATCAGCGCCATCATCGCTGCCGGAGAAGAGGTCGGTGCCTCGGATGCACGCGCCGTGGTGATCAGCGGCGAGGGCCGCGCCTTTTGCGCAGGGATCGACATTACCGGGCTGTCGGGAATGATCGGTCAGGACCCGGAGGCGTTGATCATGCCGCGTAGCCATGGCGCGGGCAGCACCAATCAATGGCAGGAGCTGGTGATGGTCTGGACACGGCTTGAGATCCCGGTGATCGCGGCGCTGCATGGCGCGGTCTATGGCGCCGGGCTGCAGCTGGCACTGGGAGCGGATATCCGCATCGCGGCACCGGACACGCGGCTGGCGGTGATGGAGATGAAATGGGGGCTGGTGCCGGATATGGGCGGTATGGTGCTGCTGCCGAAGCTGCTGCGCAGCGATCATCTGCGGCGGCTGACCTATACCGGTGAGGTGATCGACGCGGAGCGCGCCGAGCGTTGGGGGCTGGTCAGTGAGCTGGCGGAAGACCCGCTCGCGGCGGCGACCGCGTTGGCGCAGGTGATCGCGGGGCGCAGCCCTTCGGCGATCCGGGCGGCCAAGCGGCTGATCGGCGTGGCCGAAAGCGGGGCCTCGGCGGAGGAAGTGTTGCTGGCGGAATCGCGCGAGCAGGCCGGGTTGATCGGCAGTGAGGAGCAGTTGCAGGCGGTGGCGGCGGAGTTCGCCCGGCGGGGGTGATGGGGATGATGGGTGCTCGCACCCATCTCCCCCAACCCCGAAACGTCACCCCAACTCGGCCAGCCGCGCGATCGCCGCTTCAATCTGACCGGCCTCTTCTTCACGGGCCTGCAGATTGGCCCTGGCCTCCGCGACCACCTCTTCCGGCGCGGAAGCGGCGAATTTCGGGTTCTTAAGACGCCCGTTGAGCCCGCCGATCTCCTTGCCGAGCTTGTCGAGCGTCTTCTGCAGCCGCGCCTTTTCCGCCTCGATGTCGATCAACCCGGCCAGCGGCAGGCCGAAATCGGCGCCCGGCGCGGCGATCGAGACCGTGCCCTTGGGGAAACTCTCGGCCCGCTCCAGGCTCTCGACCCGCGCCAGCCGCTTGATCATCGCCTCATTGCGCTCCCAGGCGGCCTCGGCGGCGGCGTCCATGCCGGTGACCAGCATCGGCACATGCAGACCGGCGGGCACATGCATTTGCGCGCGCGCCGAGCGGATGCTTTCGATGAGCCCGATCACCCAGTTGAGCTCGCGGTCGGCCTCGGCATCGAGCAGCTCGGCGGTGGTGTAGTCGGGCCAGTCGCCATGCACCAGCATCTTCGGCCGCGCGGCGGTGGTCTGCCACAGCTCTTCGGTGATGAACGGCATGATCGGATGCAGCAGGACCAGGCATTGATCGAGCACCCAGCCGAGGGTCTGGCGGGTTTCTTCGGCCTCGGGCGCGTCCTCCTGCAGCAGCGGTTTGCTGAGCTCGACATACCAGTCGCAGACCTTGCCCCAGACGAAAGCATAAAGCGCGTTGGCGGCGTCGTTGAAACGGTAGTTCTCCAGCGCCGCGTCGACATCCTCGCGGATGCGGGCGGTCTCGCCGACGATCCATTTGTTGAGCGTCGCCTGCGGTGTCGGCATCGCCGCGGGGGTGCCGGTGAAAACGCCGTTCATCTCTGCGAAGCGATGCGCGTTCCACAGCTTGGTGCCGAAATTACGATAGCCGGCGATGCGCTGGGTGCTGAGCTTCAGGTCGCGCCCCATGGCGGCCATGGCCGCCAGGGTGAAACGCACCGCATCGGCGCCGTATTCGTCGATCAGCTCGAGCGGATCCATGACGTTGCCGAGCGATTTCGACATCTTCTTGCCCTTCTCGTCGCGCACCAGCGCGTGGACATAGACGGTGTCGAAGGGTTTTTGATCGACCACGGCATATTGCATCATCATCATCCGGGCGACCCAGAAGAAGATGATGTCAAAGCCGGTGATCAGCACGTTGGTCGGGAAATATCTCGCCAGCTCCTCGGTATCCTCGGGCCAGCCCAGCGTGCCGATCGGCCAAAGGCCGGAGGAGAACCAGGTGTCGAGGACGTCGGGGTCGCGACGCAGGAAGAACGTCAGCTTTTTGCGCCCGGTCTTCTCGTCAGTATTGATTTTGAACTTGGATATTCGGTTACCTTCAAGCTTCTCAATGTAAACTTGCTCCTTAAGGCCATTGCGTCGAGCAAACTCATTATATTCCTCAAACTCTTCCCTAGTTTTGGGCCAAATAGTTTCAGAATCGGCGAACAACTCTTCGACAATAACGTCGGCTTCTGGAAAACGAGCTCTATATAGTTCTATCGCCTGCGTTTTGACACTTTCGAAGTCTGCACCGCAAAAGCTTCGAAATTCTAGTGCTGGGTCGGTTTTAGAATGGGGGGCCATTCCATACCACACCGGGATCTGATGCCCCCACCAGAGCTGGCGCGAGATGCACCAGGGCTCGATGTTCTCGAGCCAGTGGAAATAGACCTTGCGGTCCTGCTCGGGCAGGATCGTCACCTCGCCGGAGCGCACCGCATCGATGGCAGGCTGCACGATCTTGGCGGTGTCAACGAACCATTGATCGGTCAGCATCGGCTCGATGACCACTTTCGACCGGTCGCCGAAGGGCTGCATGATCTTCTTGTCTTCGACCAGCGGCACGAGCTCTTCCTCGCGCGCCTCGCCACCCTCCTCGGGGGCGACAGGTTTCTGCGCGGCTCTGCCGAGACGCGGATCATGCGCCTGGGTCAGCACAGCGAGGCCCTCGGCATGGATATCCTCGATGACCCGCTGCCGCGCCTCGAAACGGTCGAGACCGCGATAGGCCTCGGGCACCAGGTTGATCTCGGTCGCATCGGCGGGCGCTTCCTCGCGCCCCTCGGCGATGGCCCGGGCGCGAGCGGCGGCCTGTTCATAGGGCAGCCCGTCGGCGCGCATCCGCCCCCGGGTGTCCATCAGTGCGTAGAGCGGAATGTCGTTGCGCTTGGCGACGCCGTAATCGTTGAAATCATGGGCGCCGGTGATCTTGACCGCGCCGGAGCCGAAATCCTTGTCGGGATATTCATCGGTGATGATCGGGATCAGGCGGCGCTGTTCCTTCGGACCGACCGGGATCTCGCAAAGCTGGCCGATAATCGGCGCATAGCGCTCGTCCGACGGGTGCACGGCGACGGCGCCATCGCCCAGCATGGTCTCTGGGCGGGTGGTGGCGATGGAGATGTAGTCGCGCTCTTCCTCGAAGAGCACGGTACCGTCCTCGTCACGCTCCACATAGGTATAGGTGGCGCCACCGGCGAGCGGGTATTTGAAATGCCACATATGGCCATCGACTTCGGTGCTCTCGACCTCGAGATCGGAAATCGCGGTCTCGAAATGCGGGTCCCAGTTGACCAGCCGCTTGCCGCGATTGATCAGCCCCTTGTTGTACATGTCGACGAAGACCTTGATCACCGCGTCATGGAAATTGCCGCTTTCCTCTTCGGGCGCCCCCGGCGCGCCGGACATGGTGAAAGCATTGCGCGACCAATCGCAGGAAGCACCGAGACGCTTGAGCTGGTCGATGATCGTATTGCCGGATCTCGCCTTCTGCTCCCAGACCTTTGCGGTAAAGGCCTCGCGGCCCAGTTCGCGGCGCGTCGGCTGGCCACTGGCGGCGAGCTCGCGTTCCACGACCATCTGCGTGGCGATGCCGGCATGGTCCTGACCGGGCTGCCAGAGCGTGTCGAACCCCCGCATCCGGTGCCAGCGCGCCAGGATATCCTGCAGCGTGTTGTTGAAGGCGTGGCCCATATGCAGCGAGCCGGTGACATTGGGCGGCGGGATCATCATGCTGAAGGTCTCGCTGCGCGAGGCATTGGCCCCGGCCTTGAAAGCCCCTGCCTCTTCCCATGCCGCGTAAAGGCGCGTTTCGGCGTCCGCGGCGTTGAATGTCTTGTCGAGTGCCATGATCACGATCCCGTTTTGCTTGCGCGTTGATCTAGCGAAGCTTGCGGCAAAGGGAAAGGGCGGCGGCATAGGCGATGGGGCAAAGAGCGGTGCCTGCCCGGCTCGCAGGCCCGGGGCGAAAAACGCGGAGCAGGACATACGCGGCACGCGGGGCTGAGTATTTGGGGCATAAAGAAGCAGCAAGAACCCCTTCGTCGTCCTGCCTTTCAGCCTCTGGGCAACGAAGGGGCCGCTTCTCCATGCACGGTCATCGGCGCTCCCGCCTGTACCGTGGCGCGATCCTGGCGTGTTATTGTGAACAAAGTCCGAACAGCCGCTTCTTTATGCCGTAAATACTCGAATCCCGGCGCTGCGGATCAGCACCGCCGGTCAAGTTTGGTGCTGAGGTGGATCAGGCTTTCGGAGCTTTTCACGCCGCGGGCCTCGCCGATGCGATCCAGGGTTTCGTCGAGTTCCTGCGTGGTCTGGGCGGCGATCTGCACCAGCAGGTCGAACCGGCCCGAGGTCGTGTGCACGACCTGTACGCCTGGCAGGCTGCGCAGCCGGTTCAGCACTGCGGGACCGCTGCGGGGTTCGATGCTGACCAGCGCCGTGGCCCGGAGCGGGTCGCGCAGCGCGCTGCCGAGGCGGATCGTGTAGCCCGCGATGGCGCCGCCGCGTTCGAGCCGGTCGAGACGCGCCTGCACCGTAGTGCGGGCCAGGCCGAGGCCGCGTGCCAGATCGGCGATGGGCTGGCGCGCGTTGCCTTGCAGCGCGGCGATGAGTGCCTGATCGGTTTCGTCTAATCGCATGTCTGCCTCGTCACTTTGTCGCAACTTACCTTGCGATTCGGCGTTCTGCCACGTGTTTATGGCGAGGCTGGCGGATATTTTGGGGAAAACATGTTCACGAGGTAATACGATGCAGATTGACCGCCCCCTTGCGCAGAGCCCGGCCAGGTATCTGGCCGAGCATCGCCCCGACACGCCGATATTGTTTTTCGCGCCTGCGGTGTTGCAGGAGACGGCGCGGCGGTTTCGCGCGGAAATCGACGGGCTGGTGACCTATGCAGTCAAGGCGAACGACCGTCCGGAGGTGTTGAACAACCTGGTCGCAGCCGGGATTTCGGCCTTTGACGTGGCCTCGCCTGCGGAGATGGCGGCCGTGCGCGCGGCCGATCCGCGGGCGGTGCTGCATTACAACAATCCGGTACGCTCCGAGGCCGAGGTGCAGGCCGGGATCGCCCTCGGGGTGGCGAGCTGGTCGGTTGATGATCCGGCTGAGCTGCAAAAACTCGACGCGGTGCCGCGCGAGGCGGAGGTGGCGGTGCGTTTCGCCTTGCCGGTTGCCGGGGCTGCCTATGATTTCGGATCGAAATTCGGCGCGACGCCGGAGCTTGCCGCGCGGTTGCTGCGTCGGGTGGCGCAGATGGGTTTCGTGCCCGCCCTGTGCTTCCACCCCGGCACCCAATGCCACGACCCGGCGGCCTGGGTGCATTATGTCGAGACCGCGGCGGCGATCGCGGAGGCGGCGGGGGTGCGGATCGCGCGGCTCAACATCGGCGGCGGTTTCGCGGCGGATCGCGGGTTCGAGGCCCCGGATCACAAAGCGGTTTTCGCGGCCGTGGCACAGGCCCGGGACACGGCTTTCGGTGAGGCGCGGCCGGATCTGCTCTGTGAGCCGGGCCGGGCGATGGTGGCGTCGAGCTGCGTGATCGCGGCGCGGATCAAGGCTTTGCGGAACGGGGCCAATACCGTGTTCCTCAATGACGGGATCTATGGCGGTCTGACCGAGCTGCGCGACATCGGATTGAGCAGGCTGGTTTCGGTCGTCTCGCCGGATGGCGTTTTGCGGCACGGCGCGGCAGAGCCACGGATCGTCTTCGGTCCGACCTGTGATTCGCTGGATCGTCTGCCCGATGGTCTGGCCCTGCCGGAGGATGCCGAGGTCGGTGACTACGTGTTGTTCGCCGGGATGGGGGCCTATTCGATCGCCACCAACACCGGTTTCAACGGCTACGGGCTCCGTCAGATCGAAATGGTGTCCGCCCTCGAGTGACGCCGCCCGGTGGTACTCGCAATAACCGCCCGTCGGGCCGGGAAGACACAACCGCTTGATGATCGCCCGTCGCGACCGCCGCAATTCTGGACATGCGCCATATGGCGACTATCGTCAAGAATGAGGGCATGCGAGGGCGGCATCATGGAGAAATTCGGGAAAAGCCAACCGGTCAAACGGGTCGAGGACACCCGGTTCCTCACCGGACGCGGTCGGTACGTCGATGATATCGCCCCCAGAGATGCGCTGCATGGGGTTTTCTTCCGCTCGCCGGTGGCGCATGGGGTGATTACCGGGCTCGATGTCGAGGAGGCGCGTGCGGCGCCGGGGGTGGCGGCGGTATTGACGATCGCGGATCTGGAGGCCGCCGGGATGGATATCCATCTCGATGGTGCAGTGCTCGAGAACCGGGATGGCAGCAGGGCGGCGGCGCCGCTGCGGCCGATGCTGGCCAAAGACCGTCTACGTCATGTCGGGGAGCCGGTGGCGCTGGTGGTTGCGGAGAGCCTCGAACAGGCGCGCGACGCGGCCGAATTGATCCTGCTCGATCATGACGACCTGCCCGCCAAGCTCGACCTTGCGCCCGGTGGCGAGGCTCTGCATGAGGCGGCGCCCGACAACCGGGCCTTCGACTGGGGCATGGGAGACGAGGCCGCCACGGAAACCGCCTTTGCCGAGGCGGCGCATCGGATCTCGCTCGAGGTCGTGGACAACCGGATCATCGTCAATTCGCTGGAGCCGCGGGGATGCTATGCCGAGTGGCGGGACGACAGGCTGCATGTGGCGATCAACGGGCAGGGGGTCTGGGATCACAAGGAGGCGATGGTCAAGGCCTTCGGTCTGGCGCCGGAGGAGGTCCGGGTCACCAATCCGGATGTCGGCGGGGGATTCGGGATGAAGGGCGGCACCTATCCCGAACATTACGTGCTGGCACAGGCGGCGCGGCAGCTCGGGCGGCCCGTGCGCTGGATGTCGGAACGCGGCGAGGCGATGCTGAGTGACAATGGCGGTCGGGATCTCGTCAGCCTTGCGGAACTGGCCTTCGACGCCGATCACCGGATCACCGCCTACCGCGTCACCACCCGCTGCAATCTCGGCGCCTATAATTCGCAATTCGGCCAGCCGATCCAGACGCGGCTGTTCAGCAAGGTGCTGACCGGGGTCTATGATATCAGAACCGCCTGGCTGCAGGTCGAGGGGTTTTATACCAACACGGTGCAGGTCGATGCCTATCGCGGTGCCGGTCGGCCGGAAGCGATCTATGTGCTGGAACGGGCCATGGACCGCGCCGCACGCGAGCTGGGGCGCGATCCCTGGGAGTTGCGGCGGATCAATTTCATCCGGCCCGAGCAGTTTCCCTACGAGAGCGCCACGGGCGAGACCTACGATGTCGGCGCTTTCGGGCGGCTGCTCGACCGGATGGCGCAGGCGGCGGACCGGGCGGGTTTCGCGCAGCGTCGGGCGGCGGATGCCAAGGTCGGCCTGCTGCGTGGCCAGGGGCTCTGTTACTATATCGAAAGTATTCTCGGTGATCCTTCGGAGGGGGCCAGGGTGGTTTTCGAGGAGGACGGCAGCGTGGCGATCTATGTCGGCACCCAGAGCAACGGACAGGGGCATGAAACCGTCTATGCCCACTTCCTGAGCGATCAGACCGGTATTCCGGCAGAGAAGATCCGTGTGGTGCAGGGCGACAGCGACCTGATCGAACAGGGGGGCGGCACCGGCGGCTCGCGATCCGTCACCACGCAGAACAACGCCACGCTGAGCACGGTGGCAAAAATGACCGAGCGCTTCATCGGTTTCCTGGCTGAGACCCTGGAGATCGATGCCAGGGCGATCAGCTTTGACGGCGAGAGCTTCCGGGCCAAGGGATCGAACCTGTCGCCGGGGATGCTCGAGGTGGCCGAGATGGCCCGCAGGGCCGGGCGCGAGGATCTGCTGAGCCATGAGGCGCGCGCGAAACTGCCAGGACGCAGCTATCCCAACGGGGCTCATCTCGCCGAAGTGGTGATCGATCCGGAGACCGGGGCCACCGAGGTAGCGCGCTACCAGGTGGTGGATGACTTCGGCAATCTGATCAATCCGATGCTGGCCGAAGGGCAGGTGCATGGTGGGGTGGCGCAGGGCATTGGCCAGGCGCTGCAGGAACGGGTCGTCCATGACGCGGACGGGCAATTGCTGACCGCCTCTTTCATGGATTACGCGATGCCGCGGGCCGGCGATCTGCCGATGATCGGTTTCGTGTCCGAGCCGGTGCCTTCGCTGAACAATGTCATGGGGATGAAGGGCTGCGGGGAGGCGGGCACGGTCGGTGCCCTCGCTGCTGTCGCCAACGCGGTGCAGGATGCATTATGGGAGCGCGGGGTGCGGCAGGCGGATATGCCGTTCACCCCGCACCGGGTCTGGGAGCTTTTGCAGGGTGAATTGGTCGCAGCGCAGTAAGGAAGTTTTGAGCCGCATTTTCGGTCGGCTGTGGCGACGGCCTGCTTCCGATTTCGGGCCGCGGCGCGGAGCGGTCACTCATGTGATCATCCTCGACGGCACCATGTCCTCGCTCGAGCCGGGGGAGGAGACCAACGCCGGGCTGGCCTACAAGCTCTGCCGCGAGATGGGCTCGGCCCTGTCGATCTATTATGAGCCCGGCCTGCAATGGCGCGACTGGCGCAGCACCCGCGACGTGGTGATGGGGCGCGGCATCAACCGGCAGATCCGCCGTGCCTATGGTTATCTCGCCTCGCGCTACCGGCCCGGAGACCGGATCTTCCTGATGGGCTATTCGCGGGGCGCCTATGCGGTGCGCAGCCTTGCCGGGGTGATCGATCTCGTCGGGCTGCTGAGGCCGGAACATGCGACCGAACGCAACATCCGCGATATCTACCGGCTCTACGAGCGGGGTGGCGGGGGCAGGTCCGGGGTAATATTCGCGCGCGATCGCTGTCACCCGCAGGTCGAGATCGAGATGATCGGGGTCTGGGATACGGTCAAGTCCCTGGGCATCAACGCGCCGGTTCTGTGGCGGCTGTCCGAGCGCCATCACGCCTTTCACAACCATGACCTCAGCACCATCGTCAAAAACGGTTTCCAGGCTCTGGCGATGGACGAGACGCGCAAGGCCTATGCTCCGGTCATGTGGAACTCGCATGACGGGTTTCAGGGTCGGGTCGAGCAGGTCTGGTTTCCCGGCACCCACGGCGACATCGGCGGCCAGCTCGGCGGTTACGAGGCGGCGCGGCCGCTGTCGAATATCCCGTTGGTCTGGCTGTTGGAGCGGGCGGCGAGCTGTGGTCTGCCGCTGCCGTCGGATTGGCAGGAGCGTTTCCCGCAGGATGCGCTTGCGCCGTCGATCGGCACTTTCCGCGGCTATGGCCGGGTCTTCGTGACGCGGCGGCGGCGGATGAGCGGTGCCGACCCCTCCGAACGGCTTCACGAGAGCGTCGAGGAACGTCTGCGCAGCCTGACGCCCGGTGGCGTGCTGCGTCACCTGCATCTTCCGAGCGGCGCCGTCTGGGGCGGCGGTGGGGCCAAGCGGCTGCCCTGACTGCCGCAAGACAGGGATTGCCTGTAGCTCAGGCCAGTTTCATGATGATGCAGGTCGTGGAGCCGGTGGCGTAGAGGCGGCCATCTTCGATGCCGCGCAGCTCACCCCGGGCAATGCCGGTGGAGCGACCGACATGATCGGTCTCGCCAATGCATTCTATCGGCGTCTCGAGCGGGATCGCGCGCAGGATGTTGATCTTGTATTCCAACGTCGTATAGACCGAGCCGCGCGGCACCTTTGTCATTACCGCGCAGGCCATGGCGGAATCCAGCAGCGTGCCATACCAGCCGCCATGGACCGAGCCCATTGGGTTGGTCATGGCAAAACCCGGCTTGCCCCGGAAGATGACGCGCCCGTCCGCCACGGCGTGAAGATGATAGCCCAGGTTGCGGGCGATTGGCGGGCCGGGATTGATGCCTTCGAGCATGGATTGCATGAATTCGAGACCGGAAAGCTTCAGCGCCTCTTCCTGGCTGAGCAGATCGTCGGGGTGGCGGGCGAGGGGCATGGCGAAACTCCGGCAGGGTCAGTGCCGGTGATGCTAGGCGCGCGGCGCCCCCTTTCGCAAGGGCACCGCAGCCTTCGGGGATGGGTTACGCCACGTCCGACAGGGCGACTTTTGGAGTGACGCCGATGGCGCGACAGACGTCGCGGGTGAGGTCGGCCCGGTTCAGCGTGTAGAAATGCAGATCCTCGACACCTTCGTCGAGCAGATCGCTGCACAGCTCGGTGCAGAGCGCCGTCGAGAGCAGCTGTTCGCGATCATCGCGCCGCGCCGCAGTATAGGCCAGATCGACCCATTCAGGAACGAAGGCGCCGCAGCGGTCGGCGAATTTGCGCGCCGAGGTCCAGTTGGTCACCGGCAGGATGCCCGGGATGATCTTCTTGTCGATCCCCACCCTGGCGCAGGCGTCGCGGAAGCGCAGGAAGGTCTCGGCCTCGAAGAAAAATTGCGTGATCGCCTCGTCGGCACCGGCGTCGAACTTGCGCTTGAGCCATTCGATATTGGCCGCCTCGCTGGCCGCTTCGGGATGCGGATCGGGATAGGCGCCGACGCGGATGGTGAACTGGTCGAGCTCGGCCAGTGCCTCGATCAGCTCGCAGCTATGGGCGAAGCCTTCGGGATGCGGGGTGAAACGATCATGGCCCTCCTCGGGGTCGCCGCGCAGGGCAACGATGTCGGTGACACCGATCTCGGCAAAGCTGCGGGCGACGTCCAGCGTCTCGGTCTTGCTTGCGCCGACGCAGGTCAGGTGCCCGGCTACCGGCAGGCCGGAGGTGCGGCGCAGCACATGCGCCGAATCATGGGTGAGGTCGCGGGTCGAGCCGCCCGCGCCATAGGTCACCGAGAAGAACCGGGGGGAGAGCGGGGCCAGCGCCTGCGCCGTATCCCACAGCTTGAAAGCCGCATCGACGGAACGCGGTGGGAAGACTTCGAAAGAGACGGCGGGGGTGACCATTGAACGGATCCTTATTTGCAGGTTGCAGCCCTTGTGACATGTCTGCGGATGTGAGACAAATTCATAACTCTCATCTTCAACATGAGGAACGCCTCATATGCACCTCGAGTTCCGCCATCTGCGCACGATCCAGGCCATTCACGAGGCGGGCGGGCTGGCCCGGGCCGCCGAGCAGATGAACATCACCCAATCCGCACTCAGCCACCAAGTGAAGGGTCTGGAGGATCAGGCCGGAGTGGAATTGTTCGTGCGCCGCTCCAAGCCGCTGAAATTGTCGCCCGCCGGGCAGCGCCTGTTGCGGCTGGCCCGGCAGGTGCTGCCGCAGGTGCAGGCGCTGCAGGAGGAATTCGCCGGGCTGCGCGCGGGCAGTACCGGGCGGATGCATATCGCCATCGAGTGCCATGCCTGTTTCGAATGGCTGTTCCCAGTGCTCGAGCAGTTCCGCAAGGCCTGGCCCGAGGTCGATGTCGACATCCGCCCCGGCCTTGCCTTCGAGGCGCTCCCGGCGCTGCTGCGCGAGGAAGTCGATCTGGTGGTCTCCTCCGATCCCGAAGAATTGCCCGGCGTCGAATTTGTCGAATTGTTCGACTATCAGGCGGTTTTCGTCGCGGCGAGCACGCATCCGCTGGCGGCGAAACCCTGTATAGAAGCGGCGGATTTCCGGGGCGAGACCTTGATCACCTATCCGGTGGAACGGGCACGGCTCGACGTGTTCAGCCAATTGCTGATCCCCGCCAAGGTCGAGCCCGCGGCGATCCGGCAGGTCGAGCTGACGGCGGTGATCCTGCTGCTGGTGGCGTCCAACCGCGGCGTGTCGGTGCTGCCGGACTGGGTGGTGCGGGAGGTGAAATATTCCTCCGATTACGTGACCCGGCCGCTGACCGAGACCGGCATCACCCGGCGTCTCTATGCGGCGGTGCGCAGCGACGACCTCGGCAAGCCGTTCATGGACAAGCTGTTGAGCCTTGCCGGAGAGGAAGCCCGCAAGCTGCAGTCCCAGTAGGGCGGGGGCAGCCCCGCCCCGGCTCACGCGACCTTGACGATGGCCTTTCCGAAATTGCCGCCCTCGAGCAGGTCGATGAAGGCCTGCGGCGCATTCTCCAGCCCGTCGGTGATGTCCTCCTTGACGGCGATGCTGCCGTCCGCGACCAGCGGTGCCACCTGATTGAGAAATTCCGGGAAGCGGTTCCAGTGGTTGGAGATGATGAAGCCATTGACACTGAGGAACTTGACCAGGATGTTGCGCCAGAGCTTCGGGGCGGTGAGCCCCATGTCCTGCGCGCTTTCCCCGAGCCCCCCGGCATTGTACCAGGCGATCATGCCGCAGATCGGGATGCGGCCATGCGGGTTCATCAGCGGCAACACTGCTTCGAGCACCTTGCCGCCGACATTCTCGAAATAGATGTCGATTCCCTCGGGGCAGACCTCCTTCAGCGCTGCGCGCAGATCGTCGGCAGAGCCGTGGGCGCTGTGGTCGATACAGGCGTCGAACCCGAAAAGCTCGCGCGCGGCGACGCATTTCTCGGTTCCGCCAGCGATGCCGATCACGCGCAGACCCATGGATTTCGCAAGTTGGCCAACCATCGAGCCGACCGGGCCGGTGGCGGCAGCGACTACCAGCGTTTCCCCACTCTGCGGGCGGCCGAATTCGTTGAGCCCGTGCCAGCCGGTGAAACCGGGCATGCCGAGCACCCCGAGCGACGTGGTGATCTCCGCCTGATCGGGATCGACCTTGCGGCAATGGCTGGCCGGGGCGATGCCGTGGCTGGCCCAGCCGAAGGGGCCGAAGGCGATGTCGCCGGGTGCAAAATGCGGCGAGTTCGAGGTTACGACCTCACCGACGGCGCCGCCCTCCATCAGACCGCCGAGCGGCACCGGTGCGGCATAGGATTTCGCGTCATCCATGCGGCCGCGCATATAGGGGTCGAGCGAGAGATACCGCACCCGCACCAGCACCTCGCCCTTGCCCGGCGCCGCGAGCGGAACCGTCTCGAGCCGGAAGTCATCAAGGGTGGGGGCGCCGTCGGGGCGCGCGGCGAGGACGATACGGGCCATGGTCTCGGACATCTGGACTTCCTTTATGTCATGTCTTGGTGTCAGCTAGGCAGGATCACGTGGCGGACAAGGCTTTACGCGGGGTCCATCTTAGCGAAGGTGGGGCTTTGCGCCACCCGCCCCCTTGGCAATCCCGGCCGCGGCGCCTATACGCACGGCCTGATCCATCGAAGGTGCAGAAAAATGGTTGGCAGTGCAAATCTCAACATCATGATCAAGGCGGCGCGCAAGGCCGGGCGCGCCCTGGTCAAGGATTTCCGCGAGGTTGAGAACCTTCAGGTCTCGATGAAAGGGGCCGGCGATTTCGTCAGCCGCGCCGATCTGGGCGCCGAGAAGATCCTCAAGGAAGAGCTGATGGGCGCGCGCCCGACCTATGGCTGGCTGGCCGAGGAAGGCGGCGGCGAGGAAGGGCAGGACCCGACCCGGCGCTGGATCGTCGATCCGCTCGACGGCACCACGAATTTCCTGCACGGCCTGCCGCATTGGGCGGTGTCGATCGCGCTCGAGCACAAGGGCCAGATCGTCGCCGGTGTGGTCTTCGATCCGGCCAAGGACGAGATGTTCTTTGCCGAGAAGGGCACCGGCGCCTGGATGAACGAAAGCCGTTTGCGCGTCTCCGGCCGCAGCCGGATGATCGAGGCCATCTTCGCCACCGGCCTGCCCTTCGGCGGCCGCGCCGATCTGCCCGAGACATTGAAGGACCTGGCGCGATTGCTGCCGGTCTGTGCCGGGGTACGGCGCTGGGGCGCGGCCTCGCTCGATCTCGCCTATGTGGCGGCGGGACGCTATGACGGGTTCTGGGAGCGGCGCCTGAAGCCCTGGGACCTTGCGGCGGGGCTGATCATCGCCAAGGAGGCCGGCGGGCTGACCGAGGCGATGAGCGCGGATGGCGACATCATCGGCGATGGCGACATCATCTGCGCCAACGAGGCGATCTATACCAGTTTTGCGAAAATCATCCGGGGCTGAACCTGCGGCTAATGCCGGGATTTGAGTATTTCCGGCATAAAGAAGCGGGCGGTCAGTCGCGATCGGAAGGGTGGTTGATACCGTCGCTCCAGGGGATCGGTTCGTGCTCCCAGGGTCGGGCGTTCTCGATACAGCCGAGGTTGACCCCGCACTGGGTGGGATCGACGCGACGCCGGTGGTGGGTGTAGATCCCGCAGGTCTTGCAGAAATAATGTTGCGCGCTGTGGCTGCCCCAGGTGTAGAGCGTCAGATTGTCCGCGCCGCGCAGCACCCGCAGGCTGTCTGCCAGCGCGGTGACGTTGGCGGCCTGTCGACGGCGGCAGAAGGAGCAGGTGCAGCGCTGCGCATTGGCAAGGCCGTCGGGGAAATGCGCCTCGATCAGCACGGCGCCGCAATGACAGCTGGCACGGTGGATTTCCTCGGGATTTTTCATTTGCGTCTGACCTTGGGCAGGCGGCTGGTCAGGACCGGGTAGGCCGCCGGGCTGTGAGGGGGATGGCCGTGGGTGCGCTGCCAGAAAGCCGGGCCGCCGCGGCGCAGCCAGACCGGCAGGGTCAGGATCATGCCGACGAAGAAACCACCGGCATGGGCCCAATAGGCCACGCCGCCGACGCTCGGATCGGCGCCGACGCCGCCGATGAATTGCATGCCGAGCCAGAGGCCAAGCATGATCCAGGCCGGGATCGGGATGATCCGGAAGAACACGATGAAGATGATCAGGATATCGACCCGGGCCCTGGGATAGAGCAGCAGATAGCCGCCCATCACCCCCGCGATGGCCCCCGAGGCGCCGACGGTGGGCACCGGCGAGAAGGGGGCGGAGATCACATGCGCGAGGCCCGAGAGCACGCCGCAGCCAAGGTAGAAGAGCAGGTAGGCGCCGTGGCCCATCTCTTCCTCGATATTGTCGCCGAAGATCCACAGGAACAGCATGTTGCCCGCCAGATGCAGCCAGCCGCCGTGCAGGAACATCGAGGTGAAGAGCGCCGGGACGCCCTCGCCCTGGGTGATGCGCCCCGGGATCAGCGCGAAATCGAAGAAGAAAAGGTTGATCGCGCGCGGATCCTGAAACAGCGACACATAGCTGAGGAAGATTCCGACATTCACCGCGATCAGCAGGTAGGTGACATAGGGTGTGGCGCCGGACGGGTTGTGATCACGGATCGGGAACATGGCGGCAGGCTCCGTCATTGCCCGGGCGCGGTCAAGAGGCGCTTTTGAAGGGGCCGGGCGGCGTCTCCCGCCGCCCGGCGGTATTCAGCCCGCGGCGCCGAGCAGGGCGGCATTGCCGCCCGAGGCGGTCGTGTCGACGCAGACATGGCGTTCGGCGCGCACCCTCGCGACGTCGGGCAGGCCGCGGATCAGCGGGACGATCGGCCCGTCGCGCCGCGCAAGGGCGCGGTCGATCTCGCCCGCCGTTGTCGTATCGCCCCAGAACAGCACCCCGCCATAGGCCGGGCCGTCGCTGAGCAGCGCCGGGTCGATCTTGCCATGGGCCTTGAGCGCCACTCCGCCGAGCGCCTCGACCGCGCGGACCTGCGCGGCGGCCGTCTTTTCTCCCGGCCCCATGCAGAGCAGCGCCGCGCGGGGCAGGGTGGAGAGCCGGTTGCTTTCGCCGGTGGGCCCGGGCAGCGACTGGGTCTCGATCGGCTGGACCCTGTGTCCGGGCAGTGGCGGCAGATGGTCTTGCGGTTCCGTCCAGTCGGTTTCGGCCTTGCCCTGGTGCGGGGCGCTGAAACGCAGCAGGTAGTTCGGCCCGCCGGCCTTCGGACCGGTCCCCGACAGCCCCTCGCCGCCGAAGGGCTGGCTGCCGACGATGGCGCCGATCTGGTTGCGGTTCACGTAGATATTGCCCGCCTCGATCCTTTCGCAGACATGTTGCACCCGGTCATCGATGCGGGTCTGCAGCCCGAAGGTCAGCCCGTAGCCCGTGGCGTTGATCGCGTCGATCACCCGGTCGAGTTCCTGCGCGCGGAAGGTGACGAGATGCAGCACCGGCCCGAAGATCTCGCGTTCGAGTTCGCCGATGCCGCCTATGCGGATGATCGTCGGGGCGACATAGGTGCCGGTGTCGGGGGCCGTAAGTTCCGCGACCACCCGGTTCTCGGTTCGGGCCTTCGCGATATGATCGGTGATGCCGCGGCGCGCGGTTTCGTCGATCACCGGGCCGACATCGGTGCTGAGCAGCCAGGGGTTACCGAGGCGCAATGCCTGCATGGCACCGGTCAGCATGCGGGTGAAATCCTCCGCGATGTCTTCCTGCACGTAGAGGCAGCGCAGGGCCGAGCAGCGTTGTCCGGCGGACTGGAAGGCGCTTTCGACGATGGCCTGCACCGCCTGTTCGGGCAGTGCCGTGCTGTCCACGATCATCGCGTTGAGCCCGCCGGTCTCGGCAATGAGCGGTGTGCCGGGGGCGCAATGCTCGGCCATGGCGGCACGGATTTTCAGCGCGGTGGCGGTGGAGCCGGTGAAGGCGACGCCGTTGATCCGTGCATCCGCGGTCAGTGCCGCGCCGATCTCGCCGCCGCCCGGCAGCAGTTGCAGCGCCGATTGCGGCACGCCCGCCTCGTGCAGGACCCGGCTCACCAGATGCGCCACCAGCGGCGTCTGTTCGGCCGGTTTGGCCAGCACCGCATTGCCCGCCGCGAGCGCCGCGGCGATCTGGCCGGTGAAGATCGCCATGGGGAAGTTCCAGGGCGAGATGCAGGTGAAGATCCCGGCGGGCGGCATGTCGGTGGCCTGGGCCGCGTAATAGCGCAGGAAGTCGACGCCTTCGCGCAGTTCGGCCACGCAATCGGGCAGGCCCTTGCCGGCCTCGCGCGCCAGCAGGGCAAAGATCTCGCCAAAGCGCGCCTCGAGCAGGTCGGCGGCCTGCAGCAGCACCTTGCGGCGCTCGGACAGCGGTGCCTGCCAGGGGCGAGCCTGATCGAGCGCCGTGGCGACATCGGCCGAGGACGCATTGCTGATTGTGCCCGGAGAGGCGGACGGATCGGCGGGGTTGGCGACCGCGACCGGGTCCTGCGGCGCGGCCTCGCCCGCCAGCAGCGGCGCGGCTTCCCAGCGGTGATCGCGGAACGGGTCGCGGGCAGCGTCGATCCGGGCCAGCGTCGGACTGTGCGCGAGGTCGAAACCGATTGCATTGGCGCGCAGCGGCTGGAACAGCTCGGGGCCGGTGGCGATCCTCAGCCCCGGTTCCCGCCAATGGGCGAAGGGATCGGCGGCGACGACTTCCGGTGCTACGTCCTCGTCGACGATCTGGTTGACGAAGCTCGAATTGGCACCGTTTTCCAGCAGGCGGCGCACCAGATAGGCGAGCAGGTCGCGGTGGGCGCCGACCGGCGCGTAGATCCGGCAGCGGGTGCCGTTCTGCGCCATCACCAGCCTGTGCAGGGTCTCTCCCATGCCGTGCAGGCGCTGGAATTCGAAAGATTCGGGGTCTTTCGCCATATGCAGCACCGCCGCCACCGTATGCGCGTTATGGGTGGCGAATTGCGGGTAGATCCGGTCGGTCATGCCGAGCAGCTTGCGGGCATTGGCGATGTAGGAGACATCGGTGGCCGCCTTGCGGGTGAAGACCGGGAAACCGTCGACGCCCTCGACCTGGGCACGCTTGATCTCGGTATCCCAATAAGCGCCTTTGACCAGCCGCACCATGATCTTCCGGTCGTGGCGCTCGGCCATGTCGTAGAGCGCGTCGATCACCCGTCCGGCACGCGGCCCGTATGCCTGCACGACGATGCCGAAACCGTCCCAGCCCGCCAGCGCGGGCTCGGCCATCACCGTTTCGATCACCTCCAGCGACAGGGCCAGACGGTCGGCCTCCTCCGCATCGACATTGAGCCCCATGCCAGCCGATTTGGCCAGCAACGCCAGCGCGCGCAGCCGCGGTACCAGGTCGCGCATCACCGCGTCTTCCTGGGCAATCTCGTAGCGCGGATGCAGGGCGCTGAGCTTGACCGAGATTCCGGGGTTCTTGCGGATATCCGCATCATCGCAGGCGGTGGCAATGGCCGAGATCGCACGGCTGTAGCTCAGGTGATAGCGCTTCGCGTCGGCCTCGGTGCGGGCGGCCTCGCCGAGCATGTCATAGCTGTAGGTGAAGCCCTTCTTTTCCATGCCGCGGGCACGCTGCATCGCGGCGGTGATGTCCTCGCCGAGCACGAACTGGCGGCCCATCTCCTTCATCGCGCGGCTCACGGCAGTGCGGATCACCGGCTCGCCCAACCGCTTGATCGCGGCGCGCAGGTGACGCACCGGGCCGGGCTGATCGTCATCGAGCACCCGGCCGGTCAGCATCAGCGCCCAGGTCGAGGCGTTGACCAGGCTGGAGGTGGAATGGCCCATGTGGCGGCCCCAGTCGGAGGGGGCGATCTTGTCCTCGATCAGCGCGTCAATCGTATCGGCATCCGGCACCCGCAGCAGCGCTTCGGCGAGACACATCAGCGCCACGCCCTCATCGGTGCTGAGCCCGTATTCGGCGAGGAACACTTCCATCATCCCTGGTGCCGAGGTGTTTCGGATGCTGCGCACCAGATCGACGGCCTTTGCGCTGATCTCGGCGCGTTCCGCCTCGGACAGGTCGGCCAAGCGCACCAGTTCCGGCAGCAGCTTGTCGGGATCGGCATAGGTCGCCGCGTCGATCTGGTGGCGCAGGGAGGGGGCGGGGGCGCTGTCCATGTGATGTTCCATCTTCAGGGTTGGTCCATATTGTCTTTGATCCAGAATACGCGATAGTTTGCAGGCTGAATGGCTGAAGATCGTGCTTTTGCCAGTCGGTTCGACCTATATTGAGGCTCATGGCATGACAAAGGAAGAGATCCCGCTCGATCGCTACGACAATGCGATTCTCGCGATGCTGGCCGAGGACGGACGGATCAGCATCACCGACCTTGCTCGGCGCATCGGCTTGTCGAAATCCCCGACCCAGGCGCGGCTGCGGCGGCTTGAGCAATCGGGGGTGATTCTGGGCTATCGGGCGATGCTCGATCCGATCCGGCTCGGGCTCGATCACGTCGCTTTCGTGGAAGTGCGGCTCAACGATACGCGCGAGGCGGCGCTGCGCGCCTTCAACGCGGCGGTGGCGAAAGTGCCGGAGATCGAGCAGGCGCATATGATCGCCAGCCATTTCGACTACCTGCTGAAGGTGCGGACGCGGGACATGACGGCCTATCGGCGGTTTCTTGGCGAGACGATCTCGGCGCTGCCGCATGTCTCCAGTACCTCGACCTATGTCGCGATGGAAGCGGTGAAGGAAACCATGCTGGCCGATGCCACTTGACCTGCGAAGGCCGCGCGCCACCATTGAAAGATGCGTGCATTTGCAACGACCGCTGTGATTCTCACCTTGCTGGCCGCCCCGGCGGCAGCGGAATGCCCGGCGCCCGCCGATGTCAGCGCCGAGCTCAAGGTCCTGATTGCCGAGGCGCAGGCAGCGCCGGATGCGCGGGCAGGGCGCGTGGTTTCGGGCAAGATGTGGCAGGTCTGGCTTCGTGCACCGGACGAAGCGGCGCAGGAGGTGCTCGATACCGGGATGCGGCGGCGCGAGGTCTACGATTTTCTCGGTGCGCTGGAAGCGTTCGACCGGCTTGTCGCATACTGCCCGGATTATGCCGAGGGCTTCAACCAGCGCGCCTATATCAACTATCTGACGGAAAACTACGACGCAGCGCTGGTGGACCTCGACGAGGCGCTCCGCCTTCAGCCGGATCATGTGGCGGCGCAATCGGGCCGGGCGCTGACATTACTGAATCTCGGTCGGATCGCGGAGGCGCGTGAACAGCTGGTGATTGCGGTTGAAAACAACCCCTGGCTCGCTGAAGCGGCGCTGTTGGCCAAGGGCGCGCCGCTGGGACCGGTCGGCGAAGACATCTGAGCATTTACACCGCGCGATCCTGCTTTATGTTGCAGCTACCGGAAACGGCGCATTGCCCGCGTGGTGGAATGGTAGACACATGAGACTTAAAATCTCCCGGCCGTATGGCCGTGCCGGTTCGAGTCCGGCCGCGGGCACCATCTCTTCAATCAGCTGAGTTCCAGGGCGGTCAAAGCTCGTCGGCGGGATTGACGCGACCTGCTGTTCGACCTTGAACGGATCGTACCTGCAAGGCCCTGCCCGATGCCGCATGGGCAAAAAATTCCGCCCCACGCGCGTAGCGGGGGCGGATTCGCGTTCTAGTCAGGAAGGCTCGGTTCAGAGCGAGAAGCCATCGTCGCTGGAATGGGACCAGGTCAGGGTGAACTCGTTCGAGAATGTATCGGCGTCCAGACCCTGCCAATCATGCGCCGCCTGCTCGTCATTCGCCTCTTCACGGAGGTCGGAGGTGGCGAAGATCATCTCGTCAGCGTTCTGCGCCTGGCGGGATTCCCAACGGTCGGACATGTCGTTGCGTGCCATATGTTGCGCCCGAACCCCGTCCGCATCGTCATCCCGCCCGAAACGCGATTTGAAACCGTCGAAACGATCCGCCATGCGGTCGAAGTTGAAGCGGCCGAACATGTCCTCGAGGAAGCTCGCGAGGTCGAAGGCGGGGCCGTCATGCTCGGGCTTGTCGTCTGTCATGTCGGGTTCGGGTGCCGACTCCTCGGTGATCACCTCGTCGGTATCGACGACCTCCGTCACGGTGTCCTCCGCGTTGTTTTCGTCTTCCTCGACGATGTCATCCGCGTCCTTGCCGGTATCCTTGTCGACGACGACGTCTTGGGTCGTATCGTCTTTTCCGGCCTCGACGACGACCTCTTCCTCGGTTTCGACTACGACCTCTTCGTCAGTCGCCTCGACAACCTCTTCCTCGGTCTCGACGACCTTCTCTTCGGTCACCTCGACAACCTCTTCGTCGGCTTCATCGGGACGGGCGTCGACGACGACTTCTTTTTCGGGCTCGGGCTCGGGTTCGACCTGATCGGGCGCGGTGTCTACCACCTCTTCCGTGACGGTCTCTTCCTCGACGGGCTGCGAGACGATCACATCTTCTTCAACCGCGGGTTCGCTCACCGCTGGCGCCGGGGTCTTGTTATTGTCTTCTGCATCCTGCGCCGAGGTGGTGCCGAAGTTCTGGGTGATCATCACCGCGTCATAGGTGCTGCCCTTGGTAAAATCGCCCTGCTCGATGCCGATGCCGATTTCCTTGAACCCCGGGTTCAGGATATTGGCGCGGTGGCCGGGGCTGTCCATCAGGCTGGCATGGATCTGTGCGACGTCATCGCTCAGACCGGCAGCGCCGCGTTCGGATTGCCAGCCGATATTCTCGCCCGAGCGCCAGTTGCCTTCGAAAACATAACCCGCATCGGCCATGCGTTCACGCGCGTTCGAGCCGTCCTCGCCGGTATGGGAGAATGTGTCGCGTTCCAGCATCCATTGGCTGTGCTGTTCGGCAGAGCTGTTGAGATTGCTGTCAAAGGTCAGCGGCGCCGCGCCGACCTTGGCGCGCTCGACGTTGATCAGATTGAGCATTTGCTGCTCGAGTGCATTTGCTTTGGACATCAAGTCTTTCCTTGTTGATGGGGCTTGCATTTCTCCCGCAGGCGGGAGGCCCGATTTTCGCGGCCCGTTGCCCGTTGTGGGCAGAGCCAGTCATGACGCATCTTCCGCGAGTTCGGCGTTGGGACCGACGCTGCGGCAAAAGACGCTTCTCGGTATGAGAGAGGCGGTTTTCAGGATGCATTTCAAATCGTTACACAAGTTATCGAACCGGGATGACACGCATCCAACCGATTTTTCGGACGCTATGTCGAGGCGGCGGGCGGAGCAAGCAAGGGGCCGGTCGGCGGCGTGATTTCGGCTGCTATCTGCCAGAGTGGCCGAGGGGATCGGCAGGTTTCTGCGGGCAGGGGGCGCGCTGGCGGAATGGCGCCGCCGCCCCGCGGAGGACGACATCCTGTCGCAAGATGGCGCCCGTCCCGACGCGGTGCTAGGATGGTCCTAGGTCTGGAGGAAAGGGTGTGATGCGCAGGATTGCGATGCGGCTGCAGGGCTTTGTCAGGGGTGCCGGAACGCTGCTGGTCTGCCTGAGCCTGACAATGGTTGCGGCTTCTGGCGAAGAATCTCCCAGGCCAGGGCTGATGTGGAACCGCACCGGTTTGCCCTTGGTCTTTCCACTGCAGGTCAAGACCCCATCCGGCAAGGATTATTTCCTGACGCTGATCGACGCGCAAAGCGGTGACGAGGCGCTTGGCGCCTATATCGAGGGCGGAGAATATTTCAGGATACTGGTGCCGCCGGGGACGTTTACCCTGCGGTTTGCCGCGGGCGAGACCTGGCAGGGTGAGGAGGAGCTTTTCGGTCCCGGGCCTCTGACCCGCAGCTTCGAGATGCCCAGGCCGCTGACGTTCGAGATTCGCGATTTCGCCACCAAACGCGGTCATCTGGTCGATATCACCACCTTTCCGCCGGACGAAAGCATCGAGGCCCGGATCAGCAACCGCCACATCTGTCAGGAACTGCGGCTCGACGTGCCGCCGCTGGGCTTGCGATTATATGACGAGCGGTTCCGTCGGCGCGCGGGGATTCCCAATCTGCATGAAAGCGGGCCCCTGATCTTTCCGGCGCCGGAGAACCCGCTGACCGATCCGCTCACGGATCAGCAATTGCGCCGTGACGGACCCGATCCGCGCAGCCGCTATCCACGCTACGTGGTGCGTACGAGGTTCTGTTGAACCCTGGGTCCGGGGTTATGGGCACTCCGTCAGCCTCTTACAGTAATCCTTCCGGCAGGTGAGGTTGCAATCGCAAACTGGCACGACACTGGCCGCGCCTCACCCGCGACATCGCAGGCTAGCGCGCCAGCAGTGTCGCAACCTCCGCCTGTACACGCTCTGCCGCCTCTTCCTTCACCGGCCCATAGCCACGGATTTCCATCGGCGCCGACAGCAGCCGCAGCGCCGTGTCGCGTTCCAGATCACCCTGCGCGACCCGGTCCATCACCTGCTCGAACCAGCCGATCAGCGCCACTTCGAGCCGTCGGTCCGCACCATAGGAAAACGGATCAGCCCAGCTCCCGCGGAGCCCTTTCATCCGTGCCAGCAGGCCGAAGGCGCGGCCCATCCACGGCCCGAAGGGCCGTTTGTTGGGCCGCCCGCGGGTATCCTTGCCGGTCGGCCAGAGCGGCGGGGCGAGATGATAATGCAGCTTGTAATCGCCTTCGAATTCAGCCGCGACCCGCGCTTCGAAACCCGTCTCGCTGTGCAGCCGCGCCACCTCGTATTCATCCTTGTAGGCCATCAGCTTGAACAGGGAGCGCGCAGCCGCCATCCCCAGTTTCCCGGAGTCCTCGGGGAGGGCGCGCATCAGCCGGTCGAGCCGTTCCCGATAGCGCCGCGCATAGGCGTCGTCCTGATACTGCGTGAGGAAATCGGCCCGTCGCGCCACCACGGTCCTGAAGCTCTCGTCGCGCACGGAATCCTCGGGCAGGGCGGTTTCGAGCTTGCCCGGATCGCCCGCCATCAGCCGACCATAGGCCAGCGCCGCGCGGTTCTTCTCCGGCACCACGCCGTTGAGTTCGATGGCCTGATGCAGCGCCGTCAGCGATACCGGCACCAGCCCCTTCTGCCACGCAAAGCCGAGCATCATCACATTGGCAAAGACGGCATCGCCCATCAGCTTCTCGGCCATGGCATTGGCGTCAAAGGCGCTCAGGTTCTCGTCTCCCACGACCCCGGCGATTGCCGCCTCGCGCGTGTCGATCTTCAGCTCGGCATCGCGGTTCAGCACCAGATCGCCGGTCGGCATCTCGGCGCGGTTGAGCACGATCCGCGTACCGCGCCGGTAATGCGCCGAGGCTTTGGGCGCGGAGGACACGACCATGTCACAGCCCACCACCGCATCGGCGCCACGCGTTTCGATACGCACCTGATGCAGATCCTCCGGACGCGCGGCCAGCCGGACATAGCCGAGCACGGTGCCGAATTTCTGCGCGAAACCGGTGAAGTCGAGCACGCTCGCGCCCTTGCCCTCCAGATGCGCCGCCATGGTGATCAGCGCACCCACGGTGACAACGCCGGTACCGCCCACGCCGGTGACCAGCAGGTTGAAGGGCGTTTCGAGCTTCGGCAATTCCGGTTGGGCCAGGCTCTCGCTCAGCGCTTCGGGGTCGAGCCCGGCGCCGGACTTGCGTCGCCTGCTGCCGCCCTCGACGGTGACGAAGCTGGGGCAGAAGCCGTTGAGGCAGGAATAATCCTTGTTGCAGGTCGATTGGTTGATCTTGCGTTTGCGGCCGAACTCGGTTTCCACCGGCTCGACGCTCAGACAATTGCTTTCGAGCGAGCAATCGCCGCAGCCCTCGCAGACCAGATCGTTGATCATGACGAAGCGTTTCGGATCGTCCATCAACCCGCGCTTGCGCTTGCGCCGTTTCTCGGTTGCGCAGGTCTGTTCGTAGATCAGCAGCGTCACACCGGGGATCTTGCGCAGCTCGCGCTGTACCGTGTCGAGGTTGCGGCGGTGATCGAAGGAAGTGTGTTTGGGGAAATCCGACTTGCTGAACTTCTCCGGATGGTCTGACACCAGCGCGATCCGCTCCACCCCCTCGGCCCGGGCGGCGGCGGCGATGCCATGCACGGTGATCGGCCCGTCGACCGGCTGCCCGCCGGTCATCGCCACCGCGTCGTTGTAAAGTACCTTGTAGGTGATGTTGGCCTTGGCCGCGACCGCCTGACGGATAGCGAGGCTGCCGGAATGATACCAGGTGCCTTCGCCGAGGTTCTGGAAGATATGCTTGCCGCCGTTATAAAGCGAGGTGGCGATCCACGGCACGCCCTCGCCGCCCATCTGCGCATAGCCCAGCGTCTCGCGGTTCATCCAGCTCGCCATGACATGACAGCCGATGCCGGAATTGGCTTGCGAGCCTTCGGGCAGCTTGGTCGAGGTATTATGCGGACAGCCCGAGCAGAAATAGGGGGTGCGGGTGGCGCCAGGTACGGTGAGCAATTGCGGCGGATGCTCGGTCAGGGCACGCGCCTTGGCGACCAGCCCTTCTTCGGGAAAGAACGCGTCGAGCCGCGCCGCGACGATGGGGGCCAGCAGCAGGGGGGAGAGCTCGCCGGTCCAGGGCACCAGCTCGTTCAGCTTCTCGTCATGCTTGCCGACCATGCGTTCCGGCTTGGAGCCGGGCCAGTCATAGAAGGCTTCCTTGAACTGGCTTTCGATGATGCCGCGTTTCTCTTCGATAACCAGCACTTCGCGTTTGCCGCGCATGAACTCCAGCGCATCGCGCCGGGCCAGCGGCCAGACCATGCCGATCTTGTAGATGTCGATCCCGAGACGGCGGCAGGCGGCCTCGTCGAGCCCAAGCAGCCGCAGCGCCTCCATCAGGTCGAGATGGCCCTTGCCGGTGGTGACGATCCCGTAGTTCGCCTCGCGGATGTCATAGATATGCCGGTCGATCGGATTGGCCTCGACGAAGGCCTGCACCGCTTGCAGCTTGTCATGGATGCGGGTCTCGATCCCCGGCGAGGGCAGATCGCCGAGGCGCACGTGAAGTCCGCCCTGCGGCGCGGTGAAATCTGGTTGCTTGAAGGCACGGTCGCGCGGCAGTTCGACCGAAGCGCCGGATTCGACGGTTTCTGAAATTGCCTTGAACCCGACCCAAGTGCCGGAGAAGCGCGACAGGGCGATGCCGTATTCGCCATATTCGAGATATTCGGCCACCGAAGCAGGGTTCAGCGTCGGCATGAACCACGACATGAAGGCGACGTCCGATTGATGCGGCATCGAAGACGAGACGCAGCCGTGATCGTCCCCCGCAACCACCAGCACACCGCCCTTTGGGGCCGAGCCATAGGCATTGCCGTGTTTGAGCGCATCGCCCGAACGGTCCACGCCCGGCCCCTTGCCGTACCACATGGAGAAGACCCCCTCGACCTCTGCCTGCGGATCGAGATGCGCCTGCTGCGCGCCGAGCACGGCGGTGGCGCCGAGGTCTTCGTTGACCGCCGGGAGGAGGGTGATGCGCCGTTCCTTCAGCCGTTCGGAGATGCGCCAGAATTCCTGATCGAGCCCGCCGAGCGGCGAGCCGCGATAACCCGAGACGAAACCGGCGGTATTCATCCCCGCGGCACGATCGCGCCGGGCCTGGTCGAGCATGATTCGCACCAGGGCCTGCGTGCCGGTCATGAAGACGCGGCCGCGGGTCAGGGCATAGCGGTCATCAAGATGATAGGTCGTGAAATCGTGTGCGGATTCGGACATGTCTGGTCTCCCTTGCGGGAAATATAGCGTCGTTCTGATGGTCATCGGGTTCTTTTCCGCTACATCTGGCGCGAGACGGCGAAGAATTTTTTCACGTCAGCCGCAATTCAGGGAAGGATTGTCCGTGGATGATATCGACCGGAAACTATTGCTGCTCCTGCAGCAGGATTCGCGAATTCCCAACGCGAAGCTCGCTGATCGGCTGAACCTCTCGGCCTCGGCGTGCTGGCGACGGGTCAAGGCGCTGGAGGAATCCGGGGTGATCTCGCGCTATGCGGCCGTGGTCGATCCCGGCGCGCTGGGGCTCAATTTCGAGGCGATCGTGCATGTGCATCTGACGCGTCATGACACCGAGGCACTGGCGCGGTTCATCGCCGCAGTGCAGCAGCGCGACGAGGTGACCGATGTCTTCGCCACCACCGGACGCGCGGATTATCACCTGCGCATCCTGTGCCGCGACATCGACGCCTATAACGCGTTTCTCGAACAGTTTCTCTTCATGCAGCCGGCGGTGGATTCCGCGCAGACCAACGTGGTGCTGCGGCGCATCAAGAGCCATGCGCCCGTGCAGGGCTGAGCCCCCGAATTTTGGTGGCTGCGCGCCCGCCAACCGGGCAGACGCAAAGGAGGTTATATGCTATGAGCGGCGCAGCCCGGCCTGTCGCCGGGTGATGCACCAACGCGCGAATGGACGCAGGGCAGGCTTCAGGAGCTTGACAATCCCGGTGACCCTGGTTGATTTGCGCAGACATATTAATCCGGAGGACACCCCGATGATGAGAACCCGCGCCGCAGTGGCAGTAGAGGCTGGCAAACCGCTTGAGATCATGGAGGTGAACCTCGAAGGGCCGCGCAAGGGCGAGGTCCTGGTCGAGATCAAGGCGACCGGCCTGTGCCACACCGATGAATTCACCCGTTCCGGCGACGACCCTGAAGGGATCTTCCCGGCGATCCTCGGCCATGAGGGCGCCGGTGTGGTGATCGAGGTCGGCGAGGGGGTGACCAGCCTCGAGGTCGGCGATCACGTCATCCCGCTCTACACGCCGGAATGCCGCGAATGCGAATATTGCCTTAACCCCAAGACCAACCTCTGTCAGTCGGTCCGCGCGACGCAGGGCCAGGGGCTGCTGCCCGACGGTTCGACCCGTTTCTCGATGCTCGACGGCACGCCGATCCATCACTACATGGGCTGCTCGACCTTCGCCAACCACACCGTGGTGCCGGAGATCGCGCTCGCCAAGGTGCGCAAGGACGCACCGTTTGACAAGATCTGCTACATCGGCTGCGGCGTCACCACCGGCATCGGCGCGGTGATCAACACCGCCAAGGTCGAGCTTGGTTCCACCGGCATCGTCTTCGGTCTCGGCGGAATCGGCCTCAACGTGATCCAGGGCCTGCGCATGGCCGGGGCACGCCAGATCGTCGGCGTCGATCTCAATGACGACAAGGAAGAGATGGCGCGCCATTTCGGCATGACCGATTTCGTCAACCCGACCAAGGTTGACGGTGACATGGTCGCGCATCTGGTCGAGCTGACCGGCGGCGGCGCCGATTACACTTTCGACGCCACCGGCAATGTCAACGTGATGCGCACCGCACTGGAAGCGGCCCACAAGGGCTGGGGCGAAAGCGTCATCATCGGTGTCGCCGGCGCCGGGCAGGAAATCTCCACCCGTCCGTTCCAGCTGGTGACCGGCCGGGTCTGGCGCGGGACTGCCTTCGGCGGCGCGCGGGGCCGGACCGATGTGCCGAAAATCGTCGATTGGTACATGAACGGCACCATCGAGATTGACCCGATGATCACCCACAAGCTGACTCTGGACCAGATCAACGAGGGTTTCGAGCTGATGCACAAGGGCGAATCGATCCGCGCGGTCGTCGAATTCTGAGCACGGGGTCCGGGGCTGACCCGGGCCGGTGCGACAGGTGACAGATAGAAGGCCCGGATGGCGCGATGATCTCGCGGCATCCGGGCCTTTTCGTGATTTGCATTGGCCGCAGGGCGCATTACCTTTGCCCCAAGGCGGCTGACCCCGGAGAAAGCCCATGCGATTGAACGTCAATGGAATCGAGCACGAGCTCGATGTCGAGGAGGACATGCCGCTCCTCTGGGTCCTGCGCGACGAGCTGGGGATCACCGGGCCGAAATATGGCTGCGGGATCGGGGTCTGCGGTGCCTGCACGGTGCATGTGAACGGCGAGGCGGTGCGCGCCTGCCAGCTCTGGGCGGGCGATGTCGCCGGGGAAGTGACCACGATCGAGGGGTTGGGCAGACCCGGTGCGCTGCATGCAGTTCAGCGGGCCTGGGTGGACCATCAGGTCGCGCAATGCGGCTATTGCCAGTCCGGCCAGGTCATGCGGGCGGCGGCCTTTCTGGCGCGCAATCCCGAACCGAGCGATGCCGAAATCGACGCGGCGATGAGCGGCAACCTCTGTCGCTGCGGTACCTATCCGCGTATCCGCGCGGCGGTGCGCAGCGCCGCGGCACAGCTGCAGGACGTTTGAGATGGGGCGGGACGGCAGGACCGGCCGGGGCGGCAGGATCGCGCGACGCGGCTTTCTGATCGGCTCCGCTGCGATTGCGGGGGGCGTGGCCTTTGGGACCTATCTTTACCAGCGCGTGCTGGACAATCCGCTCGAAGCAGGGCTGCGCCCCGGCGAGATCGCCATCACGCCCTATGTCAAGATCGACGCCAGCGGCATCACCCTGATCACCCCGCGTGCCGATGTCGGTCAGGGCGCCTATTCCGTGCAGGCACATATGATCGCCGAAGAACTCGACGTGCGGCTCGATCAGGTGCGCATCGAGCCGGGGCCGCCTTCTGCGGTCTATTACAACGGCGTGGTCGGGGCGGAGGCGCTGCCGATCGCGGCAACCTCCGAGAGTTTCCTGGCGCGCGGCGGGCGCGGGGCGGCAGACGCGGCGGGCAAGCTCCTGGGGCTGCAGCTCACCGGCGGTTCGACGACGGTGCCCGACATGTATGATCGCCTGCGCATGGCCGGGGCGGTGGCGCGTGAGACGCTTCTGTTGGCAGCGGCCGCGCAGACCGGGCTCCCGGTGGATCAGCTGCGTACCGAGGATGGCGCGGTGGTGCTGCCGGACGAGATGCGGCTGGCCTATGTCGATCTCGGCGCCGCCGCGGCGGAGATCGTGCCACCGGAGGAGGTAACGCTGCGCGATCCGTCCGAATGGCGCTATCTCGGGCGCGAACAGATGCGTACCGATGTCATGGCCAAATCGACCGGAACGCAAACCTACGGCATCGATCTGGTGAGGGAGGATATGGTCTATGCCACCACCCGGACCAATCCGGCGCGCGGCAGCGGGATGCTCGGGTTCGATGCGCATGACGCCAAGGCGATGCGCGGCGTGCGTGCGGTGCTGGCCATCGAAGGCGGGATCGCGGTGGTGGCCGACAATACGTGGCGTGCCTTTCAGGCCGCCGAAACGGTACAATGCGACTGGGGCGAGCCGACCTATCCGCCGAGCTCTGCCGAGCAATTCGAGATGGTTGCCAATAGCTTTGCCAGGAAGTTCCGCGACAGCCGCTTCAAGGATGAGGGCGACGTGAAGGCGGCGCTGGGCAGCAGCGGCGATGGCGAGATGCTGGTGGCAGAATACCGCATTCCCTATCTCGCCCATGCGCCGCTGGAGCCGATGTCGGTGGTGGTGCAGATGGGAGAGGGACGGCTCGATATCTGGACCGGCACCCAGATCCCGCGGTTCTTGCAGGCCAATGCGGCGGCGCTCAGCGGGCTCGAACCCGAGCAGGTGCACGTGCATGTCCTGATGTCGGGCGGCAGTTTCGGGCGGCGGCTCGAGGATGATTACGTGCTGCAGGCGGTTGAGATCGCGCTGCAGATGCCGGGGCCACCGATCAAGATGGTGTGGCGGCGCGAGGAAGATTTCAGTCATGATTTCCCGCGCCCTCTGGCATTGGCGCGGGGGCGGGGCAAGGTCGTTGACGGCAAGGTTTCGGCGCTCGATCTGGCCATCGCGGCGCCCTCGGTGGCTGAATCACAGCTCGGACGGCTCAAGCAACCGGCCTTCGGTCCCGATACCGCAATCGTTGCCGGAGCCTGGGACCAGCCGTTCCAGATTCCCGACTACCGGGTTACCGGCTACCGCGTCCCGGCGATGGTGCCGGTCTCCTCCTGGCGCTCGGTCGGCGCGTCGGGCAACGGATTTTTCCATGAATCGCTGATGGACGAACTCTGCCACGCCGCCGGAGCCGACCCTCTGGCCGAGCGGCTGCGCCTGTGCTGGCACGGCCCGTCGCGACAGGTGCTGGAGGCGGTCGGCGAGATGTCAGGCTGGGGCAGTGACCTCGAGAAAGGCCGCGGGCGCGGGCTGGCTTTCGTTTTGTCCTTCGGCGTGCCGGTGGCGCAGGTGGTCGAGGTCACGGCGATGGAGGGCGGCATCCGGATCGACCGGGTGTTCGTCGCGGCGGATGTCGGACGGGTGATCGATCCGGTGAATTTCGAGGCGCAGCTGCAGGGCGGGGTGATCTGGGGCCTGGGCCACGCGATGAATTGCGAGCTGACCTATGAAGGCGGGGTGGCCGAGCAGGATAATTTCCACGTCTATGAAGGGATGCGGTTGTATCAGACGCCGGAGATCGTTGTGCGCGGGCTGGAGAATGGAACAACGCTGAAAGGCATCGGCGAACCCGGCGTCCCGCCCGCGGCCCCGGCTCTGGCCAACGCGATCTTTGCCGCGACCGGGCAGCGCATCCGCGAGCTGCCGCTGTCGAAATCGGTCGATTTCCTCTGATCTGCGGCGGTCTGCTTGTGCTTCGCGGCGCGAGGCTCGATGATGCGTGCGGACGGAAATCCGGAGAATAGGCCATGCTGCGATATCAATATGATCTGAAACCGCCGCAGCAACCGGCGCTGGGGATGATCGTTCTGAAATCCGATCAGGTCATCGAAGGCGATTTCCGCCGGATGCTGCCGCCGGATCAGCCGGTTCATGTGACGCGGGTGGAGAGCGCAGCGGAGGTCAGCCCGCGGAGCCTGCAGGACATGGCGCGCCACATGAGTGCGGCGGCAGCGCTCCTCCCCGAGGCGGCGGAGTTTGCCGCGATCGGCTATGGCTGCACCTCCGGCACCGCGCAGATCGGTGCGGCGCGTATCGCCGAGCTGGTGCGCGAGGGTCGATCCACCGGGGCGGTCAGCGAGCCGTTGAGCGCGCTGGTGGCAGCGAGCCGGGCGCTGGGCGTGACGCGGCTGGGGCTGCTGTCGCCCTATGTTGCGAGCGTGTCTGATACGCTGCGCACGGCACTGGGCGAGGCCGGGGTGGAAACACCGGTTTTCGGTTCCTTTGAGGAGGCCGAGGAGGCGCGGGTGGTGGCCATCGATCCCGTCTCGATCAAGGCGGCGGCTTTGGATCTGGCGCGGCAGGGCAAGGTCGAGGCGCTGTTCCTGTCCTGCACCAACCTGCAGACGCTCGACGTGATCGAGGACATCGAGGCGGAGACCGGATTGCCCTGTCTCAGCAGCAACCAGGCGCTGTGCTGGCACCTGTCGCGGCTCGCTGGCATCAAGGCACGGGTGCCGGGCAGGTTGGGCCGTCTCGCGGTCTAGGGCGGAAAATTTGCAATTTTCCGGTTTGGAATTTTTGAAAATTGCGTCCTCAGGCAGTGAACAACTCCGTATATTGATCGCGCAGCAGGTTCTTCTGCACCTTGCCCATGGTGTTGCGCGGCAATTCATCGACCACCACAAACTGGCGCGGGACCTTGAACCGCGCCAGTTCCCTGTTCAAGGCTGCGATGATCGCATTGAGGTCGGGCTCACCCGCCTTGTCGCGCACCAATACCGCGACCGGCGCTTCCCCGAGATCGCCATGCGGCACGCCGATCACTGCGGATTCCACGACATGCGCCTGCTCATCGAGCAGCAGCTCGACCTCCTTGGGATAGATGTTGTAGCCCCCCGAGATGATCAGGTCCTTGCCGCGCCCGACGATCTGCACATAGCCCTGATCGTCGATCAGCCCGAGATCCCCGGTGATGAAGAACCCGTCCTCGCGCAGCTCGGCGGCGGTCTTCTCGGGCATCTGCCAATAGCCCTGAAAGACGTTGTCGCCCCGCACCTCGATCACCCCGATCTCGCCCTGCGGCACCTCGGCACCGGTCTCGGGGTCGCAGACCTTAAGCTCGACCCCGAGCAGCGGCATGCCGACGGTCCCGGCACGGCGCTCTCCGTCATAGGGGTTGGAGGTGTTCATGTTGGTTTCGGTCATGCCGTAGCGTTCGAGGATGCGGTGGCCGGTGCGGGCGGCGAATTGCTCATGGGTTTCGGCCAGCAGCGGCGCGGAGCCGGAGATGAACAGACGCATATGCGCGGTCAGCTCGCGGGTGAATTCCGGCGCGTCGAGCAGGCGGGTGTAGAAAGTCGGCACCCCCATCAGGCTGCTCGCCTGCGGCATGAAGCGGATCATCTGCGTCACATCCGGTTTCGGCAGGAAGATCATCGCGCCACCCGACAGCAGGATGATGTTGGTGGCCACGAAAAGCCCGTGGGTGTGGAAGATCGGCAGCGCATGCAGCAGCACGTCGCTTTCGGTAAACCGCCAGACCTCGGTCAGCGTGCGGGCGTTGGAGAGCAGGTTGCGCTGGCTCAGCATCGCGCCTTTCGAACGACCGGTGGTGCCGGAGGTGTAGAGGAAGGCGGCGAGATCGTCCATTTCGCGCGCCACGGTCTGGAAATGCTCGGGCTGCCCTGTGGCGAGGTCGCGCAGGCTGCCCTTGCCGTCTGAATCCATGGTCTCAAGCCGCGCGCCGGAATCTTCCGCGATATCGCTGAGCGCCGCGGCATTGGCAGGGTCGCAGACCAGCAGCCGGGCGCCGGAATTGCCGACGAAATAGGAGACTTCGGCAGGTTGATAGGCCGGGTTCAGTGGCAGGAACACCAGCCCAGCCTGCACGCACGCGGCATAGAGCGCCAGCGCATCGGGGGATTTTTCGATCTGCACCGCCACCCGGTCACCGGGGCGCAGGCCACAGGCGTCAAAGGCATTGGCATAGCGCGCGGTGACGGCCAGAAACCCGGCATGGGTGATCAGCCGATCGTCGGGCAGATAGAGAAACGGCGTCTGCTTTCCGGCATGGCGCCCGAAAAGCGCGTCATAGAGCGGGTTGGCCATGGTGATCTCCTCGGCAGTATTCGGCGCGACTTTGCGCGAGATGCCGGAGCGGGTAAAGGGGCCCCATCCGAACCAGTGTCAGCTAGAGGTGCCTGACAGCAGCGCGCGGCCATGCGCGACAATCCCGTCGGCGATATCGCTCCGGATGGCGACGCTCAGGGCTGCGGGATCACGGATCGCCAGCGCGGCGAGGATCTCCTTGTGGCGATCGACCTGGTAATATTCGCTGACCCGGCGGATCACCTGACGCTGGAAGGGGCCAAGCTGCAGCCAAATGCTCTCGACCAGCGGCATCGAGGCCTGATCCGGGTTGGCGGTGTAGAGCAGCCGATGGAAGTCGTGGTTTAGCAGGGTCAGCTCGTCAAGCGAGTCTTCGGCGATCAGGCGGTCCATCTGGCCATCAAGAATGGTAAGCCGCTCGATCAGGTGATCGGAGACGAAGGGCAAGGCGCGGCAGGCGGCATGGGCTTCGACCGCGACACGCAGCGCCACCAGCTCTTCGAAACGGCCAAGGCTCATCCGCGGCACGTTCATGCGCCGGTTGCCCAGTACTTCGACGGCGTTTTCCGAGCTCAGCCGCCGCATCGCCTCGCGGATCGGGGTCGGGCTGAGGGAGAGCATCTCGGCGAGACCGCGGATGGTCAGCGAGGTGCCGGGGCTGATGGCGCCGACCATGATCGCATTGCGCAGGCGCAGATAGACCTGTTCCTGGGTGGTCTGGCCCGCGGACCCAGGCAGATCCGGTAGGGGTAGGGGGATGTCATTGCTCATCTGCTCACCGATTGCACCCTGTGCGCTGCGCCTGTGCTAGGCTCCTATGTGCAAGTCCCGTTGACATAAGGCAAGATTGAAATCATATCTTGCGAAATGATATCACAATTATTGTCTTGGTATCGCGAGGGAGGATCTCATGGCTGACAGTAAAGCGGAAACCTGGCTGCGGGATCGCCCGGAGATCGATTCGATCTTCGCCTGCGTCTGCGATCTCAACGGCTCGATGCGCGGCAAACGGGTGCCTGTGGACCAAGTCTCGAAGGTCGTCGACGGGGGGCTGCGGATGCCGCTGTCGATCGTCGGGATGGACATCTGGGGCGAGGATATCGAGAACAGCGAGTTGGTGTTCGAGACCGGCGACAGCGATGGGCTCTGTGATTATACCGGACGCACGCTGATGCCGATCACCTGGACCAGCCGCCCGACGGCGCTGGCGATGCTGTGGATGCGTCAGGACGATGGCACGCCGTTCCCCGGCGACCCGCGCCGCGCGCTGGCGCGGATCGCCGAGCGTTACCGCGAACGCGGCCTGACCCCGGTGGTGGCGACAGAACTCGAATTCTACCTCTGCGATCCGTCCGGCGCGCGCCCGCAGGCGCCGCAATCGCCGGTGACCGGCAAGCGGCTCGACAGCGACGGGGCCCTGTCGCTCGATGAGTTGCAGCATTTCGATGAATTTCTGAACGACGTCTATGATTGCTGCGAGCTTCAGGGCATTCCCGCCGATGCGGCGATCTCCGAAAACGGCGCCGGGCAGTTCGAGATCAACATGCGCCATGTCGCCGACCCGCTGCGCGCTGCCGATGATGCGGTGCTGTTCAAGCGGCTGGTGCGCGGCATCGCCCGCAAACACGGCTATGCCGCGACCTTCATGGCCAAACCCTATGGTGACCGGGCGGGCAGCGGCTTTCACGTGCATTTCTCGCTGGTTGACGAGGATGGCAACAACGTGTTCGACAATAGCGGCGAGGAGGGCACGCCGCTGATGCTCAACGCCGTGGCCGGGATGCTGGCGACGATGCCGGAGAACACGCTGACCTTCGCGCCGCATGAAAATTCCTACCGCCGCCTGCTGCCGGGGGCCCATGCGCCGACCAGCGTCGGCTGGGGCTATGAGAACCGCACCGCGGCGATCCGCATCCCCGGCGGCAGCCCCAAGGCGCGGCGCATCGAGCACCGGGTCGCCGGGGCCGATGCGAATCCCTATCTGGTGCTGGCCAGCATTCTCGGCGGCGCGCTGACAGGGATCGAGGCCGAGATGACGCCCGCCGACCCGATCGAGGGCGATGCCTATGCGATGAAGAAACTGCCGCATCTGCCGCTCGACTGGGCAACGGCGATCATCGCCTTCCGCGAGGGGACGCATGTGAAGGACATCTACTCGGCGCGGCTGCAGACCATGCTGGTCGAATGCAAGCTGCAGGAACTGCGCAAATTTGCCCGCCACGTCACCGATTTCGAATATCACAGCTACCTGGAGACCGTGTGATGTATGCCATGCCGCAGCAAAGCTATGTCGGAGACGGCAGCCACACCGCCAGCTATTACGCCGCTTCGGCCAATCCGGCGCCCGACCGGCCTGCGTTGAGCGGCGCGCAGAAGATCGACATCTGCATCGTCGGCGCGGGCTATAGCGGGCTGTCGACGGGGCTGCATCTGGCCGAGAAGGGCTACAAGGTCGCGATCATCGAAGGCGCGCGGGTCGGCTGGGGCGCATCGGGGCGCAATGGCGGGCAGATCGTCAACGGACTCAACGCCTCGCTGCAGACCATCGCCAA
Organism: Sulfitobacter aestuarii; assembly: GCF_042685005.1. NCBI lineage: Bacteria > Pseudomonadati > Pseudomonadota > Alphaproteobacteria > Rhodobacterales > Roseobacteraceae > Sulfitobacter > Sulfitobacter aestuarii. The sequence continues at coordinate 299,748 of NZ_JBHUMP010000003.1, read as the reverse complement.
GCGTTATGGACAGGACACCGCGACTTTCGTTGCCGGGCTGGTGCAGGAGGGCGGCGAGATCATCCGCGAGCGGGTCAAGACCTATGACATCAAATGCGACCTCAAGGAGGGCAATATCTTCACCGCCCTGACGCCCGCACATATGCGCGAGCTCGAAGACCGGATGGAGCTCTGGGCGAGCTACGGGATCAGGAACCAGGAGATGCTCGGCAGGGAACAGCTGCGCGGCCATATCAATTCAGATATCTACGAAGGCGGGCTGATTGATCATTCGGGCGGCCACATGCACCCGCTCAACCTTGCACTGGGCGAGGCGGCGGCGTTCGAGCAGAACGGCGGCGTGATCTATGAGATGTCACCGGTGACGGAGGTCGATCACGAGACCGCACGCCCGGTAGTGAAGACCGCGCAGGGCAGCATGACATGCAAGACGCTGGTGCTCTGCGGTAATGCCTATCTCGGCCATGTGGTGCCCGAGCTGACCGCGCGGGTGATGCCGGTCTCGACCCAGGTGATGGCCACCGAGCCCCTGGGCGAGGAGCGCGCGGCCGCGTTGCTGCCCACCGATGCCTGCGTCGAGGATATCCGCTATATCCTCGATTATTACCGGCTTTCCGGTGACAAGCGGCTGCTGTTCGGCGGCGGCACCGTCTATGGCGGGGCCGATCCGCGCGACATCAAGGCCAAGCTCAAGCGCAACATGGACAAGGTCTTCCCGCAGCTCAAGGATGTCAGGATCGACTATGCCTGGAGCGGTAATTTCGCCCTGTCCTTCAGCCGCGTGCCGCAGATGGGGCGGATCGGCGACAATACCTATTTCGCCCATGGCTACAGCGGTCACGGGGTCACCGGCTCGCATACGTTCGGGCGCATCCTGTCGGAGGCAATCGACGGGGATCTGACGCGGTTCGACGTGTTCGCGCAGGTGCCCTGGTATCCGTTCCCGGGCGGGCGGATGCTGCGCGTGCCCTATTCGGTGGCGGGCTCCTGGTGGTACGGGCTGCGCGACCGGCTCGGGGTCTGACGGGGTTTGCGGCACCGGGAGCGGAGGCGGGGCGGGCCTTCCGTTCCCAACAACCTGCTTGACCCGCAGAAGGTCATGAAATAATCAGGCAGACGTTGCGCGGGCGTTGTGTAATGGTAAGACCTCAGCCTTCCAAGCTGATGATACGGGTTCGATTCCCGTCGCCCGCTCCACCTTCCCTCGGTCGCCGAAATCAGGCAGTGCCATACCCGTGCTGCCGATGCTCCTGCGACAGAGCTGTCCCTTGAATTCTTTCGCCCTGCGGTTCATGAACCCGGCAAGAACGTAAAGGATTGCCCATGGCCCGCTCCTCCACCCGCAACGCCCCCCTAGAGCAACGCGACACGTCTCGCCGGATCGGGGCTTTGCGGGCCCTGCTGCCCTTCATGCGACCCTACCGTATGCTGGTGGTCGCGGCGGTAATGGCGCTGAGCCTGACGGCGGTGATCTCGCTGACGCTGCCGCTGGCGGTGCGCCGGGTCGTCGATAATTTCAACACCGACGAGAGCGCGCTGCTCGATCAGTATTTCTTCGCGGCCATGCTGATTGCGGCGCTGCTGGCGGTCGGTACCGGGCTGCGCTATGCGCTGGTCACCCGGCTCGGCGAACGCGTCGTGGCCGATATCCGCAAGGCGGTGTTCGACCGGGTGATCGCCATGAGCCCGGCCTTTTACGAACGGCTGATGACCGGCGAGGTGCTGAGCCGCATCACCACCGACACGACGCTGATCCTGTCGGTGATCGGCTCTTCGGTCTCGATCGCGCTGCGCAACCTGCTGATCTTCATTGGCGGGCTTGTGCTGATGCTGCTGACCTCGGCCAAGCTGACGCTGCTGGTGCTGCTGATCGTGCCGGTCGTGGTGGTGCCGATCCTGACGCTGGGGCGGCGGCTGCGGGTGATGAGCCGCGAGAACCAGGACTGGATCGCGGCGAGCTCGGGCAATGCCTCCGAAAGCCTCGGCGCCGTGCAGACGGTGCAGGCCTTCACCCATGAGGCGGCGAGCCGCGCGCAATTCGCGCAGATGACCGAGAGTTCCTTTGACGCCGCGCGGCGACGGATCAAGACCCGCGCGGCGATGACGGTCATCGTGATCTTCCTCGTCTTCACCGGCGTGGTCGGGGTTCTGTGGATCGGCGCCCATGACGTGCGCGCCGGAGAGATGAGCGCCGGGGCGCTGGTGCAATTCGTGATCTATGCCGTGATGGTCGCCGGTGGCGTCGCGGCGCTGTCGGAGATCTGGGGCGAGCTGCAGCGCGCCGCCGGGGCGACCGAGCGGCTGGTGGAGTTGCTGCAGAGCGAGGACAGCGTGTCGGACCCGGCGCCGGAACAGGCGCTGAGCCTGACCCAACCGGTGCGTGGTCGGATCGCATTCGAGGATGTGCATTTCCAGTATCCCTCGCGTCCGGATGTCTCCGCGCTCGACGGTGTCGATCTGGTCATCGAACCGGGCGAGACCGTGGCCTTTGTCGGCCCCTCCGGCGCGGGCAAGACCACGATCATCCAGCTGATCCTGCGGTTCTATGATCCCCAGGCGGGTCGCATCACCCTGGATGGCACCGATCTGCGGGACGTTTCCCGCGAAACGGCGCGCCGCGCAATGGCGCTGGTGCCGCAGGATCCGGTGATTTTCGCCGCCTCGGCGCGTGACAACATCCGCTTCGGGCGGCCCGACGCCAGCGAGGAAGACATCATCGCCGCGGCCCGGGCGGCAGCGGCGGATGAGTTCATCACCGCACTGCCGCAGGGCTATGACAGCTATCTCGGCGAACGCGGGGTGATGCTGTCGGGCGGGCAGAAACAGCGCATCGCCATCGCCCGCGCGATCCTGCGCGACGCGCCGGTACTGCTGCTCGACGAGGCGACATCGGCGCTCGATGCGGAAAGCGAACGCGCGGTGCAGGCCGCCGTCGAGGAGCTCAGCGCGGGACGCACCACGCTGATCGTCGCGCATCGTCTGGCAACGGTGAAGAAAGCCGACCGGATCGTGGTGATGGAGGCGGGGCAGATCGTCGCCATCGGCAATCATGACAGCCTCGTGGGCAGTGACGGGCTCTATGCGCGGCTGGCGCGGCTGCAATTCACCGATGGCCTCGCGGCGGAATAGGCTGCACATCGGTGGGTTCTGCCGCGGCGTCAGCGCCGGTGACGCCGCGTTTCGGCGGCAAGATCGCTTGCGAAAACCGATCTTTGCCCGCATCCTGAGCCCATGGACAACAGCCGGAAAACGGCGTCAAGGGGAGGGACGGTAATGACTTTTGCCGGGATCGAGGATCGCAACGCCATCGAGGCGGAAATGCCGTGGGAACAGCGCGACGTCGCCAAGACACTTTACGGGATGCTCAGCAATACGGCGGCGAAGTTCCCGACCCATAATGCGGTCAGCTTTCAGATCCTCTCCGGGCCAAAGGACAGGGCCGAGACGCTGACCTGGAAGCAGCTGCACGGCAAGGCGACGCAGGCCGCGAACCTGTTTCGCAGCCTCGGCATCGGCCCGCAGGATGTGGTGGCCTATATCCTGCCGAACTGCAACGAGGCGACCATCTGCCTGCTCGGCGGCGCCACGGCGGGGATCGTCAATCCGATCAACCCGCTGCTGGATGCCGAGCAGATCGGCTCGATCCTGCGCGAGACAGGGGCTTCCGTGGTGGTCACCCTGCGGCCTTTCCCGAAGACCGACGTGGCCGAAAAGGCCGCCGCGGCGGTGAAGCTCGCGCCGAAGGTGCATACGGTGCTCGAGGTCGATCTGCTGCGCTACCTGTCGCCGCCGAAGTCCTGGATCGTGCCGCTGATCCGCCCCAAGCTGAAGGTCGAGAACCAGGCCGAATACCGAAGCTTCGGCGCAGCGCTCGACAAGCAGAGCGATAGGCTCGATTTCGAGGATGTCCAGGAGGACCGGGTGGCCTGCTATTTCCACACCGGCGGCACCACCGGCATGCCGAAGGTTGCGCAGCACCGCTATTCGGGGCTGGTCTACAACGGCTGGCTCGGGCATCGGTTGCTGTTCTCGGAAAACGACAACATCATCTGTCCCCTGCCGCTGTTCCATGTCTTCGCCTGCCACGTGATCCTGATGGCGGCGGTGCATTCGGGCGCGCATGTGGTGTTCCCCACCCCGCAGGGCTATCGCGGCGAAGGCGTTTTCGACAATTTCTGGAAGCTGGTGGAGCGTTGGAAGATCAGCTTCATCATCACCGTGCCAACCGCGATCTCGGCGATGATGCAGCGCCCGATCGATGCGGATGTAAGCAGCGTCAAGACGGCCTTCTCGGGCTCCGCTCCGCTGCCGCTGGAACTGTTCCGCCGTTTCGAGGAGGCCACCGGCGTGACGCTGGTCGAGGGCTACGGTCTGACCGAGGCGACCTGCCTTGTCTCCTGCAACCCGACCGACGGGCCCAAGAAGGTCGGCTCGATTGGCGTTCCCTTCCCCTATACCGACGTCAAGATCATCAAGGGCGGCGATGGCGGCCCGGTCGAGGTGGCGGTCGACGAGATCGGCGAGATCTGTGTCTCCAACCCCGGGGTCTATGCGGGCCATACCTATACCGAGATGGAGAAGAACCGCGACCTGTTCTACCGCGACAGATACCTGCGCACCGGCGATCTCGGCCGGGTCGATGCCGATGGCTATCTGTGGATCACCGGCCGCGCCAAGGATCTGATCATCCGGGGCGGGCATAACATCGATCCGGCGGAGATCGAGGAGGCGCTGCTCGGTCACGAGGCGGTGGCCTTTGCCGGGGCGGTCGGGCAGCCCGACGCCCATGCCGGCGAGCTGCCCTGCGTCTTTGTGGAACTGGTCGACGGCGCCGAGATCAGCGAGGAGGAGCTGCTTTCCTTTGCCCGTGCCAGGGTCCATGAACGCGCGGCACAGCCCAAACATCTGAGCATCATGGATGAATTGCCCAAGACCGCCGTCGGCAAGGTGTTCAAGCCGGATCTGCGCAAGCTGGCGATCACCCGGACTTATGACGCGGCGCTGAAGGAAGCGGGATGCACGGCGCGGGTCGAGCATGTTGTCGATGACAAGAAACGCGGCTTGGTCGCCAAGGTCGCGATGAATGGCGCCGCGAAAGAGGATGTGGACAAGGTGCTGAGCAGCTTCACGCGTCCCTGGGAAAGCGCATGAACCAGCCCGATTACCGGCAGTTGCTCGATGCCGAGGTCTGGGCCTATATCGCCCGGTCCGAGGCCTTCTATCCGCCCGACGCGGTCAGCCTCACCATCGCGGAGCAACGTGCTGTCTATGACCGGATGTGCGCCGATTTTCACCGCGGCCATCCCGCGGGGGTGCAAAGCTGCGACGAGCGTCATGGCGGAGTGAAATGCCGCCGCTATGAGCTCGCCGATACCGAGGCCGAGTCCGAGGTTGGGGCGACGGTGATCTATTACCACGGCGGCGGCTTCGTCGTAGGGGGGCTCGAAAGCCATGACGACATCTGCGCGGAGATCTGCAAGGAGACCGGCTACCGGGTCATCTCGGTCGATTACGCGCTGGCCCCGGAGGTCGTATTCCCCGGCTGCTACGAAGACGCCTGGGCGGCTTTCGCGGCGATCGCGCAGGGCTTTGCCGGACCCATCGTGCTGGCAGGCGATTCAGCCGGGGGCAATCTCGCGGCCGCCGTGGCGCATGAGGCCCGCAGCCAGCTTTCAGGACGGATTGTCGGACAGGTGCTGATCTATCCGGGTCTTGGCGGCGATTGGGGGCAGGGCAGCTATGTCACCCATGCCGATGCGCCTCAGCTCAGCGTGACGGATCTGGAATTCTATCAGCAGACACGCACCGGCGGCGCGCTGCCGCCCGAGGGCGATGCCCGCTTCGCGCCGCTGCAGGATGTGGATTTCTCGGGCCTGCCGCCGAGCGTGATCTTCACCGCCGAATGCGATCCCCTGTCGAGCGATGGCGAGACCTATCGCAATGCCGTCATTGCAGCGGGCGGGCGGGCGCTTTGGATCGAGGAGCAGGGGCTGGTGCATGGCTATCTGCGCGCACGGGTGATGTCGGCCAGGGCGGCGACGAGCTTCGCGCGGATCGTGGCGGCTGTCTCGGCACTGGGACGCGGGGATTGGGACAGTCTGGCAGGGTGATGTTGGGGTGCCTGGGTGAGGTGGGTTGCACCCACCCTACAGGAACGGTTCGGCTTTCATGCTTTGCGGGATCGGGGCGCCCAGTCGGTTGAGGATCGTCGGGGCGAGTTGCAGCTGATCGATCACCACATCCTCGGCCGGACCTTTGGCGGGACCGAAATAATAGAGCGCCGCCTCTTGCTGCAGCGGATCGCGGCCGCCGTGATGTCCACGCGCATCCTGCCCGTGATCGGCGGTGACGATGATCTCATACCCCGCATCGCGCCATTTCGAGATGAACGGCGCGAGCATCTCGTCCATCATCGCGCAGGCGTGGTCCATCTCCTGACAATCGTGATGAAAGCGATGCCCCATGGAATCCAGCGTGCAGGTATGCAGCATCCCGTAATCAAGTCCGAAGCGCTGGCACAGGTTGGTCAGGGTGGCGAAGAGATCCACGTCGGACGGCGTCATCTGATTGATCAGCCCATAGCCGGTCATGGTATGAAAGCGTCCGTGGTTGATCGTGGCGCTGTCGGGCTCGTCATATTCGACGTCGCGGACCAGATCGAACGGGTGACGGTTGAAGAATTCCGACCAGAAACTATGCGCCACCGCCCCGGTCACACCGCCCGCTTCGCGCACCTGCGCGAACACATCGCGCTCCTTGAGGCGGAACACATTGCCGTTGCCGGTACAGCCATGCACCGCAGGCGCCACCCCGGTATGGATCGAGGCATAGCAGGACGCCGAGATCGACGGCAGCACCGAGCGGATCTTCCAGACCCGCGCATCGCCCGCATCGACCCAACCTTCAAGATTGCCAAACAACCGCCGCCAATTACGCCATGGCACGCCGTCGAGAATGATCAGCAGGAGCTTGTTGTTCATCGGAGAAACCTTAGTGGACTATGGAAGCGAAATTCGTTGTCAGGAAGCAGGCAAGCAGGCTTCAATGGCAATGCACCTGGCCTTTCGCCTTTTCCATATGGCAGCATTGCCCGACAGGAGAGCTCTTCCGGCAACCGCCGCCATGGGCGATCGTTTCTGTTTCGTTCGGGGCATAGAGTGTAGCAGCCGCCAACAGCGTCGAAGGCGTCAGGCAATAGGCTGCAATTGCGCAGGCGGAAATGAATTTCAGCATGATGTTATATCCAAATGAGTTAACAACCGGTTAATACCATCTGGAAGCTACAGCTTCGAACGAACCTGTCAAACGTAATCAGCGCCCCCGCCAGGGTGGCGCGAGTGCCCCCCTGGCGGGGGGCTCCTCGAGGTTTTTCCAGACTGGGACGCGCCCTCAGTTGCCGCCACTTTCCATGCGGCGGTGCTCGATCGTCTCTTCGAGCCAACCAAGTTTCATCTCCGGCACGGAGGAAAGCAGCAGATCGGTGTAATCGTCAAAGGGCGGCGACAGCACTTCGGACTTGGAGCCATAGCGCACCACCCGGCCCTGATACATCACCGCGATGGAATCGGCGATCGCCTTCACCGTGGCGAGGTCATGGGTGATGAAAAGATAGGCCACGTCCTCGATCTTCTGCAGGTTCAGCAGCAGCTTGAGGATACCGTCGGCGACCAGCGGATCGAGCGCTGAGGTGACCTCGTCGCAGATGATCAGCTTGGGCTTGGCGGCCAACGCGCGGGCGATGCAGACGCGCTGCTTCTGCCCGCCCGACAGCTCGGCCGGGTAGCGGTCCTGAAACCCCTCGCCAAGCTCGATCTCGTCGAGCAGCTCCTGGATACGCCGCTGCTTTTCCTTGCCTTTGAGCCCGAAGTAGAACTCCAGCGGTCGCCCGATGATCGTGCCGACGGTCTGGCGCGGGTTCATCGCGGTGTCGGCCATCTGGTAGATCATCTGCAGCTCGCGCAGGTCGTCGAGCGGGCGGGTCGCCAGATCCGGCGTCAGGTTGCGCCCATCGAAGATGATCTCGCCGGAAGTGGGCGGCAGCAGCCCGGTGATGACCCGCGCCAGCGTCGATTTGCCGGAACCGGATTCACCGACGATGGCCAGCGTCTGCCCGGGATGCAAATCGACGTTGATGTTCTTCAGTACGTCGAAATTGGTGCCGCGATAGCGCGCGGTGACATTCTCGACCAGCAGGAGCGGGTTGTCGGTCGGCGTCTTCTCTTCGTGGCGGATCGAGCGGACCGAGACCAGCGCCTGGGTATATTCTTCCTGCGGGTTGTTGATGATCTGATCGGTGGTGCCGTATTCGACCATGCTGCCCTGCTGCAGCACCATGATGTGATCCGAAACCTGCGCCACCACTGCGAGGTCATGGGTGATGTAGAGCGCGGCAACGCCGGTGTCGTGGATCGCCTCCTTGATCGCGGCAAGCACGTCGATCTGGGTGGTCACGTCGAGCGCGGTGGTCGGCTCGTCGAATACCACAAGATCCGGCTGCGGACAGAGCGCCAGCGCGGTCATGCAGCGCTGCAACTGGCCGCCCGACACCTGATGGGGATAGCGATCGCCGATGGTCTCGGGATGCGGCAGGCCGAGCTTGCGGAACAGATCGATCGCGCGTTCCTCGGCCTCCCGCTTGCTGAACTTGTTCTGCGAGATCGCCGCCTCGGTCACCTGTTCCATGATCTTCTTGGCCGGGTTGAAGGAGGCGGCGGCGGATTGGCTGACATAGGTCACCTCGGCGCCGCGCAGGCGGCGTATGTCCCGCAGACCCGCCTGCAGCAGGTCACGCCCATTGACCCAGACCTCGCCGCCGGTCAGCTCGACCCCGCCACGGCCATAGGCCATGGCCGAGAGGCCGATGGTGGATTTCCCGGCCCCGGATTCTCCGATCAGGCCGAGCACCTTGCCCGCTTCGAGATCGAAGCTGACGCCATGCACGATTTCGATATGGCGCGGTCTTTCGCCCGGCGGATAGATCGTCGCGCCAATCTTCAGATCGCGCACCTGAAGCAGCGGTTGATCCTTGGTCTCGCTTGTCTGGTCGCTCATCCGCGGCCCCCTTTCAGCGATGTGGTCCGGGTCAGCACCCAATCGGCCACCAGGTTGATAGAGATGCACAAGGTAGCGATGGCATAGGCCGGGTAGAGCGCCGCCTGGATGCCGTAGTTGATGCCGTCCTTGTTCTCTTTCACGATGCCGCCCCAATCGGCCAGCGGTGGTTGCACGCCCAGCCCGAGGAAGGACAGGGTCGAGATGAACAGCACGGCAAAAATGAAGCGCAGGCCCATCTCGGCGACGAGTGGTGACAGGGCGTTGGGCAGGGTCTCGCGGAAGATGATCCAGCCGATCTTCTCGCCACGCAGCCGCGCCGCCTCGACGTAATCCATCACCGTGATATCGACCGCCACGGCGCGGGCAAGACGATAGACGCGGGTGGAATCGAGCAGACCCATCAGGATGATCAGGATCGGAATCGTGGTCGGCATCACCGAGAGCACCACCAGCGCGAAGATCAGCGACGGGATCGACATGATCAGATCGACGAACCGCGAGATCGCCTGATCGATCCAGCCCCCGGAGACGGCAGCAAAGAAGCCCAGCACCGAGCCGAGAATGAAGCTCAGCGCGGTGGCGGCGGTGGCGATGAAGATCGTCGTGCGCCCGCCATAGATCATCCGGGTCAGCAGGTCGCGCCCGATGCTGTCGGTGCCGAGCAGGAATTGCGAACTCGACGGCTCCCAGACATCGCCGACGACTTCGGACATGCCATAGGGGGCGATCAGCGGCGCGAACAGCGCCATGAGGAAATAGAGGCCGGTGAAGAACAGGCCGATCATTGCGGAAATTGGAATGTTCTTCATTTCGGATGCCTCAGCCGCGGGTTGGCCAGGATCGAGACGATATCGGCCACCAGATTGAGCCCGATATAGACCGCCGCGAAGATCAGCCCGCAGGCCTGCACCACGGGCACGTCACGCTTGCTGACGTGATCGACCAAATACTGCCCCATGCCGGGATAGGCGAAGACTACCTCGACCACGACGACCCCCACCACCAGATAGGCGAGGTTCAGCATCACCACGTTGACGATGGGCGCGATGGCATTGGGGAAGGCGTGTTTGCGGATGATCTTGAGCATCCCGAGCCCCTTGAGCTCGGCGGTCTCGATATAGGCCGATTGCATCACGTTGAGGATCGCGGCGCGGGTCATGCGCATCATATGCGCCAACACCACGAGGGTCAGCACCATGACCGGGATCGCGATGGCGTTGAGCTTGGCGCCGAGGCTCATGGAATCGTTGATGATTGCCACGGAAGAGAACCAGCCCAGCCGGATCGCCACCCAGTAGATCAGCACGTAGCCGATCATGAATTCGGGGATCGAGATGGTGGTCAGCGTCACCGCCGAGATCAGTTTGTCGGGCCAGCGGTCCTTGTAGCGTACCGCCAACAGGCCGAGGAAGATCGCCAGCGGCACCGACAGAAGCGCGGCCCAGAAGGCGAGGAATAATGTGTTGCTGAGACGTCCGCCAAGGCTTTCGGCAATGTCCCGGCCATTGGTCAGCGCGGTGCCGAGATCACCCTGCAATATGCCGCCGAGCCAGTTGAAATAGCGGGTCAGGGCGGGTTCGTTCAGCCCGAGTTCGCGGCGCAGGTTGGCCAGCGCTTCGGGGGTTGCGGATTGTCCGAGGATGGATTGGGCGACGTCACCGGGGAGGATTGATGTCCCCGCAAAAATCAGGATCGAGGCCGCAAAGAGCAGCAGGATGCCCAGCGCTAGGCGCTGGGCGATGAGTTTTACAATCGGATGCATCTGTTCAGAGCGGCCTCATGCGTCTTTCAGCCAGCATTTGATGCTGGCCTTGTTGTCCATCATCTCGCCGTTCGGATCGGCTATCCAGCCGCCGATATTGTTGGACACGCCATGCACGAAATCGTTGAACATCGGCAGGATCAGGCCACCTTCGTCGCGCAGCATCTGCCCCATCTTGGAATAGATGTCCTTGCGCTTCGCCTCGTCGAGCTCGGCACGCGCCGCCAGCAGCATCTCATCGAATTCCGGCCGTTTCCAACGCGTGTCGTTCCAGTCCGCAGTCGAGAGATAGGCGGTCGTGTACATCTGGTCCTGCACCGGACGCCCGCCCCAATAGGAGGCGCAGAAGGGCTGCTTGTTCCAGACTTCCGACCAGTAACCATCGTTGGGCTCGCGCTTGATCTCGAGCGGAATGCCCGCCGCCTTGGCGGATTCTAGGAAAAGGGCCGCGGCATCCACGGCACCGGAGAAGGCCCCGTCGGAAACCCGCAGGATGATCGGGCTGCCGTCATGACCGGATTTCTCGTAATGCTCACGGGCCTTCTCGAGCGAATGTTCGCGCTGCGGAATGGTTTCGTCAAACAGCGGATAGGCCGCGTTGATCGGGAAATCGTTGCCGACCGAGCCATAGCCGCGCAGAATCTTGTCGACCATCTCTTCGCGGTTGATCGCGTATTTCAGCGCCAGACGCAGGTCGTTGTTGTCAAAGGGCGCCGTGTCGATATGCGCGATAAAGACGTAGTGGCCGCGCCCGGAGACCGACTCGACGCTGAGATTGGGCGCGCGGCCGAGCAGGCTGGCGACCTTGGGATCGACGCGGTTGATCAGATGCACCTGGCCCGATTGCAGCGCCGCGGTCCGCGCGGTGGCATCATTCAGCACCAGCACTTCGGAGAATTCGGCGAAACCGCGGTTCTCGGCATCCCAGTAATCCTCGCGGCGCTTGTAGCCGTGACGCACGCCGGGCTCGTCGAACTCGATCGTGTAGGGGCCGGTGCCGATTGCGGCGGTCGGGTCTTCCATGCCGCCGTCGGGCTGGATCATCAGGTGATAATCGGCCAGCAGATAGGGCAGGTCGGCATTGCCGGTCTCGAGCTCGATGACGACGTTGTCACCATCGACCTTCATGCCGGAAATGCCCTTCATGATCCCCAGCGCGCCGGATTGGCTCTCCTCGTTGGAGTGCCGCTGGTAGGTCTTCAGCACGTCTTCGGCCTTGAGCTCGCGGCCATTGGAGAAGGGAATGCCCTTCTTGATCTTGAACACCCAGGTCTTGGCGTCCGAGGAGGCTTCGCCGCTTTCGGCAAGCCGGTAATCGAGATGACCTTCCTCGTTGACCTCGACAATGGTCTCGCCCCAGTGGCGGATGTTGTTGAGCGGCACTTCGGAGGCGGTCAGGGCGGGGTCGTGGCTGTTGGTGGATTCACCGCCCGAGGAGCCGACCTTGATGGTGCCGCCGCGCTTGGGGGTTTCGTGGGCATCGGCACGCGCCGATTGCGCCAGCATGGTCTGGGCCGCGGCCGCGGTGACGCCGAGCGCGGCGGCACGGCTGACGAATTCGCGGCGCGTCATCAGCCCTTCGGCGACCTTGCCGGTCAGGTTTTTCAGCTGTTGGTTCATAAGGTTCTCTCCCGTTTATAAAGCAGCGCCTTGGGGCGCGTTATTGTTGATTGATGGATCAAGTTTGCCGATTTACGCCATCGTCGCAAGCATTATCAGACCCCAAGTGTCGGGTGGCTTTTGTCACGATGACGCCGGGTTTGCAAACCGATGGGTCGCTTGCGGAAGGTCGTTTGTCGCATTTGTTGCATTGCGGTCCGTTCATTTGCTTTCCGCTATCCGATATTGCTCTGCCGTCGCCGACAGGCGCGCGCAAAACGTCATGGGTTTTCGGTATCGAGCCAGAGGGTCACCGGCCCGTCATTGGTCAGCTCGATCGCCATATCGGCGGCGAAACGTCCGGTCTGGGTAGGAATATCGAGCGCCGCGAGGCTTCGGGCGAAATGCTCGTAAAGCGCACGGGCCTGATCGGGCTTCGCCGCATAGGAAAAGCCCGGCCGGGTGCCGCGTGACGTATCGGCGGCCAGGGTGAACTGGCTGACCACCAGAGCCGCGCCGCCGATCTGTGCCAGGTTCAGGTTCATCTTGCCCGCGTCGTCCTTGAAAAGCCGCAACCTGGCGATCTTCGCCGCGAGCGCTTCGGCGGTGGCTTCGTCATCCCGGGGCATGGCGCAAAGCAGGACCAGCAGACCGGGACCGATCCGTGCGATCTCCTCTTCCCCGACCGTGACCGAAGCGGTGGTAACCCGTTGAAGCAAGGCGCGCATGGTGAGGGATCCTGTGATCTGCTCCGCACGGAAGGCGAAGGAGTTTTGCGAAACAGCGACGCTATTGGTTGATCGCCGCGAAATAACCGACGACGGCAGCGACGATCAGGCCGAGGATCACCGCAAAGGCGATCTTGATCTTGGAATAGGGCCGTTCGCCCTGCACGCTGCCGGTGCGGCCGTTGACCACGAAACGATAGGTCTTGCCGCGGTACTTGTAGGCGGCCAGCCAGACCGGCAGCAGGATATGCTTGAAAGTGACGTCATTGATCTGCGTCTGCACGTCATGGATGCGCTGTCGATCGCCGCCGATGTCGAATTTCACGTCGCGGGCGATCACCCGGTCCATATGGGCGCGAGCCTCTGCAAAGCCTTCCTCGAGGGTGACCGCATAGGCTTCGGCGCGAAACCCGGCGAGATATTCCGGCGTATAGGGTTCGAGCGCCGCCAGATCCCAGGGCGCCAGCCCGTCGGTGAACCGTTTGGGCAGCGAGCGCGAGGCCAGCACCAGCACATCGTCAAAGAACCGAGATACGTGGCCCGACGCGGCATGCCAGCGGATCTTCGGCACCTGCTGGCGGACCCGCTTGCCGTTGCGTATGACCGTCTGCGTCACGTAATAGACCGTGCCCCGCTCGCCGCTGTAGCGCGAGTTGGTGTCGGCATCATAAGTCCAGTAGGGCACGTAAATGCCCTGCATCCGCCGACCCTTCCGGGCATATCTCTGCAACCCGTTCGGCGCGAACCAGAGCTGGCCGAGCCAGCTTTTCATCGCTTCGCGGGCGCTGTCCTCGGAGAGCGCGAAGGGCAGCACGCCGCGCGGCTTGATATGCCGGTTGGTGCCGGTATCGATCACGACCGGGGTGGCGCAGAACGGACATTCGGTCGCGTGTTTGCCGGGGTCAAAAGCCACCTGTGCCGCGCAATTGGGGCAGGTGGTAACGCGGGTCTCCTCCATCTCCGCCTCCGGCAGCCGGGCGGCCAGCGCGGTGCGAAAATCGAGCTCGGTGATCGCCGCGCCGCCAAAGCCCGCGCCGATCATCTCGGTATTGCCGCAGTGATCGCAGACCAGCAGCGCGGCCCGGGGATCATACCGCATGTCCGACCCGCAGCTGTCGCAGGGAAACCGGTGTTCATCCAGCGGCGCCGGGGGGGCGGGGGGCTGCTCGGCCATAAGTGCTCCGTTTCGGGATCTTGCGATCAGACATAGCGCGGCAATACCGGCTCGGCCAGTAGGCCCGCCCCGCCACCGCCACCCCGGCTAGCGCCGGTTCAGCTTCCCGGCGGGGGCGGCGGCAGGACGGTGAAAAGCTGCGCCAGTTCGGCCACGTCCTCGGCCCGCTGCCAGCCATCCTGTCCCGGCGTCCAGACATAGCTTTGCCGGGTCAGGCTGCCGTCGCTGGCCTGCCGCCCGAGAGCCGCCTTGGAGAAGGGGCCGCTGGTCTTGCCGTCCACCGCGACATGCCAGACCTTTTCGACCGGCGGCGGGGGCGGCGGCACATGGGCGGCGACGGGGGCGTCGGAGCGCGCGCCCCAGGGTCCGGCCTGGCTCGCCGCCTGGTGGCCGATCTGCATGCCGAGCCCGGCACCGAGCCCGGTCTGCATCGCCGCCCCGGCAGCGCCCTCGCGCCCCAGAGCCTCGGCGGCCTGATATTGCATGTACTCGTTGAGATTGCCGATCACCCCCATGGAGGAGCGCTTGTCGAGCACCTGCTCGACCGCCGGGGGCAGGGAGACATTCTCGATATAGAGCTCGGGCATCGCCAGCCCGTATTCGGCGATCTGCGCGGCGATCTCCTTGCCGACCAATGCGCTGAGCTCGCGGGTGTTGGCGGCCATGTCGAGCACCGGGATCTGGCTTCGCGCGATGGTGCGGGAAAACTCCTGCACGATCACGTTGCGGATCTGGTAGCTGATCTCGTCCATGGTGAATTCGCCGTCGGTGCCGACGATCTCGGAGAGGAACCGGGCCGGTTCGCTGACCCGGACGCTGTAGGTGCCGAAGGCGCGCAGCCGCACCGGGCCGAACTCCGGATCGCGCACGATGATCGGGTTCTTGGTGCCCCACTTGAGATCGTTGAACCGCGTCGTGTTGACGAAATAGATCTCGGATTTGAACGGGCTGCGGAAGCCGTGATCCCAATGCTGCAGCGTCGTCATGATCGGCATGTTGTTGGTCTCCAGCATGTAGAGACCCGGCGTGAAGACATCGGCGATCTGTCCCTCGTGAACAAACACCGCAGCCTGTCCCTCGCGCACGGTCAGCTTGGCACCGTATTTGATCGCATGGCCCTCGCGTTCGAACCGCCAGACCATCGTGTCGCGGCTGTCGTCGGTCCAGTGGATCACGTCGATGAATTCACCGGAGAGGAAATCGAAAATGCCCATGTTCTGTCCTTTCAGGTCAAGCTCTGCTGCTCATACCGGTCCGCCAAGCAGCTCGTTCGCGATAGTGCGGGAGATCGGGGCGGCTTCGGCGGCACCCATCCCGGGACGCAGGCGCGGATCATACAGCATTTTCAGCAGCAATTCGTCATGCCGGGTGAGCAGCGCGAATTCGTCGTCGTCATTGAAGATCGACGGCCGTGCCGCAGGGCTGTCATTGGCGAGCCCCAAACCCTGTGCCAGTTCCTCGTGGATGCAGGACAGGCGCAGCAGATCCGGGTTCTCCGCACGGATCACCGCGACGGCGGCGGTATAGGTATTCGGGTTCGGCCCGGTCGCGAATGCGGCGACGGCACAATAGGTATCGCGGCGCATGTTCTCGAAGGCCTGCAGGCTGGCCGCGCTGATGCCGCGCATCCGGGCCGCCGCCTCTTGCAACGCCTCGCCGCGGTCATCTTCGCTGGCGATGATCACGGTGAAATTCGGCGCGCCGCCGATCCCGATCGGATGGCCGGTGATCCTGGCGAGCCGCGCGGCATAGGCCTGCACATGCGCGGAATCGTCGCGGCGCTGCGAGGGCGGTACCGCGGCGCCGAAAACCAGATCCATGCGGATCGGTTCGGCCCAGCGGCGCAGCGGGCTCTGGCCCCCGCGCCCGCGGAAGGCCCCGTCATATTCATTGTAAAAGGCGATCTGCTCGAAATTGCGTACCAGCATGTCGACGGTGAACGGCGTATCGGGCCCGCCCCCGTCGCGGCGCAGCAACCCCTGCGTGGCCTGCGCCTGCTGGACCTGATGCAGATAGGAGCGCAGCATGGCGCTTTTCTGCGAGGTCGGTCGGGCCACCTGCGGCGCGGGCAGGCTCACCACCGCGGGCCTTGCCTGCGGTTTCAGCACCGGGTCGGGCGGCGGCGTCACCTCGCAGCCCGTCAGCACGGCCAGAAGGATCAGGGCACCGCCGAAGCCGCACCATCCGCGCGATATGTTCCCGCCCGCCACCTTCGTATCAGCCCGGCACCGCGCCCGAGGCCGTGTCGCCCAGCCCGGTCTTCTTGGCCCTGGCCGCCGCCAGCGTATCACGCAGCCGCGCTTCCATCTGCTGCAATTCCTGCTCGGCCGCCGCGCGCCGGGCCTTGCCCTCATCGGCGATCTGCAGGCTTTCCTCGATGGTACCAATCAGATCCTCGTTGGCCTGTTTCACGGCCTCGATGTCGAACACCCCGCGTTCCATCTCCTGACGGATCACCCTGTTGCTGTCACGCAGGTTGCGGGCATTGGACTTGAGCAGGTCATTGGTCAGATCATTGGCCTCGCGCACTGCGCCCGCCGCCTCGCCGCTACGCTGGATCGTTACCGCCTGCGCCAGCTGCGTTTCCCAGAGCGGCACGGTATTGACCAGGGTCGAGTTGATCTTGGTCACCAGGCTCTTGTCATTCTCCTGCACCAGCCGGATCGAGGGCAGCGATTGCATCGTGACCTGCCGCGTCAGCTTGAGATCATGCACCCGGCGTTCGAGATCGTCGCGCGCGGCGCGCAGATCGCGCAGCTCCTGCGCCTCCATCACCTGATCGTCCGGCGCTGCGGCGTCAACCAATGCCTCCTTGGCCGGGATCGCCTCGCCGTCAAGCTCCGCCAGCTTCGCCTCGCCGGCGGCGATGTAGAGCGCCAGCTCGTCATAGAACTGCAGTGTCTTTTCATAGAGCATGTCGAGCGACTTGATGTCTTTCAGCAGCGCATGCTCGTGATGCAGCAGATTGTCGGTGATCCGGTCGATCTGACCCTGTACCTCTTCATAGCGCGCGGTGAACTTGGCAATCGGCGCGGCCCGGCCGAGCAGTTTCTCCCAGAAACTACGCTGGCGGCGCATGTCGAGTTCGGAGACCGAAAACCCCCGGATCGCGCTGACCATGCTGCGCAGAGAATCCCCCGCCGGGCCGACGTCCTTGTTGCGCACGCCCTGCAGCATGGATTGCGAGATCTCCTGCAATTCCGACTGCGCTGCCGAACCGAAGGAAACGATCGACTGGCTGTCCTCGATGTCGATCTCCGCCATGCGGCGGCGGATCTCGGCGCTTTGCGGCGCATCAGCCTGTTCCAGGGTGAGCACCGCATCGGCGGCCTTGGGTTCGGTCAGGACCACGGCATTCACCTCATCGACCATCGCGACGGATTGCGCGGCTTTCTCACGAATGGACTCGGACATTGCTTCTGCTTCCTTGCACTTGAATGGGGGAGGGCGCGCCGATCAGTCAAAGCGCACCCCTTCGCGGGACAGCCGTTCGCGCAGCACCTCGATCTCGACATTGAGGTCACCACGATCCTCGAGCAGCGACTTGCGGGTACGAGCAGCGAAATTCTGGTCGAGATCATCGAGCAGGGCAAGGTAATCCTGCCGCGCCCGGGCATCCCGGCTGCGCTGGTGGATATCGGCAAATTTCACCGTCGCATCGCGGGCGCCGCGCAGGTAGACCGACAGATATTTGCGCGCGGCGGTAAGATCGCGCGGGTCTTCCTCGACGGTGCGGATCAATTCCCGCGCCGTCATCTGGAAGTCATCGAGCCGCGCCTGCGCCTGCCGGTCCCCGGCACGTTTCACCTCGGACTGCATCTCTGCGAGCAATTTCTCAGCCTCGTCGACCACCCGGGCCACCCGGTCGCGCTGGAACGTATCGACCCCGGCCAGACCCTTGTCCTTCACGGGATCGACACCGAAGGCGGCCAGGTGCAGCCCGGTTGCCGCAATGCCGTAGAGCAGCGGCGCCAGCGGATTGGCGGCCGGGACATAGGTCGCGAGCGCTGCACCGAGCCCGGTAAGCGTCGCGGCGAGGATCTTGCGCGGCAGGGCAGGGCGGCGCGCCACCTTGCGCGCGCGATAGGCCGCCTCGGCCAGCAGCCCTGCCCGCAGCAGCCAGACCGCCCCTCCAAGCATCCCGGCGGCAATGAGACCGCGCACCAGCCCCCCGGCCCCGGCGCCGAGCGACATGAAGACGAGGATGACCGGCGGCAGGAACAGCAGGTTGACCCGGCCACCGACCGGATCGACCTCGATCCGGCTGCCGCGCCCCGTGCCCTCGGCAGATCCCTCGCCCTCGGGGCTGTATTTCCCGCCATAACGTCTGGCCATGGATCACATGCCTCCGATCCAGCCGGTGCTGATGCCCAGCAAAAGCAGGATCAGGGCCAGATAGGCGACTTTCTGTAATGCGGTTGGTGCCATCAGGCTTGCCTCGCTGGTTCCCGTGAAGGAGCGCATGGCGGCGGGCCCATGCCGATATGCCGCCTTCCAGAATGATACCAGAATAGCGGCGAAGACAACGATCACCATCAGAAACAACAGAATGAGCAATACGCGCGCCATGGGTTCTCCGTTGTTCCCAACATAGGGGCTCGCAGCGCCGCCCGCTAGGGATGCCATAAGTCTCTTGCAGGATTGGCAATAGCTACAACCCCGGGTCCAACGCCCGAAAGGCCAACAGGTTCAAAAGCAACTGATATGGCGGGAAAATGTCCCGTAAGGCGGGTGACAACCCACCGCATTCTCACCGCGTGCGCCGTGGCCCCTTGGGAGCAGGCCGCGCACCGCCCGGTTTGCGCGAATTGGGCCGATCCTTGGCGGGCCGATCCTTAGCAGGCCGTTCCCGGCCGGGACCCTCCTTGCCCGCGCGGCCCTTGTCGGAAGGCTCTGCCGCGGCAGGATCCGTAGGTTTCGGCGCGCCGGGGCGTCCCGGTCCGGGTTTGCCGGAGGGACGGCGCGACGAGCTGCGCTGCACCGCCTTGGGCTTTTTCACAGCGGTGCCGCTGGCATCTTCGAGTTCCAGCCCGAGCTGGTCGCGCACCACCTTGCGGCGCAATTCCTCGACCTCGCCCGCCTTCAGCTCGCCAAGCTGGAAGGGACCGTAGCTGACCCGGATCAGCCGGTTGACGACGAGCCCGACCGCTTCCATCGCCCGGCGGATCTCGCGGTTGCGGCCCTCGCGCAGCCCGATGGTCAGCCAGGCGTTGGCGCCCTGCTGTCGGTCGATCGCCACGTCCATCGGCTGAAACTTCTCGTCCCCGATGGTGATGCCGCGGCGCAGGGGCTCCAGCGATTCCTCCGACGGTCGGCCGTTGACCCGGGCACGGTAGCGGCGCAGCCAGCCGGTAGCGGGCAATTCCAGCTTGCGCTTGATCGCCCCGTCATTGGTCAGCAGCAGCAGCCCTTCGGAATTGAGATCGAGCCGCCCGACGCTCATCACCCGCGGCATGTCGGCGGGCAGCTTGTCATAGATCGTGGCGCGGCCCTTCTCGTCGCGGTCCGTGGTCACCAGCCCGGCGGGCTTGTGATAGAGCCACATCCGCGGCGGTTCCGGCTCGGCCACCGGATTGCCGTCGACGGTGATCACATCCGCCTCGGTGACGTTGAGGGCGGGCGAGGTGATCTGCGCCCCGTTGACGCGCACCCGCCCGGCCTCGATCATCCGCTCGGCGTCACGGCGGCTGGCGATGCCCGCACGGGCGAGCACCTTGGCAATACGGTCGCCCTTGGGCGCCTCGGAGGGGGGCTTGTCTGTCATGGGCACGGCTTAGCCTGTTTCATGCCCTTGCGAAAGACCGGCATTTGCGGACATGTGACAGGATGATGTTTCGTTCCTACATGGATCTGGCTTTGCAAGAAGCTGTGGCTGCGGGCGCGCGCGGCGAAGTGCCGGTCGGCGCGGTCATCGTCGCGCCCGGTGGCGAGATCCGCGCAGCGGCGGGCAACCGCACCCGCGAGCTCAACGATCCTACCGCCCATGCCGAGCTGCTGGCGATCCGTGCCGCCTGCGCCGCAGTCGGCTCGGAACGGCTGCCGGGTCATGCGCTCTATGTCACACTGGAGCCCTGCGCCATGTGCGCCGCCGCCATCGCCGCGAGCCGCATCGCCCGGCTCTATTACGGCGCGTCGGATCCGAAATCCGGCGGCGTGGAACAGGGTGCGCGGGTTTTTTCGCATCCGCAATGCCACCATGTGCCGGAAGTCTATGACGGCATCGCCGCGGCCCCGGCCGAAGCATTGTTGAAGGATTTTTTCGCGGACAGGCGGAAGGTTGAGTGAAGGTAAAAGGGTCATGAGCAAGGCAAGTAACAGACAATTGTCGCGGTTCGTGCGCGACGCACTGGCGCATGGCAGGAGCCGGACCGAAATCGCGTCGATCCTCGCGCAGGCCGGATGGGCCGAGAGCGAGGTGACGCAGGCGCTGGAAGGCTGGGCGGAAACCGAGTTCGTGCCGCCCGTGCCGCGCCCTCAATCGATCGTCTCGGCGCGGGATTTCTTCGTCTATGCGCTGACCTTCGGGGCGCTGCTGTTCGCGGCAGGGCATCTCGTGGCGCTGCTCCACGCCCTGATCGACCATTTTTTCGCATCTCCCGGAGACTACCTGCCCGAAGGCGCGATCCGCTGGTCCATCGCGGTGCTGCTGGTAAGCGTGCCGCTTTACCTGTGGCTGACGCTGCGCGATCGCGCACAGCTGGCGCGGGATGCGGGCCTGTCGCGCTCGGTGATCCGGAAATGGCTGACCTATCTGACCTTGCTGATCGCAGCGGCGCTGCTGCTCGGCGATCTGGTGGCGGTGATCCATGCCCTGTTGAGCGGCGACCTGACCACCCAATTCCTCGCCAAGGCCGCGGTGGTGGCGCTGGTCACCGGCGGAATCTTCCTGTTCTACCGGGGCGATACCCGACAGGGGGAGCGCCGGTGAACCGGGCATTGCTGTTTGGCTTTGTCGCGCTGGTCGCCGCAGCACTGCTGGCGGGGCTGAGCCTGATCGGCGGGCCGACACAGGCCCGGCTTGAACGTCAGGACAGGCAGCGCGCCGCCGATCTGCGCGAGATAGGGCGCTATCACGCCTGCCTGCGCGAGACTGACGACCACGACGGCTACAGCGCCGAACGCTGCGGCCCGCCGGACCGGGTTTCCGGCTGGCGCGACCCGGTCAGCGCTGCGCCCTACGTGCTGCGCGAGATCGACGAGGGCGCATTCGCGGTCTGCGCAACCTTTGCCGGCGACAGGCTGAAGACGCGCCAGCCGCGCCCCCATGCGCTGCAGTTTGACAGGGCGGAGGGCTGCTACACCTTTCTGCGGTCAAGAGACGGCGAGATCTGGACGCAGCGCTAGCCGCCCGGGCCAGATAACGCCACGCCGCCTTTTTTCGCAATTGCCGACTCAGAGCTCGATCGGCTGCATCACCTGCGGTTCGATCACCTCGACATCCGGTAATCCGGCGATCAGATCGTCGGCATTCTGCGCGAGCGCGTCGAAGGTGCGGTAATGACAGGGAATCACCGTGGTGAAATCGAAATAGCGCTTCGCCGCATAGGCCGCCGCCTTCATGTCCATGGTGTAGAACCCGCCCGCCGACAGGATGCCGATGTCGGGCTTGTGATAATCGCCCATCCATTCCATGTCGGCCATGATCGTGGTGTCGCCGGAGAAATAGACCGTGCGGCCCTCCCCGCGGATCATGAAACCGGTCTCCGCCCCGGTATAGACCGGCACGGCATCGCCAGTGACCGAAGAGGAATGCGAGGCCGGCACCATGGTCACCGCGACCTTGCCGCAATGGATCGTGCCGCCCTTGTTGAAGCCGGTCGCGTTCTCCACGCCCTTGCCCTCGAGCCAGGCCATCAGCTCGAACATCCCCGCCACCGGCGCTCCGCAGCGCCGCGCGACCTCCGCGATGTCGTCGGTGTGATCGAAATGTCCATGGGTCACGAGAATCTGCGTCGCCCCGTCGATCGCAGTGCCGTGCTGGGCTTCCTCCAGCATCGGATTGCCGTGCAGCCAGGGGTCGATCAGCAGAACCTGATCCTCGATCTCGATGCGAAACGAGCCGTGGCCGAGCCAGATGATGTTCATGTCATGCCTCCATTGATGTCTGTCCCAGAGCATAGCGCGCCAATCCGGCTTCAACAGCCTTGCAGATGCGGATTGCTCGCCCGATTGGCCCGACAGCACCGCCTGCTCTTGCGAGGCCGGGCCGGGGGCGGTAAATGACGCGCAAAGCAATGAGGATAGCCCATGTCGATTGACGAAAGCACGGCTGCGCGGGTCGCGAAACTGGCGCGGATCAAGGTGGAACCCGAGGCGCTGCCTGCGCTGGCGCAGGAATTCAACACGATCCTGGGCTTCATCGAGCAGCTCAACGAGGTCGATATCGACGGTGTGGAGCCGATGACATCGGTCACCCCGCAGGTGCTCAAGCGGCGCGACGACGTGGTGCGCGACGGCGATCAGCAGGCGGCGGTTCTGGCCAATGCGCCGGATGCGCGCGAGGGATTCTTTGCAGTGCCGAAGGTGGTGGAATAATGGATGAACTGAACAAGCTCGGGCTCGCGGAAGCCCGCGATGCACTGCGCAAGGGCGAGGTGACCTCGGTCGAGCTGACCGAAGCCTGCCTGAGCGAAATCGAGGGCGCGGGCGCGCTCAACGCCTTCGTGCACAACACCCCGGACCTGGCGCGCGAGCAGGCGAAAGCCGCCGATGCACGGCTCAGGGATGGCGAGGCGCCCGCGATGTGCGGCCTGCCGATCGGCATCAAGGACCTGTTCTGCACCAAGGACGTCCCGTCGCAGGCCGGATCGCGGATACTTCAGGGATTCCTGCCGCAATATGAAAGCACGGTCAGCCAGAAGCTGCTCGACGCCGGTGCGGTGACCCTCGGCAAGCTCAACATGGACGAATTCGCTATGGGCTCGTCGAACGAAACCTCGGTCTATGGCAATGCGGTCAATCCCTGGCGGCGCGGAAATGACGACGCGGCGCTGACGCCGGGCGGCTCCTCGGGCGGGTCCGCCGCCGCCGTGGCCGCCGACCTCTGCCTTGCCGCCACGGGCACCGATACCGGCGGCTCGATCCGCCAGCCTGCCGCCTTCACCGGCACCGTCGGCATCAAGCCGACCTACGGGCGCTGCTCGCGCTGGGGCATCATCGCCTTCGCCTCCTCGCTCGATCAGGCCGGGCCGATGACCAAATCGGTACGCGACGCCGCCATCATGCTCGGTGCGATGGCCGGCCATGACCCCAGGGATTCAACCTCCGCCGACCTCGCCGTGCCGGATTTCGAAGCCGCCCTCACCGGTGACATCCGCGGCAAGAAGATCGGCATTCCGCGCGAATACCACATGGATGGCATGCCCGAAGAGATCGAGAAGCTCTGGTCCGAGGGCGCCGACATGCTGCGCGACGCAGGCGCCGAGATCGTCGACATCTCGCTGCCCCACACCAAATATGCATTGCCGACCTATTACGTGCTCGCCCCGGCCGAGGCCTCCTCGAACCTGGCGCGCTATGACGGGGTGCGCTACGGCCACCGCGCCAAGCTCGAACAGGGCGACGGCATCACCGAGATGTATGAAAAGACCCGCGCCGAAGGTTTCGGCCACGAGGTGCAGCGCCGGGTCATGGTCGGCACCTATGTGCTCTCGGCCGGTTTCTATGACGCCTATTACAACCGCGCCCGCCGGGTCCGCACGCTGATCAAGCAGGATTTCGAGAATGTCTTCGCCGAAGGCATCGATTCGATCCTGACCCCGGCGACGCCCTCGGCGGCCTTCGCGCTTGGCGAGATGAAGGACACCGACCCGGTGGCGATGTATCTCAACGACGTCTTCACCGTGACCGTCAACCTCGCGGGCCTGCCGGGCATCGCCCTGCCGACCGGGCAGAGCGCACAGGGCCTGCCGCTCGGGCTTCAGCTGATCGGGCGGCCCTGGGAAGAGGCGGCCTTGCTCTCCTCGGCCTATGCGCTGGAACAGGCGGCAGGCTTTGTGGCCAAGCCGCAGAAATGGTGGTAAGTCGAAACCGACCCTTAGCCGCAAAAGGCAGACCCATGATCACACGTGCTTTCCTCGTCCTCGCCACCGGTGCCGTGCTCTCGGCCTGCCAGCCCGCAGTGCCCGATTCCGGGCGCGGCGTCGGGTTTGACGGCCAGTTCGCCGCCGAACAACGCCAGCGCGACCAGGCGCTGAGCGGCAGCGGTAGCGGCAGCATCCCGGCCCCGGCCCCGGTCAACGCCGATCCGCTGCCGCCCCCCGAGGAAGGCTCGCCCGAGGCCACGGCAGCGGAGACCGCGCGCGTGCTCGCCGCAACGCGCCCCGGTGCCAGCAATGGCGTCGGCAATGACCCGGCCAGCAATTCCGGCATCGCGCCGCTGCAGGCCAGCCCTGCGAATCCGGCACCGGTGCTCGATGGCGCGGGGATCTCGCGGGAAAACAATTTCGACGCCGTCAGCGATCAGCGCAGCATCAACGATGACGCGGCCCGGCTCGCCGCCAACCGCGCGCAATATCAGGTGATCGAACCGGAGGCACTGCCCGAGCGACGCGATTCGGGCCCCAACATCGTCGCCTATGCACTGCAGGCCAACCATGCCCGCGGCACCCAGATCTACAAGCGGATCGGCTTTAACAAGGCGGCGAAATACAACCGCGCCTGTGGCCAGTACAGCCATCCCGACCAGGCGCAGATCGCCTTCCTCGCCGACGGCGGGCCAGAGCGTGACCGCAAGGGCATGGACCCGGATGGCGACGGCTTCGCCTGCGACTGGGACCCGGGCCCGTTCCGCCGCGCCACGCAGGGCTGACAGGCGGCAGCCAATGCTGCACCAGTATCCTTCGCCCAATCACGGGCCGCGCCGCGACGGGCTTCTGCCATCGCTGGTGGTCATCCATTACACCGCGATGCAGAGCGTCGAGGCCGCGCGCGACCGGCTGTGCGATCCCGGGGCGGAAGTTTCGGCCCATTACCTGATCTCGCGGCAAGGCGCGGTGCTTCAGCTCGTCTGCGAGGAGCAGCGTGCCTGGCATGCCGGGCAGGGCGAATGGGCGGGGCAGGGCGACGTCAATTCGCGCTCGATCGGGATCGAGCTCGACAATGGCGGCAATCACCCTTTTTCCGAGCCGCAGATGACCGCGCTCGAGGATCTGTTGCGCGATGTCATGGCGCGCTGGTCGATCGCGGCTGCGGGTGTCATCGGTCACTCCGACCTCGCCCCGGGGCGCAAATCCGATCCCGGTCCGCATTTCGACTGGCCGCGCCTGGCCCGGCAGGGGCTTGCCGGCCATGCCGATGGTCCGGCGCCGAAATGCCACGAGGCCGCGCCCGCCGCATTCCGCGCGGCCGCGCGGTCCATCGGCTATACCGCCGAGGTGCCGCTCGACATCCTGCTGGCCAGCACCCGCCTGCGCTTCGCTCCCTGGCGCCGCGGCCCGCTCTGCGCCGCCGATATGAGGCTGCATCACGATCTGGGCTGCTGAACCGCCTCTTTATGCCCGAAATACTCATTCCCAGGCCCGAAACCGATTGACGCCCCCCACGCCGGAGCGCTAGGCCGACAGCGCGCGGAAGGCTGGATGGCCGCGGCGGGGCAACCCTGTCGAGGAAAGTCCGGACTCCCAGAAGAAACGGTGCCGGGTAACGCCCGGGCGGGGCAACCCGACGGATAGCGCCACAGAGAACAGACCGCCGCGGGCCAGGTCGGGCAACCGAAACCGGACCGCGGTAAGGGTGAAACGGTGGGGTAAGAGCCCACCGCGGGGCTGGCAACAGCACCGGCATGGCAAGCCCCACCGGGAGCAATGCCAAATAGGGACCGCGTGCCGTGCCTGGCGACAGGCAGGGCGGGGCTGCTTCTGCCCCAGCAGGTCCGGGTTGGCAGCTGTAGCCGCGTCGGCAACGGCGCGGTCAGAGGAATGGTCATCCAGAGGGGGAGGGGCGCAAGCTCTGACCCTTCGGACAGGATCCGGCTTACAGGCTTTCCGCGCAACCTTAACCGGGCCGCGCCCTCGGGAAATCGCGAAATCCCGGGAATTTTCCGGCGGCGGCGGCGATGTGGTGGAAATAGCGGTTGACTCGGCCGCGTGGCTGACTAGAACCCGAATTTCAGGATTTACGGGTGCCGAAGGGTGCACCTGAGCAGGAGAAGCGATATGGCTAAGCCAACCACGATCAAGATCCGTCTGAACTCGTCCGCGGGCACAGGCCATTTCTACGTCACCAAGAAGAACGCGCGCACCATGACCGAGAAAATGGTCATCAAGAAGTACGACCCGGTCGCGCGCAAGCATGTCGAATACAAAGAAGGCAAGATCAAGTAAGATTGCCCGTATTCGGGACAGTCAGGGGGCCGCGCATCTTGCGCGGTCTTTTGTTTCGTGGGGCCCGTTGCGCCTTTTACCAGCCGCACCGGCGGACCGGGTCGCGCTCCGGCAGGGGGAGGGAGCAATGGCCTCTCCCGTGCCGTGGAGCGCATCAGGCCCCCGCTGTGGCGCGAAACAATCGCGCAGAGACGCCGCCTGACCCACAGTGCCCCAACTTCATGGCTTCAGCCCCGCCGCGCCCGTCCGGGCGGGACGGGCATCACCCCGAACGGCGGCCGAGCCCCGCCGCGTCAAAAACGACAGAGCCGCTCTCATGCCCAAGGACGGTCATTACATCAACCGCAGCAACTGGCTGCGTGCCGCCATGCTGGGGGCCAATGACGGGATCGTCTCGATGGCCAGCCTGCTGGTCGGGGTGTCTGTCGCCGGGCTCGAGGACGGCAACCTGCTGCTGACCGGTCTGGCCGGTCTCAGCGCCGGAGCCTTTTCGATGGCGGCCGGAGAATATGTCTCGGTATCGGCGCAGTCGGATGTGGAGGCCGCCGACCTGGAACGCGAGCGCCGCGCCCTCGACGAAGATCCGGATTACGAGCTCAGCGAGCTGGCCGAAGGGCTGGAAATGCGCGGCGTCGCAAGCGAGCTGGCATTGCAGGTCGCAGCGCAGATGACCGAACACGACGCGCTCGACGCCCATGCCCGAGAAGAGCTCGGCCTGCATGATCCAGAAGGTCAGGCCCGCCCGCTTCAGGCCGCAGGCGCCTCGGCCGTCGCCTTCGCCCTTGGCGGGGGTCTGCCGCTGCTGGGAATGCTGGTGGCGTCGGCAGGCGATGTCTGGCTGTCGGTGGTGTTTGTCACCCTGCTGGCGCTGATCGGCCTGGGTGGCTGCGGTGCGCGGCTCGGCGGCGCCCCGATGGGCCCTGCGGTGCTGCGGGTATTGTTCTGGGGCGTGCTGGCGATGTCGGTGACGTCGGTGATCGGTCACGCCTTCTCGCTGCTGACACCCTGAGAACCTTTTTGCTGCGGAAAAGAAAAAGGCCGGTCTCCTGCGAGACCGGTCCTGATTTCAGCTATCTGACATCCTAAGATGCGCGACTTACTCGCGGTTGCCGAACAGCTGCAGCAGCATCATGAACATGTTGATGAAGTCCAGATACAGGTTCAGCGCACCCATGATCGCGGCCTTGCCGAGCCATTCGCTGTCACCGCTCTGGGCATGCGCCAGATAGGTGTTCTTGATGTTCTGCGTGTCATAGGCGGTCAGCCCGGCGAAGATCAGCACGCCGAGCGCGGAGATCGCGAACATCAGCGCCGAGGAGGCGAGGAAGATGTTGACGATCGAGGCCACGATCAGACCGATCACACCCATGATCAGGAAGCTGCCCCAGCCGGAGATATCCTTCTTTGTGGTGTAGCCCCAGAGCGACAGACCGGCAAAGGCGATGGCGGTGATCAGGAAAACCTGCGCGATCGAATAGCCGGTGAAGACCAGGAAGATCGAGCTGATCGAGATGCCCATCACGGCGGCGAAAGCGTAGAACACCACCTGCGCGGTCGCGGCCGACATCTTGTTGATCATGGCGCTGAAACCGAAGACAAACGCCAGCGGCGCGAACATCACCACCCATTTAAGCGGCGACGCATAAAGCGCATAACCGATATCGGTCAGGTACTTGTTCTCGGAAATCTGCGCGGCGGCAGCGCTCGGATCGCTGGTTACCGAAAGACCCGAAATCGCCCATGCCGCGGCAAAGGTGATCAGCATGCCTACGGACATTGTGCCGTAGACCTTGTTCATGTGGGCGCGCAGCCCCTCGTCGATAGCGGCGGCGCGGGTTCCGGCACGGGCCCGGATTGTGTTCACGTCAGCCATGTTTACCTCCATTGGCATGAAATTGCGTGACAGCAGGAACCACCACGTCATTGCCCCGAATATCGGGGCTGCGGGCGCGCAATTCAAGCCTCTCATTCGACCTTAATGCCGCAGTTTCGGGGGTTTCGCGACGTTTTGCGGGAAACCCGGCAGTCTGGTCCTTCCACGCCTCTACCAGCACCGGCTGAGATGGCCTTTTGCCGGTACGATCGTCATCCTCAGGTTGCATGCTCCCGCCAAGGGAAAGACGGAATCAGCAGTTTTCAGCCAAGTATCGCGATCCGGTTTCGCACCGAGGGTCAGAAGGACACGGCGTGCCGCCGCATTGTGAAAAGCGGCGAATTCTCACGATAATCCTTATTTTCGACCCTGCCCAGCCTTGAAGGTGACTTGCCGCGACATATCCTTTGCCCGGCGGCGGGCCGTGGCGCCCGCGCGGCGATTTTCCGCCAAGGGTTTCGTGACGGTATCAATACCGTCTTGGTTGTGCTAGGTTGCGGGGGAGCAAGAATGTTGCGCGGCAATGCGACCTGCCGCTTATGGTAACGCGTGGGGCGCCCCGTCAAACCCTCTACCGGTTGGCAGCCCGCTCTGCGTCCGTGCTAGTTGCATGTTTACGGCACGTGTTGTGCCTCCAGTTCAAGGGAAAACTCGCTATGGCTCATAAGGTGGACATCCACGTTGGCAAACGCATTCGCCAGCGGCGATGGCTGACGGGCATGACGCAGCAGCGGCTGGCCGAGATGGTCGGCATCAAGTTCCAGCAGATCCAGAAATACGAAACCGGTGCCAACCGGGTCAGTGCCTCCAGGCTCTGGGACATCGCCGACGCGCTCGAAGTGCCGGTTGCCTTCTTCTTCGAAGGGCTGAAGGAAGACGGTGCCGCGCCTTCGGACAATTCGGTGCCCGATGACTTGCTCAGCGACAAGGAAGCGATGGATTTGGTGCGTTCCTATTACGCCATGCCGGAAAACCAGCGCCGCCGCCTGTTCGAACTGGCCCGGGTGCTCAGCGACGTCGCCTGAGCCGCCTAAACGTTGCAGGTCGTCGCAACGGCAAGGCGCGCGAGCGGCGCCCTTCGCAGGTCCGCCCCTTCGAGGCGCGGCTCCTGCCGCTTCCGCTTGCATCGGATGTTCCAAGCTGGCAGGCCCTTCCCATGAGCAACCGCATTCTTTTCGATCCAGAAATCACCCGTGTCGCGCATCTGCTGGCGGATACCGCGCGCGAGGTGATCCTGCCCTATTTTCGGACCGCGGAACTGACGGCGGACAACAAGCTCGCGCAGGGCTTTGACCCGGTGACCGAGGCCGACCGCGCCGCCGAACGCGCAATGTGCGAGATCCTTGCCCGCGAACGCCCAAAGGACGCGGTGCTCGGCGAGGAATTCGGCGCGCGCTCCGGCACGTCGGGGCTCACCTGGGTGCTCGATCCGATCGACGGCACCCGCGGTTTCGTCAGCGGGACGCCCACCTGGGGCGTGCTGATCGCGCTCTCCGACGAGAAAGGTCCGTTCTATGGCCTCATCGATCAGCCCTATATCGGCGAGCGTTTCGAGGGCGGGCCGGATGGAGCGGCGATGCGGGGGCCACGGGGCGGCAGCGCCTTGCGCACCCGGGCTACGAAGGCGCTGTCGGATGCCGTGCTTTTCACCACCTTCCCCGAAGTCGGCAGCGCCGAGGAGGGACGCGCTTTCCGCGCCGTGGCCGATGGCGCGCGGATGGTGCGCTACGGGATGGACTGCTATGCCTATGCGCTGCTGGCCGCCGGTCACGTCGATCTGGTGATCGAAGCCGGGCTCGCGCCCCATGACATACAGGCGCCCATTGCGGTGATCGAGGCGGCAGGGGGCATCGTCACCGATTGGCAGGGCGGTCCGGCGCATCGGGGCGGACGCGTGATCGCCGCCGCCAACGCGACGCTGCATGCGGCCGCGCTGGAGATCCTCCGCCGCCATTGACGCGAACGCCGCGACTGCGCTAGCGTGAACGGGCTGGTTCTTCCCGCCCGTTTTCCATCAGCACATCGCATTTTCATGAGACGGGCTTGCCACTTCATCGGGAAGAACTGTCGTCATGTCCAGAAAACTCCAATCGGAAATCCTGCTGCGCAACGCCGATCACATCCTGACCATGGATGATGATCGTCGCGAATTGTCCCGCGCAGATGTGTTGATCCGCGACGGGATCATCGCCGATATCGGGCAGGGGCTCGGCGGCGCGGGAGAGGTCATCGAGGCCAGCGGCTGCGTGATCACGCCGGGCCTCGTCAATACCCATCACCACCTCTACCAGAGCCTGACACGCGCCGTACCGGGCGCGCAGGATGCGCAGCTCTTCGGCTGGCTGCAGCGGCTCTACCCGATCTGGGCGCGTTTCACGCCGGAGCATATCTTTGTCTCGGCGCAGATCGGCCTGGCGGAACTGGCACTGTCGGGCTGTTCGCTGAGCTCCGATCATCTCTATCTCTATCCCAACGGCGCGCGGCTCGAGGACACCATCGCCGCCGCCGAAGAGATCGGCCTGCGCTTTCACCCGACGCGCGGCGCGATGAGCATCGGGAACAGCGATGGCGGCCTGCCGCCCGATGCGCTGGTCGAGCGCGAGGCGGATATCCTGCAGGACTGCATACGCGTGGTCGATGCTTTCCATGACCCGAAGGACGGCTCGATGTGCCGGGTCGGCATCGCCCCCTGTTCGCCCTTTTCGGTCAGCCGCGACCTGATGCGCGAGGCGGCGCTGCTGGCGCGCGACAAGGGCGTGATGCTGCATACCCATCTGGCCGAGAACGGCGAGGATATCGCCTATTCTCTGGAGAAATTCGGCTGCCGCCCCGGTCAATATGCCGAGGATCTCGGCTGGGTCGGGCGCGATGTCTGGCATGCCCATTGCGTCAAGCTCTCGCCCGAAGAGATTGCCCTCTTCGCCGCCACCCGCACCGGCGTGGCGCATTGCCCCTGTTCCAATTGCCGTCTCGGTTCGGGCATCGCGCCGCTGCGTGCAATGCGCGATGCGGGGGTGCCGGTCGGGCTCGGGGTCGACGGGTCGGCGAGCAATGACGCGGGCAACCTGATCGTGGAGGCGCGTCAGGCGATGCTGCTGCAGCGGGTGGCCCATGGCGGTGACGCGATGAGCGCGCGCGAGGCGCTGGAGATCGCCACGCGGGGCGGCGCCGACATGCTCGGCCGTTCCGATTGCGGGCGGCTGATGCCGGGGAAACGCGCCGACATTGCGCTCTGGGATGTGTCGGGGATCAGCGCCGCCGGTTCCTGGGATCCGGCGGCCTTGCTGCTGGCCGGGCCGACGGCGGTGCGCGATCTCTTCGTCGAGGGCAGGGCGGTGGTGCGCGACGGTCAGATGCAGACGGTCGATCTCGCACCGCTCATCGCCCGCGCCAACCAACTGGCCCGCGGCCTTGCCGAGACGCTCTGACGAATCTTGTTGTCGGGGTAGCTTCAGCCGCCCCGCCGCTCTCCGGCGATCCAGACATCGGCAACGGCGCGATCATCGCCCATCATGATCGTCGCGAACAATGTTTCCCAGATGTCTTCCGCCCGCGCCGCGCGCTGCGCGATTGCCGGGGTCGAGGCGAGATCGAGGATGCAGAGATCCGCCTCCATCCCTGCCGCCAGCGTGCCGATCCGGTCCTGCAGATGCAGGCTGCGCGCCGATCCGGCGGTCGCGAGCCACATCAGCTCGGCCGCGTGCAGCGGCGTGCCACGCAGCTGCCCGATCTCATAGGCCGCCGCCATGGTGCGCAGCATCGAAAACGACGAGCCGCCGCCGGTATCCGTCGCCAGACCCACCGGAACGCCGCGCGCGCCCAGCCCGGCCATGTCAAACAGCCCCGAGCCGATGAAGGTATTGGAGGTCGGGCAATGCACCAGCGCCGCGCCGGTCTCGGTGATCCGGTCGATCTCGCGCTCTTCCAGATGGATGGCATGGCCATAAAGCGCCCTCGCGCCCAGCAGCCCATGCGCCTCGTAGGTATCGAGATAATCGCGCGCCTGCGGATAGAGCTCGCGCACCCAGGCGATCTCGTCGCTCTGCTCGGACAGATGGGTCTGCATCAGGCAATCGGGCCGCTCGGCCCAGAGCGCGCCAAGCGCCGCCAATTGTTCGGCGCTCGACGTCGGGGAAAACCGCGGCGTGATCGCATAGCTGGCCCGGCCCGTGCCATGCCAGCGGTCGATCAGCGCCTTGCTGTCGTCATAGGCGCTCTGCGCGCTGTCGCGCAGCCCCTCGGGCGCGTTGCGGTCCATGCAGGTCTTGCCCGCCACGATCCGCTGCCCGCGCGCCGCCGCGGCGCTGAAGATCGCATCGACGCTATGGGGATGGATCGTGCAATAGGAGGCGACGCTGGTGGTGCCGTGATCGAGCGTCAGGTCGAGATAGCGCCCGGCGATCTCCTCGGCATAGGCCGGATCGGCCAGCCGCATCTCCTCGGGGAAAGTATAGGTGTTGAGCCAGTCGATCAGTCGCTTGCCCCAGCTCGCGATGATCGCGGTCTGCGGGTAATGCACATGGGCATCGATGAATCCGGGACAGATCAGCGCCGCGTCGTAATCCGTCACCTCTGCTTGGGGATGCGCCGCGCTCAGCGCGGCACCGTCGCCCACGGCGCTGATCCGGCCGTCGCAGAGCAACACGCCACCGGCGCTGTCGATCCTGACAACATCCTGCCACGGCTGACGCATCGGATCGCCCGAAAATCGCAGCACCCGACCAAGGAGAAGTGTTTGTTTTTTCATGGCGACACTCTACGTCGCGCCGGAGTCGGGCACAATCGCCAAGCGGTTCCTGTGCCATTGTATCCATAAGCGGGGCCGCATAAAGTCGGCTGAAATCAGGGGAGGGCGGCGTTTGTCCGATCAGTTCGAGGCCAGTGAGACATCCGCCGCGCCAGAGGGCGACAGCGAGGATTATGCGCTGAGCCGCAAGGCGGTCGCGGCGATCCTCTATGCCGTTGAGATCGAGGATCAGGCGGCGCTGA
This sequence comes from Sulfitobacter aestuarii, assembly GCF_042685005.1. Taxonomy (NCBI): domain Bacteria; kingdom Pseudomonadati; phylum Pseudomonadota; class Alphaproteobacteria; order Rhodobacterales; family Roseobacteraceae; genus Sulfitobacter; species Sulfitobacter aestuarii. The sequence continues at coordinate 266,246 of NZ_JBHUMP010000003.1, read as the reverse complement.
CCGAGCTGATGGAACCGCTGCACCCGGCCGACATCGCCGACCTTCTCGAACAGATCAGCGAATTCGACCGGACCCGGCTGATCCGGCTCTATGACCGCGAATTCGACGGCGAGATCCTCTCCGAACTCGACGAATCCATCCGCGAGGAAGTGATCGCGATCCTGACGCCGCAGGTGCTGTCCGATGCGGTGCGCGAGATGGACAGCGACGATGTCGTGGACCTGATCGAGGATCTCGAGGGCGAGCAGCAGGAGACCATCCTCGAAGCGCTCGGCGATGCCGATCGTGTCGCGGTCGAACAGGCGCTGACCTATCCGGAATATTCTGCCGGCCGCCTGATGCAGCGCGAAGTGGTGATGGCGCCGGAACATTGGAACGTCGGTCAGGCCATCGACCATCTGCGCGCCACCTCGGAGGAGGATCTGCCGGATCAATTCTACCACATCGTCATGGTCGATCCGCGGCTGCATCCGGTAGGCAATATCACGCTGGGCAAACTGATGCGGTCGAAACGCGAGACCCTGCTGAAGGACATTCTCGAAGAAACCTTCGAGATCATTCCGGCCACGCGCGACGAGGGCGACGTGGCCTATGCGTTCAACCAGTATCACCTGATCTCGGCCCCGGTGGTCGATGAGGAGGGGCGGCTGATCGGGGTCATCACCATCGACGATGCGATGGCGGTGCTCGACGAGGAACACGAGGAGGACATCCTGCGTCTGGCCGGTGTCGGCGAGGGCTCGCTCTCCGACCGGGTCTCGGAAACCACCAAACAGCGGCTGCCCTGGCTTGCGGTCAACCTGCTCACGGCGATCGCGGCCTCGATGGTGATCTCGCAATTCGAAGCGGCGATTGCACAGATCGTGGCGCTGGCGGTGCTGATGCCGATCGTGGCCTCGATGGGCGGCAATGCCGGCACGCAGAGCCTGACCGTCGCGGTGCGCGCCATTGCCACCCGCGACCTGACCGGCTCCAACGTCTGGCGGGTGATCCGGCGGGAATGTCTCGTCGGGCTGATCAACGGGCTGATCTTCGCATTGGTGATGGGCTTGGTCGGGCTGGTCTGGTTCGGTTCGTCGGCGCTGGGCTATGTCATCGCGGCGGCAATGGTGATCAACATGGTGGTGGCGGGGCTGGCGGGCACCGGCATCCCGATCGTGCTGGAGCGGATCGGCATCGACCCGGCGCTCGCCTCCGGCGCCTTTGTGACCACGGTCACGGATGTGGTCGGATTTTTCGCATTTCTGGGGCTGGCAGCGGTGGTATTGCTATGAAGGATCTCAATGAAACCAAGGCCGCGGCGCGCAAGATCGCCTTCGCGAATCGCAAGGCGGCCTTTCAGGCGGCGCGCGAATCCGGGGGCGCGCAGGGTGGTTATCTCTCCGAAGTGCTGGCGGGCTATCGCGGCGTGCCGCTCTCGGGCTTCATGCCGATCCTCACGGAGATCGACCCGCTGCCCGCCATGGCCGAGGCCTGTGCCCATGGTCCGGTCGGCGTGCCGGTGATCCAATGGCCGAACCATCCGCTGTCCTTCTCGCGCTGGAGCCCGGAGACCGAGATGGTCGCCGGAGCCTTCGGCGCGCTGATCCCCAGGGTGAACGATTATTTCGAACCGGAGATCCTGATCGTGCCGCTGCTGGCCTATAGCCGTCACGGCGGGCGGCTCGGCTATGGCGGCGGCTTTTACGACCGGACGCTGGAGATGCTGCGCGCCAAACGCGCGACATTGGCCATCGGCTTTGCCTTCGCCGGACAGGAGATGGAGGACCTGCCGCTGGAGGAAACCGACCAGCCGCTGGACCTGATTGTCACCGAGAAAGGCGTGATCACGCCAAGCTGAGAAGCCGTGAAGCGGGAGCCGCCGTGTCGGGCTCGCGCAGGGCCGCGCGCAGCAGCGCCGCCTCCCGCGCCTTCAGCACCGGCGCCGCGGTGTCGCCGAAACGGGCGATCCCGGCGGGCAGGTCGGGAAACAGCGCCAGCAGCTCGGCACGCGCGGCGCAGGAACTGCCCTCCAGCGCCATGTCGCTGAGAAAGAAGCTCTCGCTCCAGCAGCCATTGCCGCGGATGATCTGATGGGCATCGCACATCACGTGGCAATAACGGATGCGCGGGCAGGGCGCGCTGTCGATGCCCGGCAATCCGACGAGGAATTTCGCCGCGATCAGCATTTCCGCATGACCGAAAAGCAGCTCCGCGAGCGGCGAGGTCAGGAGCATCCGGTGTTGCGGCGATACGAGCAGCACCGTCTCGTTGTCCCAGGCGCCGGGGGCGAAGCGCACCGGCGCGAAGCGATCCTGCCCCGCGACTTCGCGCATCCCGCACCAGCGCAAAGGCTGCGCCCCATGATCGCGGGTCAGCACCAGATCACCGGCCTTCAGCTCCTCGACCGGTCGGCGGCCATCCACCGTGTCGATCAGCGTCCCGGCGGCGAAACAGGTGATGAAATTGCTGTAGTAATTGCTGCCCAGGTTATTGCCGCCGACCTTCACATAGGAGGTGCCGGGCGTGAGCGGCGTGTCGCTGGTGAAGCCAAAAACATCGCCGGCCACGCCGTTCTGCGAAAATACGGTGATAACGATCAGATCACCCACCGCATGGCCCTGATCGTCGATTGCCCAGAGCCCGATCAGCGACTCCGCCTCGATCGGCGTGCCCTCCGCGACGATGCCCCCGCCATCGAGCACCACGTGCTGCCCGGCCAGATCGTCCTCCATCACATCGGGCAGCGCGCTGCTGTCCTCGATGGTGATCTTCCTCGGCGTGCCGCCGGTGTAGCGAAACACCGTGCCATCCGGCGTGTCGGAATTATTGATCACGCCGTTGCCGAGCAGCGCCGTGTTGCTGCCGGAAATGACGGTGAGCGTGTCGCTGTCTGTGGCGAAGAAACTGCGGGTGACCATGGCCCCTGACTAGACCGGCAATCTTACCAATTCGTTGTCGCGAGACGCGAATTTGCAGCAGTTCGGTGCGCAGATCGCCCCAAAGCGCAATTATCGCTTGCCGCAACGCCGCCGCGGGCCTACCCATCCGGCCTATGAAAATACTCTTTCTGGGCGATGTCATGGGCCGCGCGGGACGCCGGGCCATCAGCGAAAACCTTCCGCGACTGCGCAAGGAATGGAAACTCGATTTCATCGTGGTGAACGGCGAAAACGCCACCGGCGGTATGGGCCTTTCCGGCTCCCACGCCAGGACCCTGCTGGAAGCGGGGGCCGACTGCCTGACGCTCGGCGATCACGCCTTCGATCAGAAGGACATGCTGAGTTTCATCGAGCAGGAACCGCGTATCATCCGGCCGCTGAACTTCTCGAAAACGGCACCGGGCAAGGGCGCGCGGCTGTTCACCGCGCAGAATGGCCGCAAGGTGCTGGTCGCCCAGGCCCTGGGCCAGGTGTTCATGAAACGGCCTTTCGATGACCCGTTCTCGGCGCTCGACCCGGTGCTGAAGACCCACCCGCTCGGCGGGCTGGCTGCGGCGGTGATCGTCGATATCCATTGCGAGGCGACATCGGAGAAGATGGCGATGGGCCATTATTGCGACGGCCGCGCCAGCCTCGTGGTCGGCACCCATACCCATGTGCCGACGAGCGACGCGATGATCCTGCCCGGCGGCACCGGCTATCTCTCCGATGCCGGGATGTGCGGGGATTATCATTCGGTGATCGGCATGGAAAAGACCGAACCGCTGCGCCGCTTCATCACCGGCATGCCCAAGGAACGCTTTACCCCGGCCAACGAGGAGGCGACGCTCGCGGGCGTCTATGTCGAAACCGACGACCGAACCGGGCGTGCCACGAGAATCGTGCCGATCCGCCAGGGCGGGCAGCTTCAGCAAAGCGCGCCCTGAGCATCTGCAGCGCCGCAGTGGCACTGTTGCGGATCTGCCGAAACGGCCATGAGCGCTGGCAAAGCAGCGCTTGCGGGCCATGAGGCGATCAGCGAAACTGCGGTTTGATTTTTACCCCCGAAGGGCAGGTTTTTCTCGTATGGAATGGTTCAGCTTCTCGGCAATGGAAACTGCCGTTCTGACGCTTGCCGTGGTGGGTCTCATGTTCGTCGCCTTCCTGCGCGAATCCTTCCCGACCGAAGTGGTGGCCATCGCCGGGGCGGCGCTGCTGCTCGGCATCGGGGTGCTGCCCTATGACGACGCGCTCGAGGTGCTCTCCAATCCGGCGCCCTGGACCATCGCGGCGATGTTCATCATCATGGGCGCGCTGGTGCGCACAGGGGCGCTCGACGTGCTGACCCGCACCGCCGAACGCTATGCCCGCACGAAGCCGCGTACGGCGGTGATCGGGGTGATCATCTCGGTGATGGCGGCTTCGGCGATCATGAACAACACGCCGGTGGTGGTGGTGATGATCCCGGTGGTGGTGCAACTCACCCAGACGCTCGGCACCAAGGCCTCCAAGCTGCTGATCCCGCTCAGCTATGCCGCGATCATGGGCGGTTCGCTGACGCTGATCGGCACCTCGACCAACCTGCTGGTCGATGGCGTCGCGCGCACCCAGGGTCTCCAACCCTTCGGCATTTTCGAGATCCTGCCGATCGGCCTCGTGGTCTGCACCTGGGGGCTGATCTACATGGCGTTCTTCGCCAACCGGCTGCTGCCGGAACGTGACAGCATGGCCAACATGCTCTCCGACAGATCGAAGATGAAATTCTTCACCGAGGCGGTGATCCCTCCCGAAAGCAACCTCATCGGCCGCGACGTGACCGATGTGCAGCTCTTCAAACGTGAGGGCGTACGGCTCATCGACGTGATCCGCGGCGACGATTCGCTGCGTCGCAACCTGTCGGACGTGCAGCTCCAGGTCGGTGACCGGGTGGTGCTGCGCACCCAGATGACCGAGCTCTTGAGCCTGCAGGCCAACAAGGAACTGCGCCGCGTCGATCAGCTCTCCGCCGTGGAAACCTCCACCGTCGAAGTGCTGATCACCCCGGGCTGCCGCATGGTCGGCCGTTCGCTCGGCTCCATGCGCCTGCGCCGCCGCTACGGGGTCTATCCGCTCGCGGTGCACCGGCGGAACCAGAACATCGGCCGCCAGCTCGACGACTTGATCGTCAAGGTCGGCGACACGCTGCTGCTCGAAGGCGCCGCCGCCGATATCCAGCGGCTCGCATCGGACATGGACATGGTCGATGTCTCGCATCCCTCCTCCAAGGCATTCCGCCGCGGCCATGCCCCCATCGCCATCGCCGCGCTCGCCGGCATCGTGGTGCTGGCCGCCCTCAACGTCGCGCCGATCCTGCTGCTGGCAATAGTCGCGGTGGCGCTGGTGCTGGTCACCGGCTGCATCGACGCGGACGAGGCATTCTCCTTCGTCGATGGCCGCCTGCTGGCGCTGATCTTCGCGATGCTGGCGGTCGGCGCGGCGCTGCAGAATTCCGGCGCCATCAACCTCATTGTCGACAATATCGCCCCGACCCTGTCGACCCTGCCGCCCTTCTTCGTGGTCTTCGCGGTGTTCCTGCTGACCACCACATTGACCGAGATCGTCTCCAACAACGCCGTCGCGGTGATCATGACCCCCATCGCCATCTCGCTGGCCTCGGCCCTCGGCCTCGATCCGCGCCCGCTGGTGGTAGCGGTGATGATCGCCGCCTCCTGCGCCTTCGCCACCCCGATCGGCTATCAGACCAACACGCTGGTCTACGGGCCGGGGGGCTACAAGTTCACCGATTTCATGCGCATCGGCGTACCGCTCAACCTGTCGATGTCGCTGCTCTGCAGCCTCGCGATCCCGATGTTCTTCTGAGCTGGGCTCAGGCCCGCCGCAGCTTCGACTGCGCCGAGAAATACCCCCCGACCCGGCAGATCTGCGCGGCAAAATCCGGATGCACCCCGGCATCGTCAAACCGCTGGATCCGCTCCTTGCTCAACCAGCCGCGTTTCTTCGCTTCCCTGGCAATCAGCCTGAGCCACTGCACCGCGTGAAAGGTCAGCTAGACCGACAGGTCATCGAGATATTCCGCCAGCTCGATCCCGCATCCCGGATCGAAGCCGTCGATCACCACCTCGACCATGTCCTGCGGCGCAATCGGCCAGGCTTCGTCGCCGATCAGCGATGATATCCCCGTCACCCCGCCGGAGGATAACAGCAAGACCGCACAGATCTTCACCATTGGCGAGCCGGGCGAAGCCGAGGTCCGGGTCACCGAGACCCCCGGCGGCCAGTTGTTCTTCAGCCTGCAGCCCACCTATACCGGCGACAGCCCGGCGGATATCGACGGCACCCTCTTTAACCTGAGCGATGACAGCAAGCTCGCCGGGCTGATCTTCTCTTCGGCGGAAAACAGCGGCGCAAGCGTCACCGACATTTAGGTCGAGGCCGACGACGTGCTGGCCCTGATGACCCTCCCCGCCGAGGAAAAGGACATACCCGCCGAGCCCGAGGACGCAGACCTCCGGCCGGAACTCTGATCGATGCCAAGGGCGCGCCTCTCACCAAGCGCGCCCCTTTCCCGCTTCTTTGGGGCAGAAATACCTCGGGGGTCCGGGGGCTGGCCCCCGGTCCGGTCCCTCCGGATGTCACAGAGGCCAGAACACCAGGATCGCCGGGATCGACACCGCGATGACAATGATCTCCAGCGGCAGCCCCATGCGCCAGTAATCGCCGAAATTATAGCCGCCGGGGCCGAGGATCAGCGTGTTGTTCTTGTGTCCGATCGGCGTCAAAAACGCCGAAGACGCCGCCACCGCCACCGCCATCAGGAAGGGGTCGGGCGAGACCTCCAGCGCCTGCGCCATCTGGATCCCGACCGGGGCCGCGACGATCGTGGTCGCGGTGTTGTTCAGCACATCCGACAGCGACATGGTCACCACCATTAGCACCGTCAGCACCACCCAGGCAGGCAGATCGCCGGTCAGGCCGACCAGCGCCCCGGCGATCAGCTCGGTGCCGCCGGAACTCTCCAGCGCCGCGCCGAGCGGGATCATCGAGCCGAGCAGCACCACCACCGGCCATTCGATATGGGTGTAGAGCTCGCTCAGCGGCACGATCTTGGCCAGCACATAGGCCACCACCACCATTCCCAGCGCGATGGGCAGATAGATCAGCCCGAAACTCGCCGCCGCCACCGCCGCGCCGAACAGGCCGATGGCCAGCCAGACCTTGGAATTCTCGGTCACCGCCAGACCGCGGTCGGCCAGCGGCAGCACGCCGAGCCATTCGGTGACATGCTGGGCCGTGTCGCGCGGCACCAGCAGGAGCAGGATATCCCCGACCTGCAATTCGGTCTTGCGCAGATGCGAGGTGATCCGCCGTCCGCGCCGCAAAATCCCCAGCAGCACGGTGCGCTGGCGCCAGTCGAGCCCCACTGCCTGAACGCTGCGCCCGTTGAGCCGTGAATCCTCCGGCACCACCACCTCGATGATCTCGACCCCCTCGCCATCGGCCTTGAGCCGCTCCTCGCGCTCGGGATCCGACAGATGCAGATCGAGCGTCGTGCGGAATTCGTCGAGCGCATCCGGCGTCGCCTCCAGCACCAGCGCATCGCCCGCCTTCAGCGGCACGTTGCGCGCCTGGCCATAACGCCGCTCGCCGTCCCGGATCAGCCCGAGGATTGCCACGTCCGCCTTGTCTGCAGCCTCCTGCAGCTCGGCCAGCCGCTTGCCGATCTGCTTGCTGTCCTCCGGCACGCTCAGCTCGGCGATATAATGCGAGATGTCCTCTACCTGCAGGGTCGCATCCTCACGCGACGGGATCAGCCGCCATCCGATGAGCGCCACGAAGATCAGCCCGGCCAGCGCCGCAATCCCGCCGACGGGGGCGAAGTCGAACATGCGGAAGGGCTCGCCCAGCGATTCCTGACGGATCGCGGCGATGATGATGTTGGGCGGCGTGCCGATCAGCGTCGCCATGCCGCCGAGGATGGTGGCGAAGCTCAGCGGCATCAGGCTCAGCCCCGGCTGCCGCCCGGCCTTGCGCGCGGTCTGGATATCCACCGGCATCAGCAGCGCCAGCGCCGCGACATTGTTCATGAAGGCCGAAAGCACCCCGCCGATCGCTCCCATCAGGGTGATATGCGCGCCGAGCGAGCGCGAGGCATCGACGAGCGTGCGGGTGATCAGCAGCACCGCCCCCGAGCGCACCAGCCCGGCCGAAACCACCAGTACCAACGCTACGATCAGCGTCGCGGGATGGCCGAAACCGTCAAAGGCGTTCTCGCTCGGCACCACCCCGAGCACCACCCCGGCCATCAGCGCCGCGAAGGCCACGAGGTCATAGCGGAACCGCCCCCAGAGCAGCAGGCCGAAGACCGCGATGAAGAGGCTGAAGAGGATGATCTGTTCTGTGTTCATGAGGGTCGGGCCTGCCTTGTCCTGTCTTACCTGCCCGAAGGCCTTGGACTGTAACTGGTTCAGCGCAGACGCTTTTCCACCCCCGAATGGCGCCGCCGCGCCGCCGCGCCCGGCGCGGGACCGCCGCGCCCTCAAGGCTGGCCCAAGCCGGGGAAAAACACCAAGGCTTGTCCGGGCGTCGCGGCTGGCTTATAGAATGCGCGACCTTTTTCACACACTTCAACGAGGTATTGATGGCCGGACACTCCAAATGGGCAAACATCCAGCATCGCAAGGGGCGGCAGGACAAGCTGCGCGCCAAGGTGTTTTCCAAGCTCTCCAAGGAAATCACCATCGCGGCAAAGATGGGCGACCCCGACCCGGACAAGAATCCGCGCCTGCGTCTGGCGGTGAAGGAGGCCAAGGGCCAATCCATGCCCAAGGACAATATCGACCGCGCCATCAAGAAGGCGATCGGCGGCGAGGGCGAGGATTACGAGGAAATCCGCTACGAGGGCTATGGCCCGAACGGCGTGGCGGTGATCGTCGAGGCGATGACCGACAACCGCAACCGCACCGCCTCGACGGTGCGCTCGACCTTCACCAAGAATGGCGGCAACCTCGGCGAGACCGGCAGCGTCGGTTTCATGTTCGAGCGCAAGGGCGAGATCGCCTATCCGGCCGAGGTCGGCGACAATGACACGGTGATGATGGCCGCGATCGAGGCCGGCGCCGAAGATGTCGAGAGCTCCGAGGAAGGCCATGTGATCTGGTGTGCCGACACCGATCTCAACGAGGTCGCCACGGCGCTGGAGAGCGAACTCGGCGACTCCACCTCGACCAAGCTGGTGTGGCGCCCGACCACCACCACCGAGATGGATCTCGAGAATATGGAAAAGCTGATGAAGCTGATCGAAGCGCTCGAGGATGACGACGACGTGCAGCGTGTCACCACGAATTTCGACGCCTCCGACGAGGTGATGTCCCAGCTCTGAACCTCCGGGCAGAGACACGCTACCGACACGATACCGAGACGGCCAATCCCTCTCCCGCGCGCCGGGGGAGGAACGAGAAATCGTTCCCGGCTTCTTCATTCCCGATGATTTCCCCCAGATTTGAGCGTATGCTGCGCCCTGTCAGCCAAATTTATGTGCTGGGAGGAGAAAATGTCGAAAATCGATGGTTTTGCACGCTGCTCATTGCTGGCGGCGCTGTTTCTTTGCGGCTCGAGTCGCGTCTTCGCCGAAGACGTCGATATCGATGCGGTACGCGCCGCCATTGAAAAATATCAAGACGTCACAATCGCTCTGGCCGATGGATATATCCGCGATCCGTCGGACCAATGTGTGAGCGCCGGGGACGAGGGCCTGCCGCCCGAACTCGGCGCCATGGGTATCCATTACATACATCCTGCCCGGTTGGGCATCACCGCCGAAGAACCACGCGTCGATGGCACCGGCACCCATACCGACTTCACCCAACCGAGCATCCTGCTCTATGAGCCGCAGGAGGATGGCACGCTTGTCCTGGTCGGGATCGAGAACCTGGTCTGGGAGGCCGCGTGGAAGACAGGTGGCAAGCCGATGCCCGAGATCAACGGCAAGGTCTGGGAAGCGATGGCCGATGACCCGGCGACCGAAGGCGACGAAGCGCACGGGTTCATGCCGCATTACGATCAGCATATCTGGGTGTTCCGCGACAACCCGAACGGCATGCTCGTTCCGTTCAATCCGAATGTGACCTGCGCACATCACAAGAGCCAATGAGCGGCACCCTGCCATGCCGCCCGATGCCGCGACCTGAACAAGAAAAAGGCCGCTCCCCAAAGGAGCGGCCTTGCAGCATCAACGTTCCAGAACCTCAGCGCGACAGGATGCGCATCCCCCAGAGACCCGACCAGAAACGGCGCGGCCGCCCGCTGGGAGGTTTCTGCTGGGCGATATGCGCCAGCGTGCGCTTCACGTCGTTGAGACGGTTCAACGCACCCTTTCCCCCGGCGCTGGCCTGCACCTTCAGGATCTTCGATTGTGTGTGAAGGGCCGCTTCGATGACGGCGAGCTCATCCTGGCTGACTTCCAGCTTTTGCGGCTGTGTGAACATTGGATCTTCCTTGAATTTATGGACCCCACATAGGAGCAGCCGCTCGTCTTCGCCAGCCCGGCGTGCCTGCTTCACGCCATTGTGTCGATTTTGTTACGGTTTGATTGCGCTTTGACGCGGCAATGCGCGTTTCGGGGCGTATGGCTTCGCGCTCCCGTAGCAAGGGACCGGCGCCGCCCGGGCAGGGCGGCCATATCCCGCGCTGCGGATTCGCCCGCGGCAAGCCAGCCTCAGACGATTGCAAGGCGTTGAAAAGCCTATATAAGCGAAGGCACATTCCCCGCGGGGAACCGTCACGGGAAATTCGCGTTGCTGTCCTCCTTCCTGCCCGGATTCGCTCTCAGCCTGACCCTGATCCTCGCGATCGGGGCGCAGAATGCTTTCGTGCTGCGCCAGGGTGTGCGGCAGGAACATGTGTTCTGGGTCTGCCTGACCTGCGCGCTTTCCGATGCTCTGCTGATCGCCGCCGGGGTGGCTGGGTTCGGCGCGCTGGCAGAGGCGTTGCCGATGGTCGAGACGGTGATGCGGCTCGGCGGCGCGGCCTTCCTGCTCTGGTACGGGCTGCAGAACGCCCGCGCGGCGCTGAAAGGGGGGGCGGCCCTCGACGTGACCGGGCAGGGCACACCGAGCCTGCGCCGCGCGGTCACCACGCTGCTGATGCTGACCTGGCTCAACCCGCATGTCTATCTCGACACGCTGGTACTGATCGGTTCGATCTCGGCGCAATATCCCGACCGGCTGGCCTTCGGCACCGGGGCGGTACTGGCCTCGTTCTGTTTCTTCTTCGCCCTGGGCTATGGCGCGCGGCTCCTGCGGCCGCTTTTCGCCAAGCCGGTGAGCTGGCAGATCCTCGACGCGCTGATCGCGCTGACCATGTGGGCGATCGCGCTGAAACTGCTGCTGATGTAGCCGCCGACCCGCGCGCCGGAGGCCGGGGCCGGGCGGATGTCCCTTGCCCTTTCCCGGCTCTTGGGAAATGGTCCGGGAATGAAAACGCCACTCGCCAATCGTCCGGTCACCGGCATCTTCTGGATGCTGGTAACGGGGTTCAATTTTATCATGGTCACCGCCCTGGTGAAATACATGGGACCGCGTCTGCCGGCCTCCGAAGCGGCGTTCCTGCGCTACGCCCTAGGGTTCGTGTTTCTGGCCCCGGCGCTTTGGTCGATGCGTCACACCCGCCTGACCGGGCGGCAATGGAAGCTCTTCACCCTGCGCGGTCTGCTGCATGCGCTCGGGGTGATCCTGTGGTTTTATGCCATGACCCGCATCCCGCTCGCCGAGCTGACGGCGATGAATTACCTGTCGCCGATCTACATCACCATCGGCGCCGCGCTGTTCCTCGGCGAAAGGCTCGCGGCAAGGCGCATCGTCGCGGTCTGCATGGGGCTGTTGGGAGCGGCGATCATCCTGCGTCCCGGTTTCCGGGAGATCACGCCGGGCCACCTGGCCATGCTCGTTACCGCGGTGGTCTTCGCCGGGTCCTACCTGCTGGCCAAGGTGCTGGCGGACGAGGTCAAACCGGCGGTGGTGGTGACCATGATGTCGGTTTTCGTGACGCTGGGCCTCGCGCCCTTCGCGCTGCCGGTCTGGATCACCCCGACCTGGACGGAGCTCGCGATTCTCTTCGGTGTCGCCTTCTTCGCCACCGCCGGGCATTTCACCATGACCCTGGCCTTCGCCGCCGCGCCGGTCACGGTGACCCAGCCGGTGACCTTCCTGCAGCTCCTTTGGGCGACGATCCTCGGCGCCGTGGTCTTCGCCGAACCGGTCGATTTCTTCGTCGTGCTGGGCGGGTTGGTGATCGTCGCCTCGGTGAGTTTCATCACTTGGCGCGAGGCGATGCTGAAACGCCAGATCACCCCGCCGGTGCACGCCGCCAAAGTCTGAGATCCGCACGCCCCAGTTTATTGATTGACGGGTCAATAAAGAAACGCCATCCTGACGCGGTCACTCACGCTCAAGGATCGAATCCCCATGCCCAAGGTCGGAATGGAACCCATCCGCCGCTCCGCGCTGGTCAAGGCCACGATCGCCGAGATCGGCGAGGCCCATTCGCTCGACGTCACGGTCGGGCAGATCGCCCGGCGGGCGGGGATGTCAACGGCGCTGGCGCATCACTACTTCGGCGGCAAGGACCAGATCTTCCTCGCCGCGATGCGCCATATCCTGGCCGAATACGGTGAACAGGTTCGCGGCCAGCTCGCCCAGGCGCGCAGCAAGCGCGGCCGTGCGGAGGCGATCATCATCGCCAGCTTCGACCAGACCTGTTTCGCTCCCGAGACCGTCAACGCCTGGATGACACTCTATGCGGCTTCCCCGACCAGCCCGGACACCCGCCGTCTGCTGCATCTCTACCAGCGCCGCCTGCGGTCCAATCTCACCCATGCGCTGCGCGGCCTGACACCCCAGCCCGAGGCCGATGCCGAGACGCTCGCGGCGCTGATCGACGGACTCTACCTGCGTGCCGCCCTGTCGCGCAGCGGCACCGCCACCGCCGCCCTACAAAGCGCGCTCTCCACCCTCGACCTGCTTTTGAAAGAGTGAGCATGAGCCAGCCCAATATCCTGATCCTGATGGTCGACCAGCTCAACGGCACGCTGTTCCCCGACGGCCCGGCCGACTGGCTGCACGCCCCCAACCTGAAGAAGCTCGCGGCCCGCTCGACACGGTTTCGCAATGCCTATACGGCCTCGCCGCTCTGCGCGCCTGGGCGGGCGGCCTTCATGTCGGGCCAGCTGCCCTCGGCCACAGGCGTCTATGACAATGCCGCCGAATTCGCCTCCTCGATCCCGACCTATGCACACCACCTGCGCCGCGCCGGCTATCACACCTGCCTCAGCGGCAAGATGCATTTCGTCGGCCCCGATCAGCTGCACGGTTTCGAGGAACGGCTGACCACCGACATCTATCCGGCGGATTTCGGCTGGACCCCGGATTACCGCAAACCCGGCGAGCGCATCGACTGGTGGTATCACAACATGGGCTCGGTGACGGGCGCCGGGGTGGCCGAGATTTCCAACCAGATGGAATATGACGACGACGTCGCCTATCAGGCCAACCGCAAGCTCTATGATCTCTCGCGCGGGCTCGACGCACGGCCCTGGTGCCTGACGGTCAGCTTCACCCATCCCCATGACCCCTATGTGGCACGAAAGAAATACTGGGATCTCTACGAGGATTGCGCCCATCTGGAACCGCGGGTCGGCGCCATTCCCTACGAGGAACAGGACCCGCATTCCCAGCGCATCTTCGATGCCAACAATTGGCGCGAGTTCGACATCACCCGCGAGGATATCGGCCGGTCGCGCCGGGCCTATTTCGCCAATATCTCCTATCTCGACGACAAGATCGGCGCGCTGCTGCAAACGCTTGAGGACACGCGGCAGGAAGCCATCGTGGTCTTCGTCTCCGACCATGGTGACATGCTCGGCGAACGCGGCCTGTGGTTCAAGATGTCCTTCTACGAAGGCTCCTCGCGGGTACCGATGATGATCGCCGCCCCGCAGATGCAGCCGGGCTTGCACACCACTCCAGTCAGCAATATCGACATCTGCCCGACGCTTTGCGACCTCGCCGGCGTATCGATGGTTGAGGTCTCCGAGTGGACCACCGGCCAGTCGCTGGTGCCGATGGGGCAGGGCGTTGAGCGGCGCGAGCCGGTGGCGATGGAATATGCCGCCGAAGCCTCCTATGCGCCGATGGTCTCGCTGCGACAGGGCAGGTGGAAATACATCCGCTGCGCGCTCGACCCCGAACAGCTCTTCGACCTCGAGAGCGATCCCGACGAGCTGGCCAACCTTGCCGCGGACCCGGCCCATGCAGAGGTGCTGCAGGACCTGCGCCGACAGGCGGACGCACGCTGGGATCTTGACGCCTATGACGCCGACGTGCGCAAGAGCCAGGCGCGGCGCTGGGTGGTCTACGAGGCGCTGCGTGAGGGCGGCTACTACCCCTGGGACTACCAGCCCCTGCGCCTCGCCTCGGAGCAATATATGCGCAACCACATAGACCTGAACACGCTCGAAGAGACCAAGCGCTTCCCGCGCGGCGAATGAGCCTTCACCCTTTTGAAAATACTCCCGCCGGAGGCAAGAAAGTCAATTGCATGACCTATGAGACCCAACCCAGAGCCAGCCATTTCATCGACGGAAAATACGTCGAGGACAGCGCCGGGGCCGAGATCGAAGTGATCTACCCCGCCACCGGCGAACGGATCGCCACGCTGCACGCCGCGACCCCGGCGATCATCGAACAGGCGATCGCGGCCGCACGGCGTGCGCAGCCGGCCTGGGCCGCGATGACCGGCAGCGAGCGCGGCCGCATCCTGCGCCGCGCCGCCGATCTGATGCGCGAGCGCAACCATGACCTGTCGGTACTCGAGACCCGCGACACCGGCAAACCCTATCAAGAAACCTCCGTCGCCGACGCCACCAGCGGCGCCGATGCGATGGAATATTTCGGCGGACTCGCCGCCAGCCTGACCGGCGAGCATATCCAGCTTGGCGAAAACTGGGTCTATACGAGGCGTGAACCGCTCGGCCTCTGCGTCGGCATCGGGGCGTGGAACTATCCGACCCAGATCGCCTGCTGGAAAGCCGCCCCGGCGTTGGCCTGCGGCAATGCGATGATCTTCAAACCCTCCGAGACGACGCCGCTCTGCGCCCTCAAGGTGGCGGAGATCCTGCACGAGGCCGGGCTGCCCGCGGGGCTGTGCAACGTGGTGCAGGGCATGGGCGAGGTCGGCCATGCGCTCGTTACCGATCCGCGCGTTGACAAGGTCTCGCTTACCGGCTCGGTACCGACCGGGCGCAAGGTCTATGCCGCCGCCGCCGAGGGGATCAAGCACGTGACGATGGAGCTGGGCGGCAAGTCGCCGCTGATCGTCTTTGAGGATGCCGACATCGACAATGCCGTGAGCGGCGCCATTCTCGGCAATTTCTACAGCTCCGGGCAGGTCTGTTCCAACGGCACGCGGGTTTTCGTGCACCGCGACATCAAGGAAGCCTTCCTTGAACGGCTCTGCGCGCGGCTCGACAAGGCGGTGATCGGCGATCCGCTGGATGAAGCCACCAGCTTTGGCCCGATGGTCTCGCAGCGCCAGCTCGAGATCGCCCTGTCCTATGTCGAGAAGGGCGCGGGCGAGGGGGCGCGGCTTGCCTATGGCGGTGCGCGGCTGGAGCGCGAGGGCTTTTACATGCAGCCCACGGTCTTTGCCGATGTCACCGATGACATGGTCATCGCCCGGGAGGAGATTTTTGGCCCGGTGATGGCGGTGCTCGATTTCGAGGATGAGGATGAGGTGATGGCGCGTGCCAATGACACCGAGTTCGGCCTTGCCGCCGGGGTGTTCACCCGCGATCTCGCCCGCGCCCACCGGGTCGCTGCGCGGTTCGAGGCCGGGACCTGTTACATCAACACCTACAATGACGCCCCGGTCGAAGCCCCGTTCGGCGGCATGAAGAATTCCGGCGTCGGGCGGGAGAATTCGAAGGCGGCGATTGAGCATTACAGCCAGCTGAAGTCGGTCTTCGTGCGCATGGACGATGTCGAGGCGCCGTTTTGAGGGCGAATCCGAAGGCGCGCTGGCGCGCATTGTTCTCATGGGCGCTCGCGGTGAGGTGAGCCCGGCGCAGGTGCGCTGGTGTGGGTTGAAAGGGGTGTGTGATCTGCGCAGAACTGCCTGGGGCCGCATTCTGCGTCTCAACACACCCCGACGATTTTGAAAGGCGATTCCCTGTTGCGTCAAGGACAGACCGCGCGTCGCGCGGGGCCTGCGGCCTCCTTGACCGGCCACGGAATCACGATTGGAAGTGAGTGAGATGGAAGCGGAATTCGTGATCGTTGGGGCCGGGAGCGCGGGCTGCGCCATGGCCTATCGTCTGGCCGAGGCCGGGAAAACGGTGCTGGTGATCGAACATGGCGGCAGTGACATGGGCCCGTTCATCCAGATGCCCGCGGCATTGTCCTATCCGATGAACATGAAGCGCTATGACTGGGGCTATCGCTCCGAACCCGAGCCGCATCTCGGCGGGCGGCGGCTGGCCTGTCCGCGCGGCAAGGTGATCGGCGGTTCGTCGAGCATCAACGGCATGGTCTATGTGCGTGGCCATGCGATGGATTACGAACATTGGGAAGAGAGCGGCGCGCGCGGCTGGTCCTATGCCGATGTGCTGCCCTATTTCAAACGCATGGAGACCTGGCATCACAACGGCCATGGCGGCGATGCCGCCTGGCGCGGCAAGGACGGGCCGCTGCATGTCAGCCGCGGGCCGCGCCAGAACCCGCTGTTCGACGCTTTCGTGCAGGCCGGCCGCCAGGCCGGGTACGAGCTCACCGACGATTACAACGGCGAGAAGCAGGAGGGCTTCGGTCCGATGGAGCAGACCGTCTGGAACGGGCGGCGCTGGTCGGCGGCCAATGCCTATCTGCGCCCGGCGCAGCGCAGCGGCAAGGTGCGGGTGATCCGTGCCCTGGCGCGGCGCGTGGTGATCGAGGAGGGCCACGCCACCGGCGTCGAGATCTCGCGTGGTGGGCGGGTCGAGGTGATCAGGGCCGGTCGCGAGGTGGTGCTCACCGCCTCGTCGATCAATTCGCCGAAGCTGCTGATGCTCTCGGGCATCGGGCCGGGGGCACATCTGGCCGAGCACGGGATCGAGGTCATTGCCGACCGTCCCGGCGTCGGTCAGAACCTGCAGGATCACCTGGAGCTCTATATCCAGATGGCGGCGAGCCAGCCGATCACCCTGTTCAAGCACTGGAACCTGTTCTCCAAGGCGATGATCGGCGCGCAATGGCTGCTGACCAAGCGCGGCATGGGCGCGTCGAACCAGTTCGAGAGCGCCGCCTTCATCCGCTCCAAACCCGGTGTGGCCTATCCCGACATTCAATACCATTTCCTGCCGATCGCGGTACGCTATGACGGGCAGGCGGCGGCCGAGGGCCATGGATTCCAGGCCCATACCGGCCCGATGCGCTCGAAGTCACGCGGCAATGTCAGCCTGCGTTCTGCCGATCCGCTCGCCGATCCGGTGATCCGCTTCAACTATATGTCGCATCCCGAGGATTGGGACGATTTCCGCACCTGCATCCGCCTCACGCGGGAGATCTTCGGGCAGGAGGCGTTCAAACCCTTCGTCAAGCACGAGATCCAGCCGGGCGCGGAGCTGCAGACCGACGAACAGCTTGACGCGTTCATCGCCGAACATGCCGAGAGCGCCTATCACCCCTGCGGCACCTGCCGGATGGGGGCGGCGGATGACCGGCACGCGGTGGTCGATCCCGAAGCGCGGGTGATCGGGGTTAAGGGGCTGCGCGTGGCCGACAGTTCGATCTTCCCGCGCATCACCAACGGCAATCTCAACGCGCCCTCGATCATGGTGGGCGAGAAAGTGTCGGACCTGCTGCTCGGGAAGGCACCGCTGGCGCGGGCCAACGAGGTGCCCTGGATGCATCCGAACTGGCAGGTGGCGCAGCGCTGAGGCGGTAACCTCTCTTAACATTTGCCGTTGAACCCGGCGACGGCCCTTGTCATATCGGCAGGATGTTAAGAATTTGTTCACGATTTGCCCTGATGTTGATGCTGTCGGCCGTAGCGGTGCCGGTGTCAGCGCGGGAGGGCGTTATTCATGGGGCGATCCGGGTCATCGACGGCGATACGCTGGCGATCGGCAAGGCCCGGCTGCGCCTGCACGGGATTGACGCGCCGGAAGCCGGGCAGCCCTGCCGCGACGGCGGCGGCACGGTTCTGGCCTGCGGCGATTGGGTCACCGGCGAGGTGCGGGCCCGTTTCGAGGGGCGGCAGGCGCGCTGCGATCTTCGCGAACTCGACCGATACGGTCGCAGCGTGGCGAAATGTTACGTGGCCGGGGAAGATGTCGGCCGGCTGCTGGTACAGCAAGGGCTCGCCTTCGCCTATCGCAGATATGCGATGGATTACGATCTCGATGAGAAGGCGGCTTTCGTCGCGGGACGCGGGTTGCATGGATTCACCCTGCAGACGCCCGCCGCCTATCGCGCGGCGCAGCGGGCCACTGTCAGCGACGAGGGCAGCGAACCGCCCGGCGATTGCCGGATCAAGGGCAATATCAGCAGCAAGGGCAGCCGGATCTATCACCGGCCGGACCAGCGCGACTACGGCCGGACCCGTATCGAAACCTCGAAGGGTGAACGCTGGTTCTGCACGGCAGTGGAGGCGGAAACGGCGGGCTGGCGCGCGGCGCGGCGCTGATTGGTGTAAGAAGATACGACAGCGGTCACTCGACGCGATAGGGCAGCACGCCGCGCCGGTCCGGATCCACCACCAATCGCCGCTCCAGCGGCGGCACGGAGCGTTGATGGCAATCCCGCCGCTCGCAGATCCGGCAGGAGATGCCGATCGGTTCGAAAGCATTGTCGCGGGTCACATCGAGCCCGTCGGCATAGACCAATGCGCTGGCATGGCGCACTTCGCAGCCGAGCGAGATTGCATAGCGCCGTACCGGTGCGCCGAAATGCCCCGCCGGTTTGGAGATGTCGCGCGCCAGGCTGATGTAGCGCACCCCGTCCGGCGTTTCGGCCAATTGCCGCAGGAAATGTCCCGGCGTCTCGAAAGCGCGGTGCACGTTCCACAGCGGGCAGGCCCCGCCGAACCGTGCAAATTGCAACCGCGTCGCGGAGTGCCGCTTGGTGATCGTGCCGGCCTGATCCACCCTTACGAAGAAGAACGGGATGCCCTTGGCGCCGGGCCGCTGCAAGGTCGACAGGCGGTGGGCCACCTGCTCGATCGAGGCGCCGAAATGGTTGGCCAGGACTTCGAGGTCATGGCGGCAGGCACGCGCCTTCTGCAGGAAGGCGCCATAAGGCATCAGCGCGGCCCCGGCGAAATAATTGGCCAGGCCGATCTTGGCGATGTCGCGCGCCGCCGGGCTCTGGAACCGGGCCAGGTCCAGCGTCGCCTCGAGCAAGGCATTCTGTCGGCTCAACGCCACCTGCAGAAGCAGTTGGAAGCTCTGGGTTTGCGGCGCGGAACGCGAGGACAGGCAAAGATGCCGCTCGGCTCCGTCGTAATGACGCAGCGCTTCGCGGTCGGCAAAACTGACGCTGATCCCCGCTTCGCCCAAAGCCGCCACCGCGACGTCGCGGATGGACGCATCCGGGCCGGAACGGCTGGCGAAATGTTCGGCGGCGCGGTCCACGGCGTCGATGTAATTGTCGCAATAATGAAAAAAGTCGCGCACTTCCTCCCAGGGGCTCGGACTGGCGCGCGCATCCTCGCGTCCCAGTGCCTCATCGAGCGAGGCCAGCCGCTCATGGGTCTGCCGATATTGTCGATGCAAAGTCAAAAATGCGCGCGCCAGCCCCGGCGCGTTGGACGCTGCAAGCCGGATATCGGCCATCGGCGGCATTTCTCCGTCAAACACCGGATCGGCCAGAACCTCGCGCAGGTCGCTGGCCAGCCGCTCGCCGTCGCCGGTGGACAATTCCGTCACGTCGAGCCCGAATTCGGCTGCCAGCGCCAGCACGACATTGGTGCTCACCGGCCGGTTGTTGTTTTCCATCTGGTTGAGATAGGGCAGGGACAGGCCGAGGCGCGCGGCGAAATCCTTCTGGGTCAGCCCGGCGCGGGTCCGGGTCTCGCGCAGCTTGGCTCCGGCGTAGAGTTTCTGTGTCGCCATGCGTCCCGCGTCCTTTGCAACTTTGCAGCAAGGCGCAGCCTAGCTTTGCAAATCGCTGCCCGCAAGCCGCCCTGAGGCTAGAGGCCGAGCACCTTCTCGCGGCGGATCACCACCATGATCGAGGCCACCCCGGCGATCGCGGTCAGCAGCATGATCCAAAGCAGCGGATAGGCCCCGGTCTCCTCGCTGAGCAGCAATCCGGTCAGCACCGCCAGCGCCGAGCCGCCGCCGATCATGATCGCCCCGCCGAGCCCCGAGGCGGTCCCCGCGAGATGCGGCCGCACGGAGAGCATCCCGGCGGTGGCATTGGGAATGCAAAGCCCGTTGCCGAGCCCGACCAATGTTACCATGCCGAAAAAGGTGATCGCCGAACCATGCCCGGCCAGGAAGATCAACAGCGACACCGCGCCGCCGCAGGCATTGGCGAGGCAGCCCCAGAGCACCATCCGGTTGATCCCGAAACGCGTGGCGAACCGGCCGGTGAGGAAATTGCCGAGGAAATAGCCGATCGCAGGCGCACCGAAGGCCAGGCCGAGCCAGAATGGCGACATGCCGAAGACATCGCTGCCCACGAAGGGTGCGCCGCCGAGATAGGCGAAGAAAGCGCCGGAACAGAAGGCCGAGGCCAGCGAATAGCCCCAGAACCGCGGCGAGCCGAGCAATTCGGGATATTCGCGGAATTGCTGTGTCATGCTCTTGCCGGTGGATTGCAGCGTCTCGCCCTGGTCGAACCAGACCAGAACCATCACCGCCAGCCCCATGATCAACAATGCCCAGAAACTCGCCTGCCAGCCGAATGCCTCGTCAAGCACCCCGCCGAGCGCCGGAGAGATCATCGGCACCAGCGCCATGCCCATCGTCACATAGCCGAGCATCGAGGCGGCTTCGTCCTGGGAGTAAAGATCGCGCAGCACTGCCCTGCTCAGCACCAATGCCACGGCCACCACCGCCTGCGCCATGCGAAAGGCGAGAAAGATCTCGACATTGGGTGCCCAGAGACAGCCGAGCGTCGCGGCGACGAAAAGCCCCATGCCCCAGAGGGTGACATTGCGGCGCCCCAGATTGTCCGAGATCGGCCCGACGAAGAGCTGGATGATGGCGCTGAACAGCAGGTACAGCGGCACGGAAAGCTGGATCACCCCGTAGGACGTGCCGAAATGATCCGCCATTTGCGGCAGGCTCGGCAGGAAGATGTTCATCACCATCGCCGACATGCCTGCAAGCATGATCAGGGTGGTCAGATGAGGCGGGGTGGAACGGTCCAGAAAGCGGACGGCATGGGCGCTATTCATGATATCGGACCTACGCCCAAGCCCCGGACTTGTCCATATCCGCCGTTTCTTTGCCAATTTGCAATTTGCTGGAACCACTTTGAATAGCATTTGCAAATTTGCGGAATTGACCTTTGGTTGCCCCGGGCTTTGCTCTAGGGTGCCCGAAAACCAACCGGTATCGTTTCAAGAGGGGGCGTGATGAAGGATATTCTGGCTGAACTGGAGAACCGCCGCGAAATAGCACGGCTTGGTGGCGGCGCGCGCCGTATCGAGGCGCAGCATGACCGCGGCAAGCTCACCGCACGCGAGCGGGTCGAGCTTCTGCTCGACGAGGGTTCGTTCGAAGAATTCGACATGTTCGTCACCCATCGCTGCACCGATTTCGGCATGGAGCAGCAGAAGCCGGCCGGCGACGGCGTGGTCACCGGCTGGGGCACGATCAACGGCCGTCTCGTCTATGTCTTCAGTCAGGATTTCACCGTCTTCGGCGGCTCGCTTTCCGAAACCCACGCCCAGAAGATCTGCAAGATCATGGACATGGCCGTGCAGAACGGGGCTCCGGTGATCGGCATCAACGATTCCGGCGGTGCGCGGATCCAGGAAGGTGTCGCCAGCCTCGCGGGCTATGCCGAGGTCTTCCAGCGCAATATCGAAGCCTCCGGGGTGATCCCGCAGATCAGCGTCATCATGGGGCCCTGCGCCGGGGGCGCGGTCTATTCTCCGGCGATGACCGATTTCATCTTTATGGTGAAGGACACGTCCTACATGTTCGTTACCGGCCCCGACGTGGTCAAGACCGTGACCAACGAGGTGGTCACCGCCGAGGAGCTCGGCGGCGCTTCCACCCATACGCGCAAATCCTCGGTGGCCGATTCGGCGTTCGAGAACGATGTCGAGGCGCTGGCCGAGGTTCGTCGCCTGGTCGATCTGCTGCCCGCCAACAACGGCGAGAAACCTCCGGTCCGGCCGTTCTTCGACGATCCCAACCGTATCGAGCCCTCGCTCGACACGCTGGTGCCGGCCAATGCCAATACGCCCTATGACATGAAGGAGCTGATCCTCAAGCTCGGCGATGAGGGGGAATTCTACGAGCTTCAGGAGAACTTCGCCAAGAATATCATCACCGGCTTCATCCGCATCGAAGGGCGCACCGTCGGCGTGGTGGCGAACCAGCCGATGGTGCTTGCGGGCTGTCTCGATATCGACAGCTCGCGTAAGGCGGCGCGGTTCGTGCGGTTCTGCGACGCATTCGAGATCCCGATCCTGACCCTCGTCGACGTGCCCGGCTTCCTGCCCGGTACCAGCCAGGAATTCGGCGGGGTGATCAAACACGGCGCCAAACTGCTCTTCGCCTATGGTCAGGCCACGGTGCCGATGGTCACTGTCATCACCCGCAAGGCCTATGGCGGGGCCTATGACGTGATGGCTTCCAAACATCTGCGTTCGGATTTCAACTATGCCTGGCCGACGGCGGAGATCGCGGTGATGGGGGCCAAGGGCGCGACAGAGATCATCCATCGCGCCGACCTTGGCGATGCGGAAAAGATTGCCGGGCATACGGCCGATTACGAGGCGCGTTTCGCCAATCCCTTCGTCGCCGCCGAGCGCGGTTTCATCGATGAGGTGATCCAGCCACGCAGTACCCGCAAGCGCGTCGCCCGCGCCTTCGCCAGCCTGCGCAACAAGAAGGTCACGACGCGCTGGAAGAAACACGACAATATTCCGCTGTAACGGGACGGGGATGATGTCGCTTCTCTATGCCGGAAATACTCCACGGGGGTCCGGGGGTGTGAAACCCCCGGTGGGCGGAACATTGACCGCGCCTATCGGGTTTTCCGCTAAAGGAGACCGCGATGACCAAGGATCACGGAAAGAGCATCAAGGACGACGAGACCTACGAGGCGCTGCGCAAGGATGGCGCCTCCAGGGAAAAGGCCGCGCGCATCGCCAATGCCCGGGCCAATCCCGATCAGCAGCCCTCGAAGAAGGGCGGGCAGAACCCGCCTTACGAGGAGTGGAGCAAGGAAGATCTTTACCACCGTGCCCAGGAACTCGACATCGAGGGGCGGTCGGACATGGACAAGGACGCCCTGATCAAGGCCCTGCGCAACCACTGAGCCGGGCAGCTGCCGGGGCGCGAACATGAGGTGTCTGGCGCCTCTCCCGATCCTGCTCTGCGCTCTGGGCGCTCCGGTCACGGCCCATGAGGTACCGTCGGGGCAGGATGTCGGCCTCGAGGAAGTGCTGGTCGAGGAAGCGGGCGGCGAGACGTTGCTGCGCTTTCGCTTCGTCGCTCCGGCCATCGCCCGGGAGAGCCGCGCGCTCGGCCCGGATCAGGCCTTGCCCGACCTGGATCATCTCTGTACCAGCGTCGCGCTGCCCTATCTTGCCGAACATGATCTCACGGCCGCCCGGATGGTCCTGTCGCTGGCCGACCGACCGAGCGCTTTCGGCGTGGCCGACGCGGAAATCACTCGATTTTTCGAAGCTTACAGGCCGTCCGGTGGCAACTGTATCTGGGAGGGCCTGTGATGGCGCTACAATATCTTGCGGCCACCGAGCCGCGTTCTGCGGCGGATGATGCTTTGGCGTCACAGGCTCAGCGATTGGCACTGGCCCCGTATGAATTGCCTTCTAGATCGCTTATCATGGCCGCGAGGAATACCCACGTATTTCTTACCTCAGAATCGGGGCAGGTGAGGCAATTCGCAGTGCCATGCCCCATAAACCTAGACAGGAGACCTAGATGTCGAAGAGCATCACTATGCTGGCTGCATTCGGTTTGGTTGCAGTCGTATCCGCCTGCGCCCCGAAGCAAGAAGAATATGTTGTCGTCGAGCCGGAGCCGATTTCGGTCGAACCGACCTATACCGGCAAGTACAAGTAATGTCGGAACAGGGCAGGCGCCTGCGCCTGTCCTGATCCCCGCCGCCCCTCTGGTCCGGGGGATAACATGCTGAAGCATCGCGGTTTTCCCAGTCGATTGTCGGGAACGGACTTTCAATTCACCATTCGCCGACCCAATCCCAAGGGCGTCACCCCGCTGATCCGGCGTGAGCGCCGCGCCGATCGTCGTCCGCCCGACCGACGCGCGGATACCGGCTTCATGAAGGCGCTCTGGCAGGCCTTCGGCGATCAGCCCTTCGAACGCGGCAATCTCGATGCCGGTCGCCTGTCCTGGCTGTTCGGCCGCGAGGTGCTGCCCGCCACCGATCCTTTCGACCCCGAGGATTACGAAGCGCTTCTGGTCATTGACGAGACCGCGGCGCGGCGCGCCTTTCCGGACGCTTTCGAACCGTGATCGGCATGTTGTTGCCCATGCACAGCCCTGACAGGCAGCACTTGGCCGATTTCTCCGATGCCGGGAATCGCCGCTTGGCCAACGCCGCACGTTGCGGCAGGCTCGATGCTGCAGCTCGCGGCAATATCCTTGATTTTCCGCTTGTGCATCAAGACCATACCCCTTCCCCTGATGGGCAGCAGGCCGTTTTTCCGGCTCTGCTGCCCAATTTTTCCGGGCGCCGGGACGTTGGCCTCAGATCAAACCGCAAGCCGACAAGCGGGAACCCGATGGGCTTCTGCTGCGTTGGTCTTGCAAAGACAGGAAACGAAGGATCAGGACCATGTCCATCAAGAACATCATACTCGGCCTTGTGGCCTGCGGCGGACTTGCCGCCTGTGGCGACACGCTCGGCGAGCAGGCGCTCGGCGGCGCGGCGGTCGGTGCCGGTGCCGCGGCAATCACCAGCGGCAGCCTCGCGCAGGGTGCGGCTATCGGCGCAGCCGGTAACGTCGCCTATTGCCAGCTCTATCCGGGCCGCTGCAACTAAGGCAGAGAGCCTTCTAAGACAGATAGAACGACACGGAAACGACAGCGACCGCGCGGCCCCGGCCTGCGCGGTTTTCCTGTGTTCGACCTCCCAGCTTCATCATCTTACTCACCCCGCGCAGCCCGGCCTGCGGCGGGGTTTTCCCGAGTCATCAATTACGAGCCAGAAGGACAGAGCATGTTCAACAAGATCCTGATCGCCAACCGGGGCGAAATCGCCTGCCGGGTTATCAAGACCGCACGCAAAATGGGCATCGCCTCCGTGGCTGTTCATTCCGACGCCGATACCCAGGCGCTGCATGTCCAGATGGCGGATGAGGCGATCCATATCGGCCCGTCCCCGGCCAACCAATCCTATATCGTCATCGACAAGGTGATGGAGGCGGTGCGCCAGAGCGGCGCCGAAGCGGTGCATCCCGGCTATGGCTTCCTGTCCGAGAACAGCAAGTTCGCCGAAGCGCTGGCCGCGGCGGGGGTCGTCTTCGTCGGGCCGCCGGTCGGAGCCATCGAAAAGATGGGCGACAAGATCACCTCCAAGAAGATCGCCAAGGAGGCCGGGGTCTCCACGGTGCCCGGATATATGGGACTTATCGAGAATGCCGACGAGGCGGTCCGGATTTCCAACGAGATCGGCTATCCGGTAATGCTCAAGGCTTCTGCCGGCGGCGGCGGCAAGGGCATGCGCATCGCCTGGAACGACGAGGAGGCGCGAGAGGGGTTCCAGTCGTCCAAGAACGAGGCCGCCAACAGCTTCGGCGATGACCGGATCTTCATCGAGAAATTCGTCACCCAGCCGCGCCACATCGAGATACAGGTGCTCTGCGACGCGCATGGCAACGGCATCTATCTGGGCGAGCGCGAATGTTCGATACAGCGGCGCAACCAGAAGGTCGTGGAGGAAGCGCCGAGCCCGTTCCTTGACGAGGAAACCCGGCGCGCCATGGGCGAACAGGCCGTGGCGCTGGCCCAGGCGGTGGGCTACACCAGCGCCGGCACGGTCGAGTTCATCGTCGATGGGGAGCGCAATTTTTACTTCCTCGAGATGAACACCCGTCTGCAGGTCGAACATCCGGTCACCGAGCTAATCACCGGCGTCGATCTTGTCGAGCAGATGATCCGGGTCGCCGCCGGAGAGGAACTGAGCATCCGTCAGGAGGATGTCACGCTCAACGGCTGGGCGATCGAGAACCGGCTCTATGCCGAAGACCCCTATCGCGGATTCCTGCCCTCCATCGGTCGGCTGACCCGCTACCGCCCGCCGCAGGAAATCGCCGCCGGGCCGCTGCTCGACAATGGCAAGTGGCAGGGCGACGCGCCGGAAGGCGGGATGGCGGTGCGCAACGATACCGGCGTCTATGAAGGCGGTGAGATCTCGATGTATTACGACCCGATGATCGCCAAGCTCTGCACCTGGGCGCCGACCCGCGCCGAGGCGATCGAGCGGATGCGTGTGGCGCTCGACAGTTTCGAGGTGGAGGGGATCGGGCACAACCTGCCGTTCCTTTCGGCGGTGATGGATCATCCGAAGTTTATCTCCGGCGAGATGACCACCGCCTTCATCGCCGAGGAATATCCCGAGGGCTTTGACGGCGTGGAGCTGCCCGAGAAGGAGCTGCGCCGCATCGCCGCCGCCACTGCCGCCATGCACCGTGTCGCCGAGATCCGCCGCGCCAAGGTTTCGGGGCGCATGGACAATCACGAGCGCAAGGTCGGCAGCGACTGGAACGTGACGCTGCAGGGTCATTCCTTCGACGTGCGGATCGAGGCCGACACTGCCGGTTCCACGGTGACCTTCGATGGTGGCGCCAGCCTGCGGGTCAGCGGTGACTGGACCCCGGGGGATCAGCTCGCGACGATGACGGTGGCGCAGGCGCCGTTGATCCTGAAGGTCGGCAAGATCTCCGGCGGGTTCCGCGTGCGCACCCGCGGCGCCGACCTCAAGGTCCATGTCCGCACCCCGCGCCAGGCCGAACTGGCCCGGCTCATGCCGGTGAAACAGGCACCCGATACCTCCAAGATGCTGCTCTGCCCGATGCCTGGTCTGGTGGTGAAACTCGATGTCGAGGTCGGCGATGAGATTCAGGAGGGGCAGGCGCTCTGTACGATCGAGGCGATGAAGATGGAAAACATCCTGCGCGCCGAGAAGAAGGGCGTCGTCTCGAAGATCAACGCCGACGCGGGCGACAGCCTGGCGGTAGATGATGTGATCATGGAGTTTGAATAGGGCCGATGCGGCAGGGGGCGGCATATCCTGTCGGGACGACCGGTCCCGGTGCTCCCGCCTTCGGGCGGGATCACTGGATGATGTTGCCCTGGATCTCCTTGCGTTCCCGGATCTCGCGGCGCCGTTCGGGCATCTTGTCGATGCTGCGGCTGATCTCGCGCACGTCCCAGGGGAAGGGCTTGCGCAGCTTTACACGGCCGTCCTTGCCGAGGATCGCCAGCATGAAGCCGCGTGGCCGCAGTTTCAGCCGCATGGCGCCGCGGGCCTGCGGGTCGGTGTCGGTCAGCACGATGACGTCGCGGATCCTGAGCTCGTCCTGGTGCTGTTCGAGCAGTTCCATCTGCTCGATGAAAGCGGGGTCGAAATCGCTGTCGGCAAAGACCACGACCGGGCGCTTTTTCCACAGCAGTACATTCAAATCCACTTCATTGGCGGGCTGGAAGATCGGCGGCTCATCCTGCGCGGCAATGGTCTCCGCCCCGGCGCCAGCGGCAATAAGTCCAATGATTACAAACGGTATGAGGCGTTTCATTGCGTCTCCTCTTTGCCAAGATATAGTCACTGTCGGCGCGATTGCGAAGCGTCGGGGCGTCAGTTGCGACATTAAGTTCGCTGCAACGGGTTCATGGTCATGATCGACCGGTTCCCCGCATCATGGCCGAACGGGGCGGCCTTGGACAGTAGGTTGGTCACCGCGCACATGAATATTACCCTGCATATCGGGGCGCATCGCTGCGCCAGCACCACGTTTCAGCAATATCTGCGCCAGAATGTTGCGGCGCTTTCCTCGGGCTCGGTGGGTTTCTGGGGACCGCGGCGCACCCGGATATCGCTCTTTGCCGGGCTGTTCCCCGGCCCGGCGGCGGCGCGCGGAAGCAACCTGCGCCGCCGCGCCGAGGCACGGGTGCAGATGCAGCTGCGCCAGGCCCGCGCGGCGGGGTTGGGCGATCTGCTGGTCAGCGACGAGAACGTGATCGGCAGCACGCGGCATTGCCTGCGCCGCCGCAGCCTCTATCCGGCGATCGGTGAGCGGATGGCGCGGGTATCCGCCGCATTCAACGGGCAGATCGACCGGGTGGTGCTGGTGATCCGCGATCAGGAGCAATGGTGGGCCTCGGCCTGTGCCTATGCGGTGGCACGCGGCCATCCGCTGCCCGATGCCGAGATCCTCGCCGAGATCGCGGTGGACCGGCGTGGTTGGCGCGATGTGATCACCGATCTGGCCTGCGCAATGCCCGACGCGGCAATCGAAGTGGTGCCTTTCGAACGTGTCGCGGCCCGGCCCGGCGCCCTGCTTGAGCTCTGCGCGCCCGTCACCGCGCCGGATGACCACAATGCCCGCTGGCTCAACCGCGCGCCTGATTTGCCGCGCCTGCGGGCAGCGCTGGAGCGGCGCGGCGAGGACCCGGCAAGCCTGCCCCCGGGCGCGGGACGCTGGCACCCCTTCACCGCGGCGCAGCGCGCCGCCCTGCGTGAGAACCACGCCGACGATCTGTTCTGGCTCAGCGCCGGGGCCGATGGTCTGGCAACACTGACAGAGGACCCCTTCCGCGACAGAACCGGCCCGAGCCGGTCAACGGAAGACAACCCGAGAGGACAAGGACATGACAGCGGACAAGGAAACCTGGCGCAATCTGGCTGAGGGCGAGCTGCGCAATCGCAAGCTGGAGGATCTGACCTGGCAGACGCTGGAGGGGATCCCGGTGCAGCCGCTCTACACGGCGGAGGATCTCGAAGGGCTCGCTCATCTTGACAGCATCCCCGGACAGGCGCCCTATACCCGCGGCGTCAAGGCGACAATGTATGCCGGGCGGCCCTGGACGATTCGCCAATATGCCGGTTTCTCGACGGCGGAGGAGTCCAACGCGTTCTACCGCCGGGGCCTCGCCGCCGGGCAGCAGGGCGTTTCGGTGGCCTTCGATCTGGCCACCCATCGCGGCTATGACAGCGACCATCCGCGGGTTGAGGGCGATGTCGGCAAGGCCGGGGTGGCGATTGATTCCGTCGAGGACATGAAGATCCTGTTCGACGGCATCCCGCTCGACAAGGTTTCGGTCTCGATGACCATGAACGGCGCGGTGATCCCGGTGCTGGCGAGCTTCATCGTCGCCGGAGAGGAACAGGGCCATGACAAGTCGGTGCTGTCGGGCACGATCCAGAACGACATCCTGAAGGAATTCATGGTCCGCAACACCTATATCTATCCGCCCGAAGCCTCGATGCGGATCGTAGCGGATATCATCGAATACACCTCCGAGCAGATGCCGAAATTCAACTCGATCTCGATCTCCGGCTATCACATGCAGGAAGCGGGTGCGAACCTGGTGCAGGAGCTGGCCTTTACCATCGCTGACGGGCGCGAATATGTACGCACCGCCATCGCGCGCGGCATGGATGTGGACAAATTTGCCGGACGGTTGAGCTTCTTCTTCGCCATTGGGATGAATTTCTTCATGGAAGCCGCGAAGCTGCGCGCGGCGCGGTTGCTGTGGTCGCGGGTGATGGAGGAGTTCGAGCCGAAGAATCCGAAATCCTCGATGCTGCGCACCCATTGCCAGACCTCGGGCGTCAGCCTGCAGGAGCAGGACCCCTATAACAACGTGATCCGCACGGCTTACGAGGCGATGAGCGCGGTGCTGGGCGGTACCCAGTCGCTGCATACCAATGCGCTTGATGAGGCGATCGCGCTGCCCACCGATTTCTCCGCCCGCATCGCGCGCAATACGCAGTTGATCCTGCAGGAAGAGACCGGCGTGATTAATGTGGTCGATCCGCTGGCCGGGTCCTATTACGTCGAGAAGCTGACCCATGACCTTGCCGAGGCGGCCTGGAAGCTGATCGAGGAGGTCGAGGAACTCGGCGGAATGACGAAGGCGGTGGCCTCGGGCATGCCCAAGCTGAGGATCGAGGAAGCGGCGGCGCGGCGGCAGGCCAATATCGACCGCGGCACCGAGGTGGTCGTCGGCGTCAACAAGTACCGCAAGGACAAGGAAGACCCGATCGACATTCTCGATGTCGACAATGTCGCGGTGCGCGACAGCCAGATCAAGCGGCTCGAGAAGATCCGCGCCGCGCGCGACGAGGATGCCTGCCGGGCAGCGTTGGCCGAGGTGACGCGCGTCGCGCGCGAGGGCGGCAACCTGCTGGAAGCCGCGGTGGAAGCAGCCCGGGTAAGGGCCTCTGTGGGAGAGATCAGCATGGCTATGGAAGACGAGTTCGGCCGCCATCGCGCCGAGGTGAAGACCCTCGCCGGTGTCTACGGTGCTGCCTATGAGGGGGATCAGGGGTTCTCCGAGATCCAGAAGGCGGTCGAGCAATTCGCCGAGGAGGAGGGGCGTCGCCCGCGGATGCTGGTGGTCAAGATGGGGCAGGACGGCCATGACCGCGGCGCCAAGGTGATCGCGACCGCCTTTGCCGATATCGGGTTTGACGTCGATGTCGGTCCGCTGTTCCAGACCCCGGCGGAGGCGGCACAGGATGCGGTCGACAATGACGTCCATGTCATCGGCATCTCGAGCCAGGCAGCAGGGCACAAGACGCTCGCGCCGCAGCTCGTCAAGGCGCTGAAGGAGGCCGGGGCCGAGGATATCCTGGTGATCTGCGGCGGCGTGATCCCGCAGCAGGATTACAAGTTCCTGCAGGATGCGGGGGTCAAGGCGATCTTCGGACCCGGCACCAATATCCCGTCGGCGGCGCAGGATATCCTGAAGCTGATCCGCGCGGCGCGCGGGTGAGACGGGGCTGCGGCCCGACCGGGGCGCGGGGGGCGCGGGGCGGCTTTTGAGCGCCGCGCCGGTGCGCGCCGCCGCCGCGGCAGATGCGGAGGCGGTGGCGGAGCTGTGGAACCGGATGATCCGCGACACGCTGGCGACCTTCAACAGCCGTGAGAAGACGGTGGCGGAGGTTGGCGAGCTGATCGCGCAGCGCCCCGGCGCCTTCTTCGTGGCCGAGGAGGGGAGGCTCGACGGATTCGTCACCTTCGCGCAGTTCCGCGCCGGGCCGGGCTATGCCCATACAATCGAGCATACGATCCTGCTCGACGAGGCAGCGCGGGGCCGCGGCATTGGCCTCGCGCTGATGCGGGCGGCGGTCACGGCAGCGGAGGCGGCGGGACATCATGTCATGGTCGCCGGTATCAGCAGCGCCAATCCCGCGGCGGTCACCTTCCATGAACGGCTCGGCTTTCGGAAGGTGGGCCATATGCCGCAGGTCGGTTTCAAGGCAAACCAATGGCTTGACCTGATTTTGATGCAGAAAATCCTCGCGGCGTCCTGACTTCCCCTCGCCGCCCCGGTAAGGTCGGCCCATGTCGATCTGGAACCGCATCACCGAAGCCCTCTCGGCCCTTGCCTCCGGCGAGGGACTCGCTGCCGTCTTTGACCGGCTGCGCAGCCCGCCGGAACGCTCCGTCGCCTTCACCATCGCGGTGATTGCCCTCGGTGCCAAGATGGCCAAGGCCGACGGGCTGGTCACGCGCGACGAGGTCATGGCCTTCCGCGAGGTTTTCCAGATCGCCGAGGAAGACCGCGAAGGGGCGGCGCGGGTATTCAACCTGGCACGCCAGGATGTCGCCGGTTTCGAGGAATATGCCAGGCGCATCGCGCGGATGTTCCGCGACAATCCCGATGCGCTGCGCGATCTGCTTGAGGGGCTATTCCATATCGCCATGGCGGATGGCAAGTATCACCCCAACGAGGATGCCTTCCTGGAACAGGTAGCGGCCATTTTCGAGATTGCGGAGGAGGATTTCGCAGCCCTCAAGGCGCGCTTCGTGCCCGATACCTCGCCCTTGCCCCATACGGTGCTCGGCATCGCGCCCAATGCCAGCCGCGAGGAGGCGCGCGCCGCCTGGCGGCGTCTGGTACGGGCCAATCATCCGGATGCGCTGGTGGCCCGGGGCCTGCCGGAAGAGGCGGTGCTGATGGCCGAAAAGCGGATGATCGACATCAACCGCGCCTGGGCAACCCTGTCGGCGCGGTATGGCTGATGCGCATCGCCACCTACAATGTAGAGTGGTTCTCGAGCCTCTTTGACGGGGACAACAGGCTTTACAACGATGAGGAATGGTCGTCGCGCCACGATGTGACCCGCGCGCGCCAGACCGCGGCGCTGGTGCGGGTGTTTCGGGCGCTCGATGCCGATGCGGTGATGATCATCGAAGCGCCGGATCAGGGCAGCAAGCACCGTACCGTGGCGGCGCTGGAGCATTTTGCCGCCCATGCCGGGCTGCGGGCCCGCGAGGCGGTGATGGGATTTGCCAATGACACCCAGCAGGAGATCGCGTTGCTTTACGATCCCGACCGGCTCGACGCGCGCCATGATCCGCGCGGGAAATGGAGCGGGCCGGAGGGCGCGACGGGCGCACCGCGCTTTGACGGGGTGCTGCGGATCGATCTCGACATCGATGCGCGTGAGGATCACGTGGTCTTCTCCAAGCCGCCGCTGGAACTGGCGGTGAAGACCGCCGGCGGTTTCACCTTCCGGATGATCGGCGCGCATCTGAAATCGAAGGCCCCGCATGGCGCGCGCAACGCGGCCGAGGTGCTGCGTTTCGGCATTGCAAACCGGCGCAAGCAGCTGGCCCAGGCGATCTGGCTGCGCGGCCGGATCGAGGAGCATCTCGACGAGGGCGAGCCACTGATCGTGCTCGGGGATCTCAATGACGGGCCCGGTCTCGATGAATTCGAAGACCTGTTCGGGCGGTCTTCGGTGGAGATCGTGCTCGGCCATGAGGGGCCGCGGGCGCTGTTCGATCCGCATGCGAAACAGGCGCTGTCGCGCAGGCTCGGCGCGATGCCCACCACCTCCCGGTTCTGGATCCGTCCGGAACAGCGCTATCTTCAGGCGCTGCTGGATTACATCATGGTCAGCGACGCCTTTCGCCAGCGCAATCCGCGCTGGCGGATCTGGCATCCGCTCGATGATCCGTCCTGCTGGAAAGACCCGGAATTGCGCGACGCTTTGGTCACCGCCTCCGACCATTTCCCGGTCACGCTCGATTTCGAGGACTGGAAAGCGCCGTGAAAGTGTCTATCTTGAAAGACATGAAACGCACCGCCTTGATCCTCGCCTTCTCCTGCGCCCTTGCCGTGCCTGCCTTTGCTCAGAGTATCGAGCCGGAGCCTGCCCCGGATCCGCAGGATGAAGAGAGTTTTTCGCTGATGGAACGCGGCGCGCAGATGTTCATGGAAGGCATCATGCGGCAGATGGAACCGGCGTTCGAGGATCTGTCGGACCTCGCCGACCAGATGCGCCCCGGGCTGCGGAATTTCGCGCGTGAGATGGGGCCGAAGCTGAAGGAACTGGTGGACGAGGTCGAGGATTGGAACGCCTATCAGGCGCCCGAGATGCTGCCTAATGGTGACATCATCATTCGCCGAAAGCCAGACCATCCGCTCGAACCCCCCGAAAAGCCGACCGAGCCGAACCCGCAGATCGAGCTCTAGGGCACAGGCTCAGGTCTCGGGCTTGGCAGTGGTCTTGGCCACGCTCACGGTCACCTCGGCCCCGAGCGACGAAGCGAGCGAATTGAGCCGCGACTGCGCAACCTCGCCGAAGAGCGGCATCATGTCCGCCGTCAGCCGCAGTTCCAGCACCTTCTTCTTGGGGAACCAGCGCAGTTCGCCGCGGTCTTCCTCCTTGTTCATCCACAGCATCGCGCCAAAGCGCATTGCCTTGCCGAGGATCTCCGCCTCGAGCCGGGTGTTCTCGTCGACCATTTCGTAAAGATCGGCAAAACGAGTGTTCTCGCGCTTGTTGGAATAGCGGTGCAGCAGGGCGAGGCCGAGGTAGATCCGCTCGGAATGTTTCAGCCCGCCGAGGTTGGCGCGGGTGGCATTGTCAAAACAGGTCTCGGCCCGATAGTCGGGATGCGCGCGCCAGCTCACGTCATGCAGCAGGCAGGCGGCCTTCACCAGCCGTTTGCGCGGGGCCGGAGCGCTTTTGTAGAGCGGGAGGATGAAATCGTAGAGCACCTTGCCAAAGCCCGGCATCCGCGCATCCTTGGCCTCGGCAAAGCGGCAGGCCTCGATCAGCGGATCGCGGTCGCGCAGACGCTGCGGCATCTGTTCATAGAGCATGCCCTCGCGGATCCCGTAGCTTGAGATCGCGATATCCTTGGGCTTGAAGCTCTGCACCAACCGGCTCAGTACCTCGGCCGCATAGGGCACCAATGCCATCCGGCTGGAGGAAACCCCGCAGGCGCTGCGCAGCTTGCCGAGATCGCTTTGCTGGATGAATTTGACCGTGGCGCTGACCGAACGCACGGTCATGCGGTATTCGTGCAGAACATGCAGCGGATAGCCGCGCCGGTACATGTCGATCCGCGCGATCGCCCGCCAGGAGCCGCCGACGAGGAACAGCCGGTCGCGCTGGCTGCCCATCTTTTCCTGCAGCCCGGCGATGACCTCCTTGATATGGGCCTGACGCGCCTTGGCGCCGCCCTTGATGTCACGCAGTTTCAGCGGTCCGAGTTGCGACGTCACCCGCCGTCCGACCCGGCCGCCGGAGATTTCCGCCAGTTCCATCGAGGAACCGCCGATGTCGCAGATCAGCCCGTAGGCGCCGGGCCAGCCCAGCAGCACGCCCTGCGCCGAAAGCCGGGCTTCCTCCTCGCCGTCGATGACCCAGATCCGCAGTCCCGTCTCGCGGCGCACTTCCTCGCAGAAATCGCGCCCGTCGCTGGCATCGCGCACCGCCGCGGTCGCGACGACGGTGAGTTCGGAAAGCCCCATGCCATCGGCCAGCTTGCGAAAGCGCCGCATTGCCGAGAGCGCCCGGACGCGCCCCTCGGGTGAAAGATGACCGGTCTCGGCCATGCCCGCGCCAAGAGCGCACATGATCTTCTCGTTATAGAAATAGGCGGGGGACCGCGCCGCGCCGTCGAAGACCACGAGGCGTACGGAGTTCGATCCGACATCGACGACCCCGACCTTTGCCAGCCCGCGGGCCGACGGGTCCTGGAACAGCGGTTTGCCGAATAGACCCAGATCGGCCACCCCGGTTTCAGGGACACGGGCGGTTTCGGTCTGGTCTGCCATGCATACTCCTGCGGGCCATCCGTTGAGGCGTGCAAATTAACCGACGGGGTCAGGGGGTCAATTGTTTTTCGCCCCGCCGCGCCCCCTGGGACCGCCGACTGTTGCCCGCGGCCCCGTGCCGCGCGGTTCAATCCTCGGTATGGGTGAGCTTGGGCACATCCGACGCCCCCGCCGAGCCGCGCCCGGAGAGCGAGGGATTTTCCATGAAGAAACGGTGGCAGTTGAACGCGAATTGTCCCGTCGCCAGGGGCGGTCGGGTGAAGCGGCCATCGGGCGCCATCACCCAGCTCTGGGCCACGTCCGCGAGGTTGGCGGCCATGATCTGACTGGTGATCTGCGCCTTCACCGTGGGGTTCTCGATCTCCACCAGCGTCTCGACCCGACGCGCAAGGTTGCGGCCCATCCAGTCGGCAGAGGAGATGAACACCCGGTTTTTCTTGTGCGGGATCTCATGGCCATTGCCGAAACAGACGATCCGCGAATGTTCGAGGAAACGTCCGACGATGGATTTGACGCGGATGTTCTCGCTCAGCCCCTTCACCCCGGGACGCAATCCGCAGATGCCGCGGATCACCAGGCTGATCTGCACCCCGGCCTGTGAGGCGGCATATAGCGCGTCGATCACCTCGGCATCGATGATCGAGTTGAGCTTGGCCCAGATCACCGCCGGTTTGCCGCTTGCGGCGTGATCCGCTTCGGCCTGGATCATCGCCAGCAGGCTCGATTTCAGGGTCAGCGGCGAGATCGCCAGATTGTCGAGGCTTTCGGGCTGGGCATAGCCGGAGAGATAGTTGAACACCTTGGTCGCGTCGCGCCCGAGCCGTTGATCGCAGGTGAACAGCGACAGGTCGGTATAGATCCGCGCGGTGATCGGGTGATAATTGCCGGTGCCGTAATGGGTATAGGTGACCAGCTGACTGCCTTCGCGGCGCACCACGGTGGAGATCTTGGCATGGGTCTTGAGGTTGATGAACCCGTAGACCACATGCGCTCCGGCGCGTTCGAGTCTTCGTGACTGGCGGATGTTGGCGGCCTCGTCAAAGCGCGCCTTGAGCTCGACCAGCGCGGTCACCGACTTGCCGTCCTCCGCGGCCTCGCAGAGCGCCTCCACGATCGGGCTGTCACGCGAAGTGCGGTAAAGCGTCTGCTTGATCGCCACCACGTTCGGATCGCGCGCCGCCTGGGTGAGGAAACGCACCACCATGTCGAAGGTCTCGTAGGGGTGATGCAGCAGCATGTCCTTCTGGCGGATCGCGGCGAACATGTCGCCCTCGTGATCGCTGACCCGTTCGGGAACGCGCGGGGTGAATTGCGGCCACAGGAGGTCGGGACGCGCATCGGTGATGAGCGCACCGAGATCATCGACCCCGATCATCCCGTCGATCTCGATTACGTCCTGGGGACGCACGTTGAGCTCGGCCATGACGACGGACATCAACTTCTCCGGCGCCCCGGCCGAATGGGTCATCCGCACCACCTCGCCGCGGCGGCGGCGCTTCAGCGCGACTTCGAATTCGCGCACCAGATCCTCGGCCTCGTCCTCGACCTCGAGATCGCTGTCGCGCAGGATGCGGAATTCGAAATGCGCCTTGAGCTTGTAGCCCGGAAACAGGCTGGGAATATGGATCACCAGCAGATCTTCGAGCGGCAGGTAGCGCAGGCAGCC
Source organism: Sulfitobacter aestuarii (assembly GCF_042685005.1). Classification (NCBI taxonomy): domain Bacteria; kingdom Pseudomonadati; phylum Pseudomonadota; class Alphaproteobacteria; order Rhodobacterales; family Roseobacteraceae; genus Sulfitobacter; species Sulfitobacter aestuarii. The sequence goes on along the minus strand of NZ_JBHUMP010000003.1, from coordinate 229,174 downwards.
CTCGGGCGCGGGCAGGGGGACGAAACGGTCGATCTGGCGCGGAATGGGCAGCAGCGCCTGCAACGGACGTTTGTCCTGCTTGCGTTCGAGCTGCAGGGCCAGCGCATATCCGGTGTTGGGGATGAAGGGGAATGGATGCGCCGGGTCGATCGCCAGGGGCGAGAGCACTGCGAAGACCTGGTTGAGAAAGACCTCGTTGAGATAGTCGTGATCCTGTGGCGTCAGGTCGGCGGCGCGTTCGAGCATGATGTTCTGCGCGTCGAGCTCGGCCATCAGCTCGACCAGCACCCGCTGCTGGGTCAGCATCAGGTTGCGGGCATCCTCGTTGATCAGCACGAGCTGTTCGGCCGGGGTCAGCCCATCCGCCGCCGGGGTGGTATTGCCCGCCTGTGCGAGCTCGCGCAGACCGGCGACCCGGACGGTGTAGAACTCATCGAGATTGCCCGCCGAGATCGACAGGAAGCGCAGCCGCTCGAGCAACGGCACACGGGGGTTCTCCGCCTCTTCGACCACGCGCCAGTTGAAATCGAGCCAGCTCAGCTCACGGTTGAAGAACCGCCCCGGCCCCGTGAGGTCGAGATCGGGCAGATCGGTGGCAGGCGGAAACGGCGCCTTGAGGAAATCGGCATCGGACATGGCAGCCTTATGGAATTGACATGTGACAGGCAGGTGACGGCCATTTTGGAAGCCGCCTCAGGCACTTCGCCCAGTATCACCCGCGCGGGCTCTGCTTGTCCAGCACCAGCGCCGCCAGGCTGCGGGTCACCGGGCGTTGCAGCGCCAGACTGGCCGCGTCGAGTGCCGCGACCAGCTCGATCGCGGCGGCGAAGGAGCGGTCCATGCGGCTCAGCAGATAGGGGATGAGATCGGGGCGCGGCGTGAGCTGACGGTCAGCCAGCAGCTTCACCAGCAGCGCCGAAAGCAGCGTGTCGTCGGGCGCATCGAGTGCGGCGGCGGTCGTGCCGCGCATCCGGCTGGTCAGATCGGGCAGGGTCAGCCCCCAATGCGAGACCGGCGGCGCCCCGGTGAGCAACAAGGCACCGCCCTCGGCCAGCACCAGGTTGTGCAGATGAAAGAGCGCGGTCTCGGCCTCCGCATCGCCGGCAATCTCGGGCACGTCCTCGACCGCGACATTGCAGCGCGCGAGGCCGGCGATGTCGGTCGATTGCAACGTCTCGGCCTTGAGGATTTTCGCATCGGCCATGGCGGCCCAGACATGGGTGAGATGGGTCTTGCCCGCGCCCTGCGGCCCGGTCAGCGCCAGCTTGCCGCCGGGCCACGCGCGCCAGTCGTCGATCAGCGCCGCCGCGAGCGCATTGGAGGGGGCGACGAAAAAGTCATCGCGCCCCAGCGCGGTGCGGCAGGGCAGGTCAAGACCGAGCTGGCGTCCCATATCAGAACGGGTCCTCGTCGAAACTGCTGCCCGGTTCGGTGCCCTGATAGAGCAGGCTGGCGCGGTATTGGGCCACCGCGAAGCGCGCCACCACCCCGATCGCCGCCGCCACCGGCACCGCGATCAGCATCCCGACGAAGCCGAAGAGCGTGCCGAAGACCGACAGCGCCAGAAGCAACCAGACCGGATGCAGCCCGACCGAATTGCCCACCAGTTTCGGGGTCAGCACATTGCCCTCGATGACCTGCCCGAGCGCGAAGATCCCAGCCACCAGCCCGATCGAGAGCCAGTCGCCCCAGAACTGGAACAGCGCCAGCCCGATCGCCAGCACCCCGCCGAGCAGCGCGCCCAGATAGGGGATGAAGGTGATGAGCCCGGCGACGAAGCCCACCACGAGCCCGAATTGCAGCCCCACCAGCATCAACGCGATGGCGTAATAGGTGCCGAGGATCAGGCAGACCGTGCCCATGCCGCGGATGAACGAGGCCAGCGTGTCGTCGATCTCGGCGGCGAGACGGCGGATCGTAGGCGCGTGATCGCGCGGCAGCAGCGCGTCGATCTGGGCGATCATGCGGTCCCAATCGACCAAAAGGTAGACCGAGACGACCGGTACGATGACGAAGAGCAGGATGATGTTGAGCAGCGAGGCGAAGGAGGCAAGCGCGGTGTTGAGCAGCGCGCCGCCGCGTTCCTGAACCGTGGCGCCGATCGCGGTGATCGAATTGCGCAAGGTGGAGTCTTCCTCAAGCAGCGAGGGGAAACGCGCGGTCAGGAACTCGGTGAAATTACGGGCCAGCTGCGGCGCGGTCTCGACCAGGTTGATCGCCTGGTTGACCAGCGTCGGGATGACCAGCAGCGCCATGATCACGAAGATCAGCAGCGCCGCCACGGTGATCAGCGCCGTGGCCAGAGTGCGGCTGAGACCGAGCCGTTCGAGACGGTCGGCGACGGGGTCGAGGAAATAGGCGATGGCGCCGCCGAGCAGGAAGGGGACCAGCACGTCGCCGACGAACCATAACACCACCAGGAACACCGCCGCCGCGACGCCCCAGTATTTCAATTGGTCTCGGATCGGCAGGCCCATGGAACTCTCCGGTTGCGGTATCTTCACATCGCTTATGTGGGGGGGTGTTTCAAGCCCCGCAGGGCGGGAGGGCCGACAGAGACGCGCGCCGGTTCGGTCGAAGGGCGCGCTGCCGCTGCAATGCATCGGATGAGTATTTGTGAAAGGGTGAAGGAAGCCGCGGGGGCCTGCCTGCGGGGTTGATCATTGTGTTGCCCAGGGCTTTGAATTAGGCAATGCGCAACCTCGATCATGAAGGAGCCGCGCGATGCGTCTGACCCGCTATTTTCTACCCGTGCTGAAGGAAACGCCCTCGGAAGCGCAGATCGTCAGCCATCGACTGATGCTGCGGGCGGGGATGATCAAGCAGGCCGCCGCCGGGATCTATTCCTGGCTGCCGCTCGGCTTCAAGGTGCTGCGCAAGCTCGAGGATATCGTCCATGAGGAACAGCAGCGCGCCGGGCATATCCCGATGCTGATGCCGACGCTGCAATCGGCCGATCTGTGGCGCGAGAGCGGGCGTTATGACGATTACGGCGAGGAGATGCTGCGAATCAAGGACCGGCACGGACGGGACATGCTCTACGGGCCGACCAATGAGGAGCTGATCACCGATATCTTCCGATCCCATGTCGGCTCCTACAAGGATCTGCCGCTGACGCTCTATCATGTGCAGTGGAAGTTCCGCGACGAGATCCGGCCGCGGTTCGGGGTCATGCGGGGCCGCGAATTCTTCATGAAGGATGGCTATAATTTCGACCTGACCAAGGAAGCCGCGCTGCATGCCTATAACCGGCATCTGGTCAGCTATCTGCGCACCTATGAGAGGATGGGCCTGCAGGCGATCCCGATGCGCGCCGATGGCGGGCCGATCGGCGGGGATTACACCCATGAATTCCTGGTACTGGCCGAGACCGGCGAGTCCGAGGTCTTCTATGACAGCGCGGTGACCGACCTGAGCTTCGGCGACCGGCAGATCGATTATGACGATCATGCGCAATGTGCCGCGGTGCTGGAGGAATTCACCTCGAAATACGCACGCACCGACGAAACCCATGACGAGGCGCTGTTCAACGAGGTGCCCGAAGAGCGGCGGCGCAGCGCGCGCGGCATCGAGGTCGGGCAGATATTCTATTTCGGCACCAAGTACTCCGAGGCCATGGGTGCCACGGTGCAGGGGCCGGACGGGCAGGTCGTGCCGGTGCATATGGGCAGTCATGGCATCGGGGTCAGCCGACTGCTCGGCGCGATCATCGAGGCGAGCCATGACGAGCGCGGGATCATCTGGCCCGAGGGGGTGACACCCTTCCACGTCGGGATCGTCAATCTGAAACAGGGCGATGCCGAAGCCGATGCCGCCTGCGAAGCGCTCTATGCCAGCCTCACGGCGCTCGGGCTCGAACCGCTTTACGATGACCGCGACGAACGGGCGGGCGGCAAGTTCGCCACCATGGATCTCGTCGGCCTGCCCTGGCGGATCACAGTCGGGCCGCGCGGCCTGAAGAACGGGGTGGTCGAGCTGACGTCGCGGCGCAGCGGCGAGAGCGAGGAGCTGCCCCCCGAAGAGGCGGTGCAGCGGCTGGTTCAGATCTACGCCGGGCGCGCCTGAGCCTTGGCACGGCGTTGGCAAGGCAGGGAGCGCGGCATCGCCTTCGCGGTGTCGGCGTGATCCTGCGGGTGCTGACGCTGGCCGGGGGGCTCGCCTCTGCCGCGGCCCTGTCGCAATTCCCCGAGTTCTCGCAACAATATCTGCAACGGCTCGGCGGCGCGGTGGATGCGCTCGGTGAGGTCGTCGCGGATTTCGACGCTTCCGCCGAAACGCTGGGGTTGAGCCGGGAGGCGGCGCTGGAGCAGATGCGGGGCAATGATTTCGTCGAGCGGCGCCGCTTGGATATGCAGCGCAGTTTCGCGCGGCATGAGAGCCTGCAGGCGGATCTCGCGGTCTTGCGGGGCAGCGGAGCGTTTGAGCGCGCCTATGGCCTGCCGCATATGCGTGATGGCGAGCTGATCCGCGCCACCTGGGCCGCCTATCGACCGGCGTTGCCGCTGACCGCGACCGGGATGATCTTTGCCGGGGCCGGTTTCCTCGGCGGGGCGCTGTTCACCGGATTACTGCTGCGGCTTCTGTCCTGGCCCCTGGGTCATCTCGTGGGGCGCCGAAAGGCCGCTTGAAACTTTCCATGCAACGCATCAGGTTGCGCGCAACCTTTCAACCCGGAGCCCGAAATGGCCAGACCCGCCAAAAGACCTGCGCCCTTCGCGGCCTTCGAATGGATGATCGCCTGGCGCTATCTGCGCGCCCGCCGGGCCGAGGGCGGCGTCAGTGTGATGACCTGGATCAGCCTGATCGGCATCACCCTGGCGGTCTTCGCGCTGATCGCGACGCTGGCGGTGCGGTCGGGTTTTCGGGCCGAATTCGTCGATACGATCCTCGGCGCCAATGCCCATGTGACGATCTACAACCTCGGTGAGGTGAAGCCGAACGGGCAGATCGACCGGACCATCGCCGATTATCGCGCGATGGCCGAGGCGGTCGCAGAGGTGCCGGGTGTCACGCGCGCCGCGCCGCTGGTGCGCGGGCAGGTCATGGCCAACAAGCATCAGGCCAATGCGGGGGTCGAGGTGTTCGGAATCGCGGGCGAGGACCTCGCGACACTGCCGCGCATCGCCAATCCGGAGACCTCCGAGGGCGAAATCGCGCGCTTTGACGAGGGGATCGCATTGGGCAGCGGCGTGGCGTCGACCCTCGGTGTGCAGGTTGGCGACACGATCAAGCTGATCTCGCCCAACGGCGTCAAGACCGCCTTCGGCACCAGTCCGCGGGTCAATGGCTATGAGGTGGTCTATATCTTCTCGGCCGGGCGCTATGACATCGACCGCACCCGTGCCTATCTGCCGCTTGGCGAGGCGCAGACATTCTTCAACCGCGAAGGGGTTGTCGACGAGCTCGAGGTCATGGTCGAGGAACCGGAGGCGGTCGATACGATGGGCCCGGCGCTGCTGCAGGCGGCGGGGGAGCGGGCGCAGGTCTGGACCTGGCGGGATGCTTCGGGCTCCTTTCTCAGCGCGCTCGATATCGAGGATCGGGTGATGTTCGTGATCCTCTCCATCCTGGTGCTGATTGCCGCGATGAACATCGTCTCGGGTCTGATCATGCTGGTCAAGAACAAGGGCCGCGACATCGGCATCCTGCGCACCATGGGATTGACCGAGGGCTCGGTGCTGCGGGTGTTCTTCATCTGCGGCGCGTTTACCGGTCTGATCGGCACCGCCATGGGGGTGCTGCTGGGCTGTCTCTTTGCCATCTATGTCGACCAGATCTTCGCCGCGGTGAACTGGCTGTCGGGTGGCACCGCCTGGGATGCCTCCGTCAGGGGGATCTATTTCCTGCCCGCCAAGCTGCAGATCGGCGACGTGCTTTCGGCCGTGGCGCTGTCGCTGGGCCTGTCCTTCGTCGTCACGATATTCCCGGCCCGGCGCGCGGCGCGGATGAACCCTGTGGAGGCCCTGCGCTATGAGTGAACCTGTCCTGAAGCTTTCGGGCATCGCCAAGGCCTATAACAGGGGCACGCCGGGGGAGATCGAGGTGCTGCGCGGGGCCGAGCTGGAGGTCGGGCCGGGCGAGGTCGTCGCGCTTGTCGCGCCTTCGGGGGCCGGCAAGTCGACGCTGCTGCATATCGCGGGGTTGCTCGATACTGCCGACGCGGGGCTGGTGGAGATCAACGGCCATGACATGAGCGGGCGGAGCGACCGGCGCCGGACGCTGGTACGGCGTGACGATGTGGGGTTCATCTACCAGTTTCACCATCTGCTGCCGGAATTCTCGGCGCTCGAGAACATCGTGCTGCCGCAATTGGCCAATGGCGTTTCGCGCAAGGTTGCGGAGGCGCGGGCGCTTGACCTGCTCGATCAGGTCGGCATTGCCGCGCGTGCCAGCCATCGCCCCGCGGCGCTGTCGGGCGGGGAACAGCAGCGCGTCGCCTTCTGTCGCGCGCTGGCCAATGAGCCGCGCTTGCTGCTGGCCGATGAGCCGACCGGCAACCTTGACCCGGCCACTTCGGATCAGGTTTTCGCGGCGCTGATGGCACTCGTACGCAACACGGGGCTGTCGGCGGTGATCGCCACGCATAACCTCGAGCTCGCGGCGCGGATGGACCGGCAGGTGCGGCTCGATCAGGGGCGCCTTGTGCCACTCGAACCCACGATACCTTAATCGCGGCGCGACTTTTCCATATTCTGACCACCTTGCCTGTTATTCTGGGCCGACATTGCAAGGACAGACCCATGAGCCCATTGATGAACAAGCTTTTTTTTGCCGCCGCGCCCCTTGTTGTCGCGATGAACGCTGCCCGGCGCGACGGGTCTGATACGGCGCTTACGGCGGCGCCGGAACTGGCCCCGGAAGTCACGCCGACCGCGCCTGTGCACGATTGTGGCATTGAGGGGATGGATCTGCCGGTCGGCGCGGCCTTCGATCTGGCGCTCGCGCCGGGCGGGGCATTGGTGATCGAGGATTTCGACCCGCTGGAAGATGCGCTGCTGATTGACAGCCCGCTTTGCGGCGCCGCGGAGGTGGCGGCGCAGGATGTCAGGCCGGAGGGGCTGGTCCTTACCCTGAGCAGCGGTGCGCGGATCTCCCTGCCGGGGGTGATGCGCCCCTTGCCCGCCGATGCGCTGGTGCTGATCGAGCCGGAAGAGGAGGCGGAAGCGATCGCCCGAGATGAACCGGCGTCCCCCGAGGTCGACGATCCCGAAGAGGCCGCGCTCTGGCAACGGCTGGCTGAATTGTCCGCCTCTTCGGCCGCCTGAAAGGGACGGATCAGACCTGCTGGGTCAGCCAGACACCGGCTGCCATCAACGCGATACCTCCCGCCCGGGCGGCGCCGAGCGGCGCGATCTGCGCGCCGAACAGGCCGAAATGGTCGATCGCGGCGGCGCTGATCAATTGCCCGAGCAGCACGAAGAACACCGCATTGCCGACGCCGAAATGCGGCGCGATATAGGTGATCGAGAGCACGTAGAACGCCACCAGCAGCCCTGCGACAAACAGGTGTTTCGGCGCGAAAGCCATCCGCGAGAATGCCTGCGGGCCGGTCGCCAGCGCCAGCAGCAGGCTTGCCGAGAAGGCGATGACGAAAAGCACCGTGGCCGCCGCGGCGGGCGAGCCGATCAGCCGCCCGAGCGCCGCGTTGAGCGCCGCAAGCAGCGGGATGCCGAGCCCTGCCAGAAGCATGATGAACGCGTAATGGGCCATGAAATGCTCCTCTCAGGCTTTGACTTGATCTGGATCATGGTCCGTGGGGGCGAGGGCTGCAAGGTGGGATCATCCACGAACAGCAGATCGGAGCCGCCTGCATGACCCTCCATACCCGCCACCGCCTGCCGCTGATCCTTGCGGCGTCGCTGACGTTGCTGGGCTGCGTCCCGGCCTCGATGCCCGAACCCCATGAAGGCGCCGCCTATTTCGCGCAGAATTGCGCGTCCTGTCACGGCGCCAGCGGGCAGGGGGACGGGCCATTGGCGGCAGGGCTGAACCCGGCGCCGGTCGATCTGACGCGTCTACGTCAGGGCAATGGCGGCACCTTTCCCACCGCGCGGGCGCTGAGCTATGTCTATGGCGATCCGCGCGGGGATCACCGTGCGCGGGTCATGCCGGAATTCGGCGCTGCCATGGACGAGGACCTGGTGCCCATCGAGGTGGATGGCGTGCTGACACCGACACCGCGACCTCTCGCGGCGTTGCTGGCCTATCTTGTGGACATCCAGCGCTGAACTATTGGCAGATCGCCTTCAGATCGACCCCGTCCCAGGGCAGCAGAAGATCCGACTGGCGGCTCTGGGGCAGCGCGGCGACCGGCATGGCCTGGGCGATCAGCCGATGCAGGCGCTGCGTGCGCGGCGCCTGCGGGGCAATGGCGCGGCAGCAGACGAATTCCTCGACGATCGAGCCCTGCTGTTCATAGGCGAATTCGCTGAAGCGGCGCGGCGTGTCGATCTCGAAGAGATAGGGGTCCTCCGCTAGCTGATGTTCGACGGCGGCGCGCAGCGGCGAATAGCCGGTCCTCGCCCGGTTCTGCCATTGCCAGACATGGGTTGCCTCATGGGCGAGCAGCATCGCGGCAATCAGGTTCACCCGTTCCGGGTAGTCGGCGAGGTAATCCTCCAGATACCAGTCGCGGTCGAAGAGCACGTGGTTCCAGAGCGCCACTGCGGCGGGTTTGGTGGTGATGATCTCGTCCTTCTGGGGCGGCAGGATCATCTCGCGGCAGGTGGTGCGCGGACGCGGCTTGCGGCGGAAGGTCACCGCCCGGGTCGGCGCGCCATCGACAAGACGCATCGCGTCGAGTTTGAGGCTGTCACCATGGATATCCGACAGAAAGGCCCGCTCGTTGAGCGTGAGCGGACGGCCGCAGGCGGCAAGCGCCAGGAAGGCAAGGAGAAGCAGGCGGGTCATGGAACGAGTAATGCCGCCGCCGGAGCCGAATACAAGCGCTATCGTAGGGTGGGTGCCAACCCACGCAGCGAACAGCCCCTTTGCACCCGGATAGAACGTCCGCAGGGAAGCCTGGTCAGGAATGTGAAGGTGGGTTGGCACCCACCCTACACGTCCAGCTCTTCCACGAATTGCGCGTTCTCCTGGATATACTGGAAGCGCAGCTCCGGTTTCTTGCCCATCAGCCGTTCCACCAGATCACCGGTCTCGCCCGGCACATCCTCATGCACCGTCACCCGGATCAGCTTGCGGGTCGCCGGGTCCATCGTGGTTTCCTTGAGGTCCTTGGCATCCATTTCGCCCAGGCCCTTGAAGCGCTGCAGGTCGATCTTGCCCTTGCCGCCGAGCCCCTTTTCCAGCAGCCGGTTCTTCTCGGCATCGTCCGCGACATAGACCCGCTTGGCGCCCTGGGTCAGCCGGTAGAGCGGCGGGCAGGCCAGGTAGAGATGCCCGGCATCGATCAGCGGACGCATCTGGGTGAAGAAGAAGGTCATCAGCAGCGACGCGATATGCGCCCCGTCGACATCGGCGTCGGTCATGATGATGATCTTGTCATAGCGCAGATCATCAAGGTTGAACTTGCTGCCCATGCCGACACCGAGCGCCTCGCAGAGGTCGGAAATCTCGGCATTGGTGCTGAGCTTGTTGGACGCCGCGCCAAGCACGTTGAGGATCTTGCCCTTGAGCGGCAGCAGCGCCTGGTTGTTGCGGTTGCGCGCGCCCTTGCCGGAGCCGCCGGCGCTGTCGCCCTCGACGATGAAGAGCTCGGTGCCCTCCCGGGCCTTGCTGGTGCAATCGGTGAGCTTGCCGGGCAGGCGCAGTTTCTTGGTGGCGGATTTGCGCGCGGTCTCTTTCTCCTGACGCCGCCGCAGCCGCTCCTCGGCGCGCAGCACCAGGAAATCGAGGATCGCACCGGCCGATTTCGTATCCGCCGCCAGCCAGTTGTCGAAATGGTCCCGCACCGCGTTCTCGACCATGCGCTGCGCCTCGACCGTGGCCAGCCGGTCCTTGGTCTGGCCGACGAATTCCGGCTCGCGGATGAAGCAGGACACCAGCGCGCAGCCCCCGGCGATCAGGTCCTCGCGGGTGATCGTCCCGGCCTTCCGGTTGCCGACCAATTCGCCGTAGGCCTTGATGCCCTTGAGGATCGCCGCCCAGAACCCGGCCTCATGGGTGCCGCCCTCCGGCGTCGGGATAGTGTTGCAATAGGATTGGATGAACCCGTCGCGTGAGGGCGTCCAGTTGATCGCCCATTCGACCTTACCGGGCGTGTTGAACTTGTCACGGAAATCGACCATGCCGCCGAACGGCGCTTCGGCATAGGTCGAGGCGCCCGCGAGGGTCTCGTTGAGGTAATCGGAGAGCCCGCCGGGAAAGTGGAATTTCGCCTCCTGCGGGGTCGTGCCGTCATCCTGCCCGGTCTTCCAGCGGATCTCGACGCCGGAGAACAGATAGGCCTTGGAACGCGCCATCGCGAAGAGCCGCGCCGGTTTCAACTTCAGCGCGCCGAAAATCTCCGCATCCGGGTGGAATGTCACCGCCGTACCGCGCCGGTTGGGGGCTGCGCCGACCTTTTCGAGCCGCCCCTGCGGGATGCCGCGGGAGAACTCCATCGCGAAGAGCTCTCGGTTGCGCGCAACCTCGACGCGCAGGTGATCCGAAAGCGCATTGACCACCGAGGAGCCGACCCCGTGCAGGCCGCCCGAGGTCTCGTAGGAATCACCGGAGAACTTGCCGCCCGCATTCAGCGTGCAGAAGATGATCTCCAGCGCCGACTTGCTCGGGTCCTTGGGGTGCGGATCGATCGGGATGCCGCGGCCGTTGTCGCGCACGGTGACATGGCCGTTCTCATGCAGCTCGAGCTCGATCCAGGTGGCATGACCGGCCACCGCCTCGTCCATCGAATTGTCGATGATTTCCGCGACCATATGGTGCAGCGCACGGTCGTCCTTGCCGCCGATATACATCCCCGGCCGCAGGCGTACGTGCTCCATATCCTCCAGCACCTGGATGGAGGAGGCATCATATTCCTTGGGTTCTCTGCCTGAGAGAAGATCGGTCATCGGGGCGCTGCTCCGCTCTTGGTTTTGGTTGCAGGCCAGTATGGCAGAGCCGCCCTGCCGGGGAAAGGGCAAGTCGCGCGCCTCGGCGCATTGCGACGTCGCGTGGCGGGGCGTGCGGGATGGCCCGTGCCGTGCAGGCGGCGCGGGCCGCGCGCGGGCTTTCCCGGCTGGCAGCGGAGGCGCAATGCCTCTTCCCCTGTGCGCCGGGTCGGCTTAGGACAGACCCATGAAGAAGCACATGAGCACAAGCGGCCACATCCGCGCTATCACCATTCTCGGCCTGCCGCTGATCGGCGGGCATCTCGGGCAAATGGCGATCGGGGTGACCGATACGGTGATGGTCGGCTGGTACGGGGTCGAGGCGCTGGCGGCGGTGACGCTGGCCTCGACCTTCTTTTTCGTCCTGTTCATCTTCGGTTCGGGATTCGCTTGGGCGGTGATGCCGATGGTCGCCTCCTATGCCGCCAAGGATGACGAGATCGGCATCCGCCGGGCCACGCGGATGGGTCTGTGGTTGTCTGTCGGTTTTGCGCTGCTGGCGCTGCCACTGATGATCTGGGCGGGGCCGGTGCTTGACCTGCTGGGGCAGGGCGAGAGCGTCGCGCGCGATGCCGGGCGCTATCTGGCGGTGGCGGGCTGGGGAATCATTCCGGCATTGCTGGTCATGGTGCTCAAATCCTATCTCGCGGCTCTTGAGCGCACCCAGGTGGTGTTGTGGATCACCCTGACCGCGGCCTGTATCAACGCGGTGGCGAATTATGCGCTGATCTTCGGCAATTGGGGCGCGCCGGAGCTCGGCGTCGTGGGGGCCGCAATCGCCTCGGTCACCACCCATTGCGTGTCGCTGATCGGGGTGGTGATCTATGTGTTGCTGGTGCTGCCGCAGCATCAGCTGTTCGTGCGGATGTGGCGGGCGGATTGGCAGATGTTGGCGCAGGTGTTCAACCTCGGCTGGCCGATCGGTCTCACCTCTTTGAGCGAAGTCGGCCTGTTTGCCGCCTCCGCGATGATGATGGGCTGGCTCGGCACCGTGCCGCTGGCCGCCCACGGCATCGCGGTGCAGCTCGCCTCGATCACCTTCATGGTCCATGTCGGGCTCAGCAATGTCGCCACCATCCGCGCGGGCAATGCCTTTGGCCGTCGCGACGCGCCGCATATGGCCAAGGGTGCGGTGATCACGCTGCTGATGTCGCTGGCCGTGGCGGCAGTGACCATGGTGATCTTCATCCTCTGGCCCGAACCGCTGATTTCGCTGTTCATGCAGCGCGACGAACCGGCGCGCCCGGAGATCCTCGCGGTCGGTATCGGGCTCCTGGTGATGGCGGCGCTGTTCCAGCTCGTCGATGGGGCACAGGTCGTGGCGCTGGGATTGTTGCGCGGCGTGCAGGATACGCAGATGCCGATGGTCTTCGCCGCGATCAGCTATTGGCTGATCGGTATTCCCTGTTCCTATCTGCTGGGGTTCAAGCTGGAGCTTGGCGGCATCGGGATCTGGGCCGGTCTGGTGATCGGGCTCGGGGTGGCGGCGCTGTTGCTCAACGCAAGGTTCTGGGCGGTATCGCTGCCGCGATTGCGCAGTGAAGACCTGCCGCGCCTCTCCCCGTCGTTCTGAAGTGCGCAGCGCCCCGCGACCGGGCGGCGTCACTTTTTCAGCAGTCGGTCCGCTTTCTTGCGCACCAGCGTGCTGCGCAGGTCATGCATCGCCAGCAGCAATGCGTCGGTCACGGCTTCGAGCTGCGCCTCGCTGGCCTTCGACTGCGCCCATTGGGTCGTGAGGTTGAGGTGGTCCACCGCGCGGTAGATATCGTCGATATCGCGATGCGCCAGCACCCGGGCCCGGTCTTCCATCCAGGCCCGGATATGGTCGAGATCATGGTCCGAGAGAGTGCGGTCGCCCTGCGGCTTGATCTCGCCGTTGCGGATGTTGACGACGGCGATCTGATCCATCTCGATCCGACGCTGGCGGTTTTCCGTGTCCACACGGAATACCGCCGCGCCGTTCTCGCGCACCCTGAAGTAATATTCCGGTAGCTCGCCTGCCATCATGCCCTCCTGTCAGGTCAGCTCGGCGCAGAAGCGCTGGATCCGGCTGCAGGCCTCTTTCAATGCGTCATCGGAGGTCGCGTAGCTGACCCGGAAATTCGGCGACAGGCCGAACGCCGCACCGAACACGACCGCCACGCCGGTCTCCTCCAGCAGCGCCGTCGCAAAAGCCTCGTCATCCACAATCCTTGTGCCGGCGGCAGAGGTCTTGCCGATCAGCCCGGCAATCGAGGGATAGACATAGAAGGCGCCCTCGGGATTGGGGCAGGTGACACCGTCGATCTCGTTGAGCATCGACACCACAAGATCGCGGCGCCGCGCGAACATCTTGTTGTTCTCGGGGATGTAGTCCTGCGTGCCGTTCAGCGCCTCGACCGCCGCCCATTGGCTCACCGAACAGGGGTTCGAGGTCGATTGCGACTGGATCTTGCGCATCGCGCCGATCAGCTTCTCCGGTCCCGCCGCATAGCCGATCCGCCAGCCGGTCATCGCATAGGCTTTCGACACGCCATTGACGGTCAGCGTGCGGTCATAAAGCTGCGGCTCGACCTCGGCGGGGGTGCAGAAGATGAAATCGTCATAGGCAAGATGCTCGTACATGTCATCGCTCATCACCCAGACATGGGGATGGCGCAGCAGCACGTCGGTAAGCGCCTTGAGCTCGTCGCGGCTGTAGCCGGCGCCGGTCGGGTTGGAGGGCGAGTTGAAGATCAGCCACCTGGTATTCGGCGTGATCGCCGCTTCCAGCGCTTCCGGCGTCAGCTTGAAATCGTTCTCCAGCGTGGCGGGGGCGATCACCGGGGTGCCGCCCGCGAGCAACACCATGTCCGGATAGGACACCCAATAGGGCGCCGGGATCACCACTTCCTCGCCGGGGTTCAGCGTCGCCATCAAGGCGTTGTAGAGGATCTGCTTGCCGCCGGTCCCGACCGAGACCTGTGCGGGGGTATACTCAAGCCCGTTGTCGCGCTTGAACTTGGCGCAGATCGCCTGTTTCAGCTCGGGGATACCGTCGACGGCAGTGTATTTGGTCTTTCCCGCTTCGATCGCGGCGATGGCCGCATCCTTGATATTCTGCGGCGTGTCGAAATCCGGCTCTCCGGCGCCCAGGCCGATGATGTCGCGCCCCGCGGCCTTCAATTCGGCGGCCTTGGTGGTGACCGCGATCGTCGGTGACGGTTTTACGCGATCAAGCGTCTTGGAGAGCAGTTCCATTTTGGCCTCTGATTGTCTATGTCTACCGGGTCCGTCATAGGGGTGGCTGCCACACCCTTCAAGCATGAACAATGTCAACAGGAGATGGTAAATGAGCGATCAGACAGATTGGTATGGCCCCGACGCCGCGACTTTCGGCGACCGGGTTTCGGCGGCACGCGAACGTGCGGGCATGTCGGTGCCCGAGCTGGCACGGCGAATCGGCGTCAAGCAATCGACCTTGCGCAGCTGGGAAGAGGACCTGTCCGAACCGCGCGCCAACCGCCTGTCGATGCTCGCGGGGCTGCTCAATGTCTCGATGATGTGGCTGATCAATGGCGAAGGCGAGGGGGTCGACGCGCCCGACGAGACCGGTAACGGCGATTTCGGCGAGATCCTCGCGGAGATCCGCGGGTTGCGTGCCGACATGCTGCGCAAGGCCGAGGCGATGGGCCGTCTCGAAAAGCGCCTGCGCCGGGCGAGCGGCAGCAACGTTCATGTCTGAACCGCGCGAGCACCGATTGAAACGTCTGCAGATGCGCTCGATGCGGCGCGGGATCAAGGAGATGGACCTGATCCTGCCGCCCTTCGTGGCGCGCCATCTCGCGGCGATGGATGCGGCCGGGCTCGATCTCTATGATGCGCTGCTCAACGAGAGCGATCATGATCTTTACCAATGGGTCAGCGGCCAGTCCGCGGCACCGCAGCGCTATGCCGGTCTGATCGGCGATATTCAGGCGCAGATTGCCGCGATGAACGGCCGTATACCTGCTGCGGTTGAAACCGGGGCGCGAGATTGATCCCCAGGTTTAACGAAATCTTCTGATTTGTTGTTCAGGCTCCGACGCAAGGCTGCTTTCGTCGGAGGTTAGGATGAGCATTCAGGACAACCTTGGCCCGGGCCTCTCTGACAGAGGGTTCATGGCCGATTATCTCGAGGCGCTGTCGCTGGTCGAGCGGCTGCACCGGCTGCTGCTCGACGTGATCAAGGACGAATTCGAGCGGGTTGCGGTGCTGGAGATCAACGCCGTGCAGGGGTTGCTGCTCTTCAATATCAGCGACAACGAGGTCACGGCGGGTGAGCTCAAGAGCCGCGGCTATTACCAGGGCAGCAACGTCAGCTATAACCTGAAGAAGCTCGTGGACATGGGCTATATGCACCACCAGCGTTGCGAGATCGACCGCCGGTCTGTGCGGGTGCGGCTCACCGACAAGGGACGCACGATCCGCGATGTCGTCTCGGTGCTGTTCGCGCGCCATGCCGAGGGGCTGGAAGGCAAGGGCGTCCTTGGCCCGGCCGGTATCTCGGAAATCTCCGCCTCCCTGAAACGCATGGAGCGCTACTGGACCGATCAGATCCGCTATATCTACTGACCCGCGCCGCGCGCCTCGGACACCACCAGCCCGTCAAGCTCGCGCAGGAGTTTCAACGCCATCGCCTCGGCATAATCCTCATAGCCAACCGCCGCCTGAACAAATGCATCCGGTCCGTGGATCACCTCCGCCTTGAAATAGGCGCTGAGCGCGCTGATCTCGGACTGGTGGCGATCCGCCAGCCCCGGCGCCTGCGCGCCGATCACGAGGGCGTTGATGGTGATCCCTTCATTGCCACCCAGCAACAGCCGCACGTCGCGCGGGCGCGGGCCGAGGTTCGACTGGCCGTCGCCGGAGATATCCAATGTGCGTTTCCAGCATCCCGCCTGCCGGTCGAGCTGGGCAATTCCGAAACCCATGGCCAGCCCCAGCGCCGTGCCCGGGCTCGCATCGCGCCGTTCGGTCGCCAGCAGCTGCTGGCGGATGTGGTCGATCTGGACCGGGTCCGCGATCTCGGTCCAAGGCAGCAGCACCGCATGATCCCCCGGGCCGCTCCACTCGTAGATCATCAGGCGCACCGCCGCTTCCGGCATCGCCAGCAGCCGCCGCCGGACCCGCGCATCGGCGAGCGCGGCGGCCAGCCCGGTAGATTGAAGGCGGTATTCGCGCGCATCGACGGACCCAGAGACATCGAGCGCCAGGGCCAGCGCCTGTCGGCATTGCGAGGCCTGCCCCGCACCCGGCGCGAGCAGCGCCGTGAGGCCCGCCGCGGCCAGCGCGCAGGCGGCGCGCCTCATCCGGCCGACCCCTTTTCGGGCGTTGCCGAGCCGATCGCCGGGGGCGTCAATTCCCGGGTGAGCTTGGCCCGCATCGCGCGTTCGTAATCCTCGAAACCTGTGGCGATCTGCAGGAAGGCCCCCGGCCCGTGCAGAACCTGAGCGCGGTAAAAGCCGATCAGGCCGATCTCGCCCTCGAAATCGGCGGCGTTGATCACCAGTCCGTTCACCGTGACCTCGTCAAAGCCGAATTCCCGGTAGGCGACCTGCGGCCCGAAACCTTCGTTGTTCTGCCCATCCCCGGCCATGTCCAGTGTCTGACGAAGACAGCGCGGCGCCCGAGCCAGCAGTTTTGCCCCATAACCGAGCGCATAGCCCATGGCCGTGGGAAAATCGTCATGGCTGCGACGGCTCGCCGCGACGGTTTGTGCGGCGCGCAGCAGGGCGGCGCGGTTGTCGATCATCATCCAGTCGAGCACGATTTCCTGATTGTAACGCCCCGACCATTCGTAGATCGCCAGGGCGACCGGCTGGTCTGCTGCGAAAAACGCCGCCTGGACCTCGGGTGCGGTCAGCGCCGCCACCAGCCCCCCGCGCTGCAGCCGGTCCTCCCCGTCATCAACCGAGCTGGACACGTCCAGCGCCATCAACAGCGCCAGACGACATTCCGCCGCCTGCGCCGACCCGAGGGCGAGAAGCCCCAGAACCAGCGCAGTGCAGGCGGCGTGCCTTACCAATGGCCCGTGTTCTCCATGCTTGCCCAGGGCTCCTGCGGTGCCAGGCTGTCGCCCTCCTGCAAGAGTTCGACCGAGACATTGTCGGGCGAGCGTACGAAGGCCATGTGCCCGTCGCGCGGCGGCCGGTTGATGGTCACGCCATTGTCCTGCAGCTTCTGGCAGAGATCATAGATATCCGCCACCCGATAGGCGAGATGGCCGAAATGGCGGCTGTCATCGGGCAGGGCCTCGTCACCGTCCCAGTTATGGGTCAGCTCGAGATCGGCATGGCCGTCTTCCTGACCCGGCGGACACATGAAGACCAGCGTGAACCGCCCGCCTTCGTTCTCGATCCGATGCCGCTCCTTCAGCCCGAGCAATTCGTAAAATTCCATCGATTTTTCGAGGTCTTTGACCCGGACCATCGTGTGCAGGTATTTGATCGCCATGCGGCAAGCTCCTTTCAGACGCGTCTGCCGAGCAATCTAACATGGATGGCACCCCATGCCAGCGCCTGTCGGAATTTTGAACCGATGCCGGTGGCGGGCGGATCAGAAGGCGGATCGGATCCCGAGATTAAGGCCGAGACGGTTGGTGTCGAACAGGCCGATATTGCTGTCGGTGGTCGAGGCGCTCAACGTCACTGTGGGATTGAATCCATAATAATCAATGGCTCCGAACGTCGCCGTGACATCGGCAAAGAGCCGTCTGTCTTCGCGCCCCGCGACATTGTGGCGCGAGACCGGATAATCGCGAAACGCGGCGCCGAGCCCGAATTGCAGCGCAGCGCCCATCACCGGTTTGCCCAGCACATAGCCGCTGCGCAGTTCGATTTCACGATATTCCGCATCCGGGTTCGGTGATCGCGTGACATCGCCACGCAGGCCGAGGTAGAGGCTGTTTCCCGAGTCCAGCCGTTGTGTCAGGCTGGTCGAAAGCCCGACGCTGTCCTGATCCGCCGTCGCCTGACCGAATTGCCGCTCTAGGTTCAAATCGACGTGATGGGTCCGGTTTCGGCTGGCGCGGTAGCTTTGTCCGATATCGCCGCGCAGATAGGTCGCGTAGCGGGCGCCGCCGTAGAAGCTCTGTCCGACCTCCGCATCGAAGGTAAATTCGCCCAGGCGCGACAGGTTTATCTGCCGATAGCCGTAGCCGAGCGACAGGTTGCCGAAGGCGAAGTCGCGACCGGCCACGCCGGGCGCCTGTTTCTTCGAGGAATCGCCCAGCAGGAAGCTGCGGTAGGAGACGGACAGTTTCGCGTCATGCGCCGTGGCCGACGTTTGGGCGAACCGGTAGCGCGTCTGGACCTTGCCACCGATCTCGAGGCCGGACAGCGCCCGGGCACTGCCGGAAAGCGCGTATTCCACCGGTTGACCGAAAATGATCTGGGAGGCCAGATAATTCAGTTCCGAACGGTCGCGCGCGCTGCCATTGTTGATGTTCGAATTGGGCGCCAGGGTGAAGGAGAGGTGCGTCTGCCACGGGTTGCGTTGTTTGACATAGGTGAAATCGCGCTTGGCCCGCGCCGCCAGCCGCGCGTTGGGCGCATGTTGGACCGCCCGGCGCAGCCAGAGCTGCGCCCGGGTGCGCTTGCCGGCGGTGGCCAGCACCTGTGCCGTAATCAGCGCTGTGGCGTATTTGTCTTCGTCGGTCTGCGCCAGACGCCAGGCGCGCCGCAGCAAGGCGCGCGCCTCTCCGGTGCGATCAAGATCGCGCAGGGCGCGGCTGCGGATCAACAGGGCATTCAGATCGTTCCCGTCCCGCGCCAGCAGCGCGGCCGCCAACGTGGCGGCCTGCGCGGGGTGTCCAGCTTTGAGGCTCTGTCCCGCCGCGTCGCGCATCTGAGCGACCGAGAGTACCGTCTCGGCGAGACCAGCGCCGGACGACAGGAGTAGGCCGCCGAGCGCAGCGATCAGCGGCAGGAGCCGGAGTCTCGCAGGGATCATGGGGCCGGGGCAGGGTCGCGATAGACGATAAAGCCGCTGGTTTCCCGGACAGTGGCATTCTCGAATTCGCTGGAATTCTCCATGACGGTGACGCCGACGATCTCGTTGGGGTCATCGCCGGACAGGATTGCGTAGTATTTGCCGGCTTCGTATTCCTGAACCTCGCCGCCATTATTGATGTATTGGCTGGAGATCTGGCCGACGATCTCGCCGTTGTCGTCCATCACGCCCGGGCCTACCGTGAACATCGCATCGGGAAGTGCTGCCAGGCTGGCGTCATTCACGGTGTTGATCCGGTCGAGCACGTCCTGCGTGATGTCATTGCCGTCGATATCGAACACCCGACGATCGCTGAATACGCCCTTAACCCCATCGCCGCGCCGTCCGGTCTGGTCGTTGAAATCGTCGAAATCGATGGCGATATCGACATTCGCTGTTGCGTATTCCAGACCGCCTCGGCCCTCGAAATCCCGCAGCCCGGCACTCTTGCCGTGGAAGATCGCCTGTCCGCTATTGGGCAGGGTCACACCGTTCTCGCGCTGATAGACGAAACCGCCGAATCCATAGCCGACATAGGCGCCGGTCCGCACGATCGCGAATTGGTTGAGCGGCTTCCCGTCGTCATCGAGGTTCTTGCTGACGCCATAGATGGCGCGATGGCGGAACTGGTTGATAAGCTCGCCATTCAGACTGTCGGGATATTGCTGATAGGCCTCGTAAACCGCAAATTCGCCGGCGTTGAGACTGCTGACGTTCTCACCGCGCGCGTAGATGTTGCCCGCGTCGAAGGCCAACCCGTCAACGATGAAACGGTCGCGGGTCGCGTTCTGGGCGGTCGGCCCTTCGTAGCGGATGCCGGTGGCGAAACCGTCACCTTCCTTGCCGCCCGCGGCCTGCGTCGGTTCGGACCGGACAATCCGGCTGGTCGGTGACGGGGAGGTGGTGCCCGGGGGCAGACCTTCGAGGACGATGCCGTTGTCTTCCGAGTCGTCGCCGCCGGTTCCCGAGCCACCTTCGGACCCGCTGCTGCCGCCGTCTTCGGAACCGCCGTTATCGGTGTTGCCGGTTTCCGTCTCGTCTTCCTCGCCAAACGGCGCCGTGCCGCCGCAACCTGCCAGAACCATGCAGAGCAGGAGCCCCGCCGCGTTGATCTTCATGATAGCCTGCCCTCGATACCAGTTTTCCCCATCACTTCCGTACCGCCGCCTGCCTTGTCAACGACGCGGCCGCCTGTGGCGTGTTTTCCGGTCAAGGGTGATCTAAAAACAATACCGCATATCGCGGTTCCGACCCGTCGCCCGCGCAGATATAGTGGGCCTCGAATCCCGCCCAAACAGGACAGAACCGATGCCTCTCAGCCCCGAACAGCAAGCCGAAATCGACGAATTGCGCAGCCAGCCGCGGGAAACCCTGCGCAGTGTCGCACCGGGGATGGAAGCCCATCTCTACAAGGCGCTGCCTGTGCTCGATCATGGTTTCGTGCGGGTCATCGATTACATGGGCGATGATGCGGCAATCTGTCAGGCGGCGCGCGTCTCCTATGGCAAGGGCACGAAATCGGTGCAGAATGACGAGGGGTTGATCCGCTATCTGATGCGACATTGGCATTCGACCCCGTTCGAGATGTGCGAGATCAAGCTGCATGTGAAGTTGCCGGTTTTCGTGGCACGCCAATGGATTCGTCACCGCACAGCCAACGTCAACGAATATTCGGCGCGATATTCTATCCTCGATCGGGAATTCTATATCCCGACTCCGGATCACGTGAATGCGCAGAGCGTGGTGAACAACCAGGGTCGTGGTGGTGTGCTGCAGGGGGCGGAGGCGGCCCGGGTTCTGGAAATCCTGAAGGCCGACAGCAACCGTGCCTATGACCATTACGAAGAGATGATATCGCAGGACGGGCAGGATGGCTTGGCGCGGGAACTGGCACGGATGAACCTGCCCGCGAATGTCTATACGCAATGGTATTGGAAGGTCGATCTGCACAACCTCTTCCACTTCCTGCGGCTGCGCGCCGATGCCCATGCGCAATACGAGATTCGGGTCTATGCCGATGCGATCTGCAAGGTCGTCGCCGATTGGGTGCCCGCGGCCTATGGGGCGTTCGAAGATTACCGGCTCGGGGGGGCGACGCTGTCGGGGAAGGCGCTGGATTGCGTGCGGCGGATGTTGAAAGGGGAAGCGGTCACGCAGGAGGATTCCGGCATGTCAAAAGGCGAATGGCGCGAATTCGAAGCGGTCTTGGGCGGCTCGGAATAGGGGTTGATCGGGGCTCATCCCGCGGATGCGCCACTTTAATATAGCGCGGTGCGAGCCCCTCCAGACGGTATCCTGAAAGCAGATAGGGCGGGGGTAGCCCCGCCCTAATTCGCACGATCCTGTCGAACGCGTTTAATAATTTTACCGGATAAATAGGATTCTCTCGGTTGCGGCCCCTATAGGAGCTGCAGATCCGTTGCCATCTGCCGCCCGTCGCGACCTTCGGTCAGTTCGAAGCTCACTTTCTGATCGTCCGCCAAACCGGTCAGGCCCGAACGTTCGACGGCTGAAATATGGACGAAAACATCATTGCCACCCTCTTCCGGCGCAATGAAGCCGTAGCCTTTGGTGGTGTTAAACCATTTCACGGTGCCTGTCGGCATAGATCTCCGTGCCTCCTTTGTCGTCTCGTTGCCACGCCCGCCTGGCGGACGCTCTCCCTCATGGAAGGTAAAACGCCTTGCCCCCGAAAAGGTTGCGGGTCATCAAGAGAAAATCGAAAATTTCAGGCGAATACGGGGAAGTACAGGATGTCCGACGACAAGGTCACGCTTTATGGTCTGAAGAATTGCGACAGCTGCCGCAAGGCGCTGAAGGCGCTGCCGCAGGCGAAGCTGGTAGATGTGCGCGATGAGGGCGTGCCGCGTCCGGTGCTGGAAATGGCTCTGGCTCAATTCGGTGATCGGTTGGTGAACACCCGCTCCACCACCTGGCGCGGACTTGACGAAAGCGCCCGCGCGACGGCGCCGCTCGAACTTCTGCAGGCGCATCCGGCCCTGATGAAGCGTCCGCTGATCGCCCGTGGGGACAGGCTCTACCTCGGGTGGGACGCCGAGACCGCCGATGCGCTGAACGGCATGTGAAACTAGACCTTGCCGAGCAGCCGGTCGAGCGAGAGCGGCCCGCCGCCGCGGATGACCAGCACGCAGAGCAGGAATAGCCAGAGCGTCCGCTGATCGAGGATCGTTCCGTCGGCAAACCGGTCGAACCAGGCCCCCAGCGCGCTGCCATGGCCGTAGAAATCGGTAAGCGACTGGACAATGACGAAGCCGATCATCCCCAGCGCCGCCAGCCGCGTCAGCAGCCCCAGCACGATCAGCACCGGCAGCACGAATTCGCTCAGCGTTCCGCCGAGCACCGCGAGCCGGTGAAAGATCGACAGGGCGGAGGGATCATAGCCCGCCGCCTCCAGCTGTCGCGGAAAGATCTGCGCATAGGCGCCGGCGGAGGGTGAAAAGAGGCCAAATGTCCCGTCACCGAGCTTCGTCAGTCCCGAATTGAGGAAATAGACCAGCAGCACCGCCGCGAAGACCAGCCGCGCCAGCGTCGGCACCAGCCAGTTGGCGGCTTCGAGCCGTGCCGATATCTCGTGATAGCAAGAGAGCACACCGTTCATACCCTGTCCCCGCCGTTGCCTGCGGTCGTATCCCCGTCGGCCATTACGGCGAAGGCCGAACTGGTCAGTGCCAGCCCCAGCGCTGCTTCGAGATCGAAACCCGCTGCCCCTGTCAGCCCGGCTTCCTGCGCTTCGCCAAGGGTCTTGCCGCGGGCGCAGGCAGTAAGAAACGCCGCCATGCCGGGCGGCATCAGATGCGGCGCGGGGTCGAATTCGGGTCGGGTGATCAGCACGTCCTGTGCCTCTGCCCGCAGTTTCGGCGCGTCCTTGGTGAAATTGTAGCGCCAGATGTCAAAGAGCGGCCAGCGCGAGTGAATGATCCTTGTGGCGGGGCGCAGCGGCAGGCGCAGCGCGGGCAGGGTCTCGGGTGCGACGGCAGCAAGGCGCGCAGGGTCGAGCGGCGCGCTGTCGGCCGCGTGGTAGGAGTCGCGCAGCGCCAGGTCGAGCCGGGCAGCGTCAGGCAGGTAACCGATATGGCGCAGCGGCGCGAAATCCTCCAGAAATATGGGCAGAGCCTCGCCGTAGAACATCATCAGAGGCGAGCGCGGCGGATGGGCACGCACATAGAGCGACGCCAGCCTGCGGAAATTCTGCGCGCCGACCAGCTTGCGCAGCAGCGGAAATCCGGTCTCCAGCGCATCGATCAGCGAGCGTGTGACGTTGTTGCGATAGACGGCATAGCGCCGCCCGGCAGGACGCGCCGCCCCGTCGAGCAGCCCGTCGGGAACAGGCTGCTCCGGGTCGAGCAGCGCGGCACGGAAGGCGGAAAGGCTGCTCACCGGCTCAGCGCCAGGGCGGCGCGGCTCGCCTCGGCGCGCAGTACCGGCCAGTCGGGGACGTCATTGTCCCATTCCACCAGAACCGGCCGCGGCCCGCTGCGCGCCAGCGTGTAGTCGAGCAGATCCCAGACGGGATCAACGACCGGTTTGCCATGGCTGTCGATCAGCAGCGGCGCGCCATGATCGTCGCGGTCCTCGTCATGACCGCCGACATGGATCTCGCCGACCGCATCGAGCGGGAAGGCGTCAATGTAATTCCGGGGTGACAGGTCGAGATTGGTGGCGGAGACGAAGACGTTGTTCACGTCAAGCAGCAGGCCACAGCCGGTGCGACGCACCAGCTCGCCGAGGAAGTCGGTCTCGCTCATGTCGGATTCGGCGAAGGCCAGGTAGCTCGACGGGTTTTCCAGCAGCATCCGACGGCCGAGCGCCTCCTGTACCTGGTCGATATGGCGCGTCACCCGCGCAAGGCTGGCAGCGTCATAGGGCAGCGGCAGCAGGTCGTTGAGGAATTCGCTTCCATGGGTGGACCAGGCCAGATGTTCGGAAAAGCTCGCCGGGCGGGTCAGCTCGCAAAGCATCTTCAGGCGTGCGAGATGTGCCGTATCGAGCGGCGTCTCGCCGCCGATCGACAATCCGACCCCGTGTACCGAGAGCGCGAATTCCTCGCTGAGGACGCGCAATTGCGCCAGCGCCCGCCCGCCATCGCCCATGTAGTTCTCGGCGTGGATCTCCAGCCATTCGACCGGGCCGGGATCGCGTCGCAGGTCATTGAAATGCCGGGGTTTGTAGCCAACCCCCGGGGCGTCGGGCAGGTGTTCAAAACGGGGCGGGCGGTCGAACATCGCAACACTCCTGTCTCAGGTATCCCATGTCGCCAAGGGTCGGGAGGGCAGCGCCCTCCCGACAGAGGGCTCAGGCCGGCATGTCGCGATCCACGGGCTCGAGCGAACCTTCGCGCGGTGTCCCGTCGGCCGTCTGGGGCAGTTCGATTTCGCTGCAGGTGCCTGCATCGACGAGGGTCCAGGCATTGCCCTGATAATCAACGACGGATGTGCCCGCACAGGTGGTGCCGGGACCGGCGGCGCAATCGTTCTGACCGGCAAGCGCGACACCGTAGCATTTCTCCTTCGATGCTGCATCAGCGGGGGTGACTTGCGCAGTCATCGCCGCTGCGGCCGCCACCGCGCTGGCAATGGCGACGGATTTCATCGTATTGGACATTTTTTTCTTCCCTTTTGTTGAACTTGTTTGGCAGTGACAGAATACGCGTTTCCGCAATGACAGCCTATTCTAGTCAGGCGGAGCTTCAAAACTCCACTCACGAGCCGGTGTGTCACGAAGCCGTCACCGGAACGGACAGCTTTGTAAGAAAAGCGCCAATCTCCGCCCCGGGGGGGTGAGAATTGTTACAGAATCGAAAGAAAAGGGCGGTGACATTGCCACCGCCCCCTAATTGTTACAATTCACGCTCTGGCGCATCGCGCCGCAGATCCGGCGGTGTGGCCTCATGGCCGAGCGCGGCGGTGACCGCCTCCAGGCTTTGCACCGAGGTCTGCTTTTCACCGAGGCGACGCACCGATACGCTGCGCTCCTCGACCTCGCGCGCGCCGACGGCGAGGATCACCGGAACCTTGCCGACCGAATGTTCGCGCACCTTGTAGTTGATCTTCTCGTTGCGCATGTCGGCCTCGGCCCGGACCCCTTCCTTGACCAGCGTTTCGACGACCTCGGCGACGTAATCATCCGCTTCCGAGGTGATCGAGGCGACGACGACCTGCCGCGGCGCCAGCCAGAACGGCAGCTTGCCGGCATGTTCCTCGATCAGGATACCGATGAAACGTTCGAAAGAGCCCAAGGTCGCGCGGTGCAGCATCACCGGGCGGTGCTTGGCCCCATCCGCGCCGATATAGGTGGCATCGAGCCGCTCGGGCAGCACGAAATCGACCTGGTGGGTGCCGCATTGCCAATCGCGCCCGATCGCGTCGGTGAGCACGAATTCCAGCTTGGGACCATAGAAAGCACCTTCGCCGGGGTTCAGCTCAGGCTCGATCCCGGCGGCGCGGGTGGCGGAGAGCAGGGCCGCTTCGGCCTTGTCCCAGACCTCATCGGAGCCGGCCCGCTGTTCGGGGCGGTCGGAGAATTTCACGCTGAACTTCTCGAAACCGAGGTCACGGTAGATGTTCGACAGGAAGTCGATGAATTTCGCGGTTTCGCTCTCGATCTGGTCTTCGGCGCAGAAAATATGCCCGTCATCCTGGGTAAAGCCGCGCACCCGCATGATCCCGTGCAGCGCGCCCGAGGGTTCATAGCGGTTGCAGGAACCGAATTCGGCCATGCGCAGCGGCAGGTCGCGGTAGGATTTCAGACCCTGGTTGAAGATCTGCACGTGGCACGGGCAGTTCATCGGCTTCAGCGCATTGACCGATTTCTCGCGCGCATGTTCCTCGTCCACTTCGACGATGAACATGTGTTCCTGATATTTCTCCCAATGGCCGGAGGCTTCCCAGAGCTTGCGGTCCACGACCTGCGGGGTGTTGACCTCGACATAGCCGCCCGCCCGCTGGCGACGGCGCATGTAATCCTGCAGTTCGGTATAGACCATCCAGCCGTTCGGGTGCCAGAAGATCTGCCCCGGCGCCTCTTCCTGCATGTGGAACAGGTCCATCTCGCGGCCCAGCTTGCGGTGGTCGCGCTTGGCGGCTTCCTCGAGCATGTGCAGATGCGCCTTGAGCTTTTCCTTGCCGGTGAAGGCGGTGCCGTAGATCCGCTGCAGCATGGCGCGGTCTGAATCGCCACGCCAATAGGCGCCGGCAATCGACATCAGCTTGAAGGCATCGCCGGGCAATTGCCCGGTATGCTGCAGATGCGGACCGCGGCAGAGATCCTGCCACTCGCCATGCCAATACATGCGCAGCGGTTCGTCGCCGGGGATCGCCTCGATCAGCTCGACCTTGTAGGGCTCGTTCAGTTCCTCGTAGTGCTTGATCGCCCGTGCGCGGTCCCAGACCTCGGTGCGGACCGGATCGCGCATGTTGATGATCTCCTTCATCTTCTTTTCGATCAGCCCGAGGTCTTCGGGAGTGAAGGGCTCGGCGCGGTCGAAATCGTAATACCAGCCGTCCTTGATCACCGGGCCGATGGTGACCTTGGTGTCGGGCCAGATTTCCTGCACGGCGCGGGCCATCACATGGGCGAAATCATGACGCACCAGCTCATTGGCCTGCGCCTCGTCGGCCATGGTATGAATGGCGATGTCGGCATCCTGTTCGATCGGCCATGCCAGATCGAAATGGGCGCCGTTGACGGTGGCGGAGATCGCCTTCTTGGCCAGCGACTTGGAGATGTCGGCAGCAACCTCTCCGGCGGTGATCCCGGCCGGGTAGTCGCGTGCATTGCCATCGGGAAGGGTGAGAGAGATCTGGGCCATCAGGGGCGCTCCTCGTCGGTTTGGCGCCTACGAGACGCCCGGTTGCGGGTTGGTATGAACGCCCTATGTGACGAGGCAGCCGAGGGCTGTCAAGACGGGGGAAGCGGCGATGCAGGATGATGTGGCGGAGCGTGCCTTCACGGCCATTTCCGGGCGCGAGGAGGCCGCCGAAGGGCTCGGTCCGGACGCAAGCGAAGCCGAGGCGCGCAACGGGCTGCGCCATGCCGCCGCGCTGAGCATGACCAAGGTCGCTGACGGGCTGATCGATCCCAAGCTGGTGCTGAGCTGGCTGTTGACGGCGCTTGGCGCACCTGCAGTGTTTGCCGGTGCGCTGGTGCCGATCCGCGAGGCCGGGGCGCTGTTGCCGCAGATCCTGCTGGCGGGCTGGGTGCAGCGCATGAGGTTTCGCAAATGGGCCTGGGTCGCGGGCAGTGCCGGACAGGGGCTGGCGGCTGCGGGCATCGTGCTGGCGGCGCTCGGCCTCTCGGGTGCCGCGGCAGGATTTGCCGTGGCCGGGGCCTTGGCTCTGCTGGCCCTGTGCCGGGCCGCCTGTTCGGTCTCCTACAAGGACATTCTCGGCAAGACAGTCGGCAAGTCGCGGCGCGGTTCGGTGACCGGGCTGGCAGGCTCGGTTTCGGCCATCGGAGTGCTGGCCTTTGCCGCGTTGCTGATGTCGGGCCTGTTCGAAAGCCGTGGCGTCGTGGTGGCCGCGATTGCGCTGGCGGCGGCGCTCTGGGGTGCGGCGGCGCTGTTATTCTCGACGCTCGAAGAACAGCCGAGCGGGAAGACCGAAGGGCAGGGCGCGCAATTCGGCGTGTTGAAGGGCAACCCGGTGCTCTGGCGCTTCATCCTGACGCGCGGCCTGCTGGTGTCGACGGCACTGGCGCCGCCCTATCTGGTGGTGCTCTCGCAGGGGCAGGGCGATGCGGCGCTCGGCAAGCTCGGCGCGCTTGTGCTCGCCTCGGCGCTGGCCTCGCTGCTCAGCTCCTATGTCTGGGGACGCATGGCCGACTGGTCGAGCCGCCGGGTGCTGATGGCCTGCGGCGCGGTCGGCGCGCTGGCGATCCTCTCGGCGGTCGGGCTGGTGCAGCTCGGGCTGGCGGATCGGGTCTGGGCTATGCCGGGGGTGCTCTTCGTGCTGATGATCGCCTATCACGGGGTGCGGCAGGGGCGCTCGACCTATCTGGTGGACATGGCGCCCGAGGACATGCGCTCGGCCTATGCAGCAGTGTCCAACACGGTAATCGGGGCGATCCTGCTGCTGGCCGGGGCTGTGGGCGGCGGTGCCGCCTTTTTCGGGCCGCAGGTGACGCTGATCTGTTTCGCGGTGATGGCGATGGGCGCGGTATGGGTCGGGCGGGGCTTGCCCGAGGTCGAAGGCGCCGATTGATTTTTGCCCTGCATGATCGCAGGATGAGACATGCGTTCATCAGAAAGGTGCCGCCATGCCCAAAGCCAATCGCAATTTCGAACTTACCATTCAGGACATCGACCTGATCGAGGCCGCCTTGCATGTCACCAAGCGCGAGATGTCCACCGAACGGATGGCGGGCACGACCGCGATGTTGCCCGAAGCGGCGGTGGATGATCCGCTGCGCCAGATCGACGATCTGCTCGGGCGGCTGCACAATCAGAAGGTCTTCTACCGCCCCGGCAAGAGCGCCTATGTCAGCGGCTGAAACGCGCGGGTGATTGCCGAGGCATATGGCCCTGCGCGGCGTCGCGGGCTATAGCCTGCGCCGCAGCAACAGGCAGTCACGAGGGCGGATATGGCGCAGACATCATTCATCGAGACGGGACAGGGGCGGCGGCTTGCCTATCACCGGAGCGAAGGGCAAGGCCCGTGGCTGGTGTTTCTCGGCGGTCTCAAATCGGACATGCAGGGCACCAAGGCGCTGTTCCTTGAGGATTGGGCGCGGCGTGCGGGCCGGGCCTTCCTGCGGTTCGACTATTCCGGCCACGGAGAATCCTCCGGAAGTTTCGGGGAAGGTGCAATCGGCGACTGGGCCGAGGATACACGGGAGATCGTCACGGCTTTGACCGACGGGGCAATCCTGCCCATCGGCTCGTCCATGGGCGGCTGGCAGGCGCTGCTGCTGGCCCGGGCGATGCCGGAGCGTATCGCTGGCGTGGTGACAATCGCCGCGGCGCCGGACTTTACCGAGGACGGCTATTGGGCCAATTTCAGCGCGGAGCAGAAGGCGCAGCTCGAAAGCGTCGGACAGGTGGAACTGCCGTCGGATTACATGGAGCCCTATGTCATCAGCAAGCGGATGATCGAGGATGGTCGTCGGCAATTGGTGCTCCGCGGCCCGCTCGAACTGCCCTTTCCGGTGCGGTTCCTGCAAGGGACGGCCGATACCGCGGTCAGCACCGCGACCGCTTTGCGGCTGCTCGACCATGCCGAGGGGCCGGACCTGCATTTGCGGCTGGTCAAGGATGCCGATCACCGGTTCTCGGATGAACGATGCCTGTCGCTGATCACCGGCGCCATCGAGGAAGTGCTCGCCGCGACCGGGTGATCCACCTAACGCGGGGCAGGAATCGCGGGTTGGCCTTTGGCGGGTCGAGATGAGGTTTCCCCGGAACCGGTGAGACGACCCCGCGGAGCGCTCCGGACGTATGGATCGACCAGACATGTACAAATGCGCGACAGGATCTGGACCCGCCGGGTTTCTCGCACGAAACTGACAGCGTTTCATCTGGGGCGGCATCCATATGCGCCCCAGATCACTCTTACCGAAGCCGGAGATTGTTCATTTGCCGATTGCCCACCTCGTCACCCATTCCGGCGGCTTTCATGCCGATGAGCTGTTGTCCTCTGTCGTGCTGACACGATTGTTCCCCGACGCGGAGTTGATCCGTAGTCGGGATACGACATGGATCACGCCTCGCGAGGATCGGATCATCTATGATGTCGGTGGCCAATTCGATGCGGGTGCGCAGATTTTCGATCATCATCAGCGCCCCAACCCGTTGCGCGAGGACGGCCAGCCCTATAGCTCCTTCGGTTTGATCTGGGCCCATTATGGCCGCGATTACCTGCGCGCGATGGACGTGCCCGAACAGGATGTCGAGGCGATTCACGAGTCATTCGATCGAAGCTTTGTTCTGCCCGTCGATCTGCTGGACAATGGTGCGGTCAACGCGGCCGGGGCCGGACCGCTGTTTGCCGGGCTGACCCTGCCGGTTCTGCTGGAGAGCCTGAAGCCGGTGTTTGATGACCCCGATGAAGATGCCGACGACCGCGCCTTCTTGGCGGCATTGCCCGTGGCGCGGGCTTTCGTGGAGGCGCAGGTGAGGCGCAAGGCCGCGAAATACCGTGCCGAAGCGCTGGTGATGGCGGCCATCGAGGCCGCGGGGGACGGGCGTGTCCTGGAGTTGCCGATGGGGATGCCGTTTCGTCACGGCATCGAAAAGGCCGCTGCGGATCACCTGCTGTTCGTGATCCATCCGCGTAGCAGCGATTGGGCGCTCACCACCATCCGTCTCGGCGAAGACACGTTCGACAACCGTGCCGATCTCCCGGCTGCCTGGGCCGGGTTGACCGACGCCGCGCTCGAAGCCGCCAGCGGCGTCAGAGGGACGAAATTCTGCCACAACGGCCGGTTCATCGCCGTGGCGTCTTCCCGCGAGGCTGTGCTGCAAATGGCAGAGCTTGCGGTGGCCGAGGCAATGGCGGCAACCGGCGCTCGGCCTTTGCATCGCTGAAATCGACCGGCTCTCCCGAGCACGGTTCTCATTGGGCTTGCACGCGACGATCCCGCGGGGCGCGACAGCCGTTGTTGCGGGAAGGACCTTTCGTGATATAGAGGGCGAAACATGGGTGGTGCTGGGATGACGACCTCGGAATTTCGCCGGAACGACAGCGATGTCTGAACCTTTGGTGCTGCTGCCGGGGATGATGTGCGATGCGCGGCTTTTCGGGCCGCAGATCGCCGAACTATCCGCTGAAATGACGCTGGTTCTGGCGCCGGTGATCCGCGGCGAGCGGATCGAGGAGATCGCCTCGGGCCTGCTGGATTCCCTGCCCAAACGTTTCGCTCTGGCCGGTCACGGGCTCGGCGGGGTGGTGGCGATGGAATTGCTGCGCCGCGCGCCCGACCGGATCACCCGGATCGCCCTGATCGACAGCTCGCCGCTGGCCGAAACGCCGGTCATGGCGGCGGCGCGCGAGGCGCAGATCGTCAAGGCGCGCTCGGGGCGGCTGGCCGAGGTGATGCGTGCGGATGTGGACCTGTGGCGGCTGGCTCCGGGGAGTCGTCGCGAGGCGCTGCAGGATCTGCTGGTCGAGATGGCGGAGACCCTGGGGCCGGAGGTCTATGTGCGCCAGTCCCGCGCCCTGCAACGCAGCAAGGATCAGCAGGCGACGATGCGCAAATGCCGGGTGCCCGCGTTGGTCCTCTGCGGCGCCCATGATCGGGTGACCCCGGTCAAGCGCCATGCCTTCCTGGCCGAGTTGATCCCCTACGCGCGGCTTGAGGTGCTGGAGGGGTCGGGTTACCTGCCGATGCTCGAACAGCCCGAGGAGACCACCGCCGCGCTGCGCGCCTGGATGCGACAGCCGCTGGTGCTGCGCTAGCTTCCCGGCGCATTGCCGGGCGGCGGGGACGGGAGTGAGGGGTCGGCCCCTCACGCTCCCCGGAGTATTTTCAGCATAAAGAGACGGGCGGGGCGCGTGGTGCGATGTCCGCGCAACCCGCCACGTGTCTCAAGCGGATTTGGCATTCCGGTTGGCGGCGTTCTTGACCTGTTTAGGGGCGCCGGACCCGCCGGAATTGGCGTCGATGAAATCGAGGACCAGCGGGCGGATGTTCTCGCGCCAGCTGCGCCCTGCGAAGATGCCGTAATGGCCTGCATCCGGCTCGACATGGCTGGCCTTCTTGCTCTGCGGCAGGCCGGTCAGCAGGTCGAGCGCGGCGATGCACTGCCCGGGGGCGGAGATGTCATCCTTGGCGCCCTCCACGGTCTTGACCGCGACATTGGTGATCTTGCCGATATCGACCTTGCGGCCGTTCACCGAGAAGACGTTGCGGGCGATTTCGCGGCCCTTGAAGATGCGTTCGACGGTGGAGAGATAGAATTCCGCCGGCATGTCCATCACCGCCAGATATTCGTCGTAGAACTTGTTGTGCCGGTCGTGTTCCTGCGCGGCCTTGCGCGCCACCCGGTTGATCTGCTCGACGAAGGCCTCGCGGTGGGTGTCGTTGTTCATCGAGATGAAGGAGGCCAGCTGCAACAGGCCGGGATAGACCTTGCGTCCGACCCCGGCATATTTGAAGCCGACGCGCTGGATCATGAAATGTTCGAGCTGACCCATGGTCACCCGGCGCCCGAAATCGGTCACGTCGGTGGAATTGGCATCGGGGTCGATCGGCCCGCCGATCAGGGTCAGCGAGCGCGGCTGCGCGGCGGGGTCCTCCTCGGCGAGATAGGCGGTGGCCGCCAGCGCCAGGGGGGCGGGCTGGCAGACTGCGACCACATTGGTATCGGGACCGAGATGGCGCAGGTAATCGACGAGATAGAGCGTGTAGTCTTCGACGTCGAATTTCCCGGCGCTGACCGGGATGTCGCGGGCATTGTGCCAATCCGTCACGTAGACGTCACAATCGGGCAGCAGGCTGATCACCGTCGAACGCAGGAGGGTGGCGTAATGACCAGACATGGGCGCGACCAGCAGCACCTTGCGTTTGGGCTCAGTGCGGCCCTGGACACGGAAATGGATGAGATCGCCGAAGGCGCCCTCGATCTCCTTTTCGATGCTCACCAGCCGGTCCTGGCCATTGGCGCCGACGAAGGGCGGGATGTTCCAGTCCGGTTTCATCACCATGCGAGCGAAGGTACGTTCGGTTACTTCGCCCCAGGCCGCCATCCATTCGAGGGAAGGGTTTGGAAACATGGAGAATGCGGGGTAGGATGCAATGGCAAGCGCGGAAGCGCCGAGCCACTGATTGGTATTCCGGATGGATTCCATCAGGTCATAGGATGCCATATAGCGCACGAAGGGTCTCCTTTTGACGGCCCCGAACTGGGTAATATGTCGCCCCTTGGCATGGTGATCGACGATATGCTGCAAGTGCAAAGATAGGAGTTACCGGTTACAATGACAACTGACTCACCGCACAAAGACGCACCGAGCGCGGCCTCGATGGCCCGCATGGCTGAAAACATGAAGAAAGTCGAAGCGCTTGCGGAGCGGCTGACACAGGTCTTGACGTCGCGTCAGACACATCAGGCGAGTCTCGACGGGCCGAACCAGGAATTGTTCAGCAAGGCGGCGCAGGCCTATTGGAGCGAAGCCGCGCAGAACCCGGCGAAACTGCTTGAGCACCAGATGGGCTATTGGAGCAAGACCGTCAGCCATTTCATCGACGCCCAGCAGGCGCTGGCGCAGGGACCGATGAACGTGCCCGAGGACCCCGGCCCGCAGGACAAGCGCTTTGCCAATCCGCTCTGGCAGACGCATCCCTATTTCAACTTCGTCAAGCAGCAATATCTGATCAATGCCGAGGCCCTGCAGCAGGCTGTCGAGAGCGTCGAGGATCTCGATCCGCGCGAGAAGCAGCGGCTGATCTATTTCAGCCAACAGATCATCGACATGATGGCGCCGACCAATTTCCTGGCGACCAATCCCGATGCGCTGGAACGGGCGGTCGAGACCGAGGGGGAGAGCCTGATCCGCGGGCTCGAGAACATGATTTCCGATCTCGAGGCCAATAACGGGGAGCTGGTGGTGCGGCTCGCCAACGAGAGCGCCTTCAAGCTGGGCGACAATATCGCGACGACGCCCGGCAAGGTGGTGTTTCGCAACCGGATGTTCGAGCTCATCCAATATGTGCCGCGCACCGACAAGGTGCAGGCGACGCCGTTGCTGATCTTCCCGCCCTGGATCAACAAATTTTACATTCTCGACCTCAAGGCGCAGAACAGCATGGTGAAATGGCTGGTCGAACAGGGGCATAGCCTGTTCATCGTGTCCTGGATCAATCCCGATGCCTCCTACAGCGATGTCGGGATGGAGGATTACATCGAGGAGGGGTATCTGGCGGCGCTGCGCGAGGTCAGGCAGATCACCGGCGAGGCGCAGGTCAACGTGGTGGGCTATTGCATCGCCGGCACGACCTTGGCGCTGACCCTGTCCCTGCTGAAGCAGCGCGGCGATACCTCGGTGAAATCCGCGACCTTCTTCACCGCGCTCACCGATTTCTCGGATCAGGGCGAGTTCCAGCCTTTCCTGACCGACGATTTCATTGACGGGATCGAGGCGGAGATCGCCGACAAGGGGGTGCTGCAATCGATCATCATGGCACGGACCTTCTCGTTCCTGCGGGCCAACGACCTGGTCTACGGCCCGGCGGTCAGGAGTTACATGATGGGAGAAACGCCGCCGGCCTTCGATCTGCTCTATTGGAACGGCGACGGGGCCAATCTGCCGGGGCGGATGGCGATGCAGTATCTGCGCGGATTGTGCCAGCAGAACAAGCTGGCGGAGGGCGGGTTCGACCTGCTCGGCCATCACCTCGAGCTCGGCGATATCGATCTGCCGATCTGCGCCGTGGCCTGCGAAACCGATCATATCGCGCCCTGGAAGGACAGTTATCGCGGTATCCAGAAGATGGGCAGCCGGGACCGGACCTTCATCCTGTCGCAATCGGGTCATATCGCTGGGATCGTCAATCCGCCGAGCAAGAAGAAATACGGCCATTACGTCAATGACGACATGGGGCTCGAATATGCCGACTGGCAAGAGGGCGCGCGGTTTCATGACGGATCCTGGTGGCCGCGCTGGGACAAATGGCTGAAGAAACAGGGGGGCGGGCAGGTCGATGCGCGTCAACCAGGCAAGGATTCGCAGGGAAAAACCCGAAAAATTATCGGAGATGCCCCTGGGGATTACGTCACCCGCAAGGCAAGTCTCTGATCGGACGACGTTATCTTCCTCAAGGTCATGTCTCATGCTGCGGCGCAGAAAAAACTTGAAATGCCGCGCTGCAGCGTGTATATCTTTCGCAGACGCAGAAATGGCGGGACGATCCGCTGGCAAATCGGAAGGATTGAGACATGACCAAGAATGTAGACGTGACCGCGATGTTCAAAGACGTAATGGGCGCATTCCCGGTTGACACGACCGCCATGGAAGGCGCGTTCAAGTCGACCGCTTCGCTCAACGAGAAACTCTCCGGCGTGGCGCTGAACGCAGCCGGCAAATCGGCCGACATCTCCAGCAAATGGACCAAGGACACCCTGGCCAAGCTGGGCGAATTCTCCAAGGCCAAGCAGGAGCCGGGCGATTACGCCAAGGCGATGAGCGATTTCGCTTCCGCTTCCGCCGAAGTCGCCGCCGAGCATATGGCCGCTTTCGCCGAGATCGCCAAGAAGGCGCAGATGGACACCGTCGAGCTGATGATGGCGGCGGGCAAGGACCTGCAGGAAGACACCACCGCGGCGGTCAAGAAGGCCTCCGAGAACGTGCAGAACGCGGGTGCCAAGGCGACCGTGAAGTAAGATCACGTCCTAGCGTGATCGGGCGGGTCCTGCCGCTTCCTCCCTGGCGGTACGGCGCGCGGGCGGGCTCCTTGAGCCCGCCCTTTCTTTTTCCGCAGAGCTACCCTAAGCTGCGTTGCAGCACGGTCTCTCAAGGAGGAAAAGCGTGGCGGACACACCCAAGCCTTTGCTGATCAAGCGATATGCCAGCCGCAGGCTCTATAATACCGAGACCAGCGATTACGTGACGCTGGAGGATATCTCCGGTTTCATCCGGGATGGCCGGGAGGTGAAGATCGTCGATCTCAAGTCCGGCGATGACCTGACCCGGCAGTATCTCCTTCAGATCATTGCCGATCATGAAAGCCGCGGTGAATCGGTGCTGCCGGTGGATGTGCTGAACGACCTGGTGCGCAGCTACATGTCCGGCGATGTTTCGGTGGTGCCGCAATTCCTGCGCGCCTCGTTCGACATGCTGCGTGACGGACAGGCGCGGGTGATGGAGAACATGAACAACATGAGCCCGATGGCGAAGATGCCGGGGCTCGAGGTTATGCAGGCGCAGCAGGAAGCCTTCATGAAGGCAATGACCGGGGGCTGGGGCGGCGCGGCGGCGGGGAACAAGACCCAGAAACCCGGCACGCGGGAAAGCGGGCAGGGAGAGGATCTCGACGCGATCAAGAAACAGCTCGCGGAACTGCAGGACAAACTCTCGAAACTGAAGTGATGTAAGGGGGACGGACCCGGGATTTCGGTCCGGGTGCGGGTGTGTCTTTCGTCTCGCAGGCCTGCACGTCCGTTGTAAGGGCGTGCAGGTGAGTATTTGCAGCATAAAGATGCCGGGGCCTTGGCTCAGGCGGCGTCGGGCTTTGCGCCGCGCTCCTGCAGGGCGGCAATCAGCGTGTCGGCGATATCGTCGATCTGCGCGAGGCTGAGCTGCACCGGCAGGCGGACATCGCAGGCCTGCATCAGCATGGCACGGGTTTGCGGCAGTTCCGGCAGATCCGCGATGAATTTCCAATTCCAGAAGGCGCGGGCATTGTCGTTGCTTTGCCCGAAGACCTGAACCTTGACCCCTGCGGCCGTGGCGCGGCGGGCGAAATCGGCGATTTCGTCTTGGGTGAGCCCGTTGAGGTTGAACTGGATCGAATCCGGGGCGCGTTGTTCTCCCTCCAGAGCCTGCGGGATCTCGACGGCGGGATGTTGGGCGAGCCGGGCCGCGAGGTGATCGTGATTGCGCCGTCCGTCTCTGACGCGGCGCGGCAATTCGGCGAGCTGGGGGCGGATGATCGCGGCGGAGAGATTGCCCATGCGCAGATTGTAGAGCGGCAGGCGGTTCTGCCAGCGGGCGAAGGCGCTCTCCAGCATCGGATGCTTGCGCCAGTTGTGCTCATAGGCGCCCGACATGATGATGGCGCGGGCCAGGAGATCGGGGTCGTCGCTGATCATGATCCCGCCTTCACCGGCGTTGATCATCTTGTAGGATTGGAAAGAGAAACAGCCGATCCTGCCCAGCGTGCCTATGTTGCGTCCCTGCCAGGTGGTGCCGAGCGAATGGGCCGCGTCTTCGATCACCGGGATATCGGCGGCGGCGCAAAGGCTCAGGATCTCGTCCATGTCGGAGGTATGGCCGCGCATGTGGCTGACGATGACCGCATTGGATTGCGCCAGCTTGGCGGCGAAATCATCAAGGTCGATGCGATAATTTCTACTGACTTCGCAGAGCAGCGGCCGGTGGCCCGCATGGATCACCGCCGAGGGAACGGCGGCGAAGGTGAACCCGGGGATCAGCACGTTTGACCCCGCGGGCAGGTCGAGCGCGCAGAGCGAAAGAAACAGCGCAGCCGAACAGGAGGAGACCGCGAGCGCGTATCTGCTGCCGATCATCTCGGCGAATTCGGCCTCGAGCAGGGAGACCGGTGCCTCCGCCGCGGCCGTGTAGCGGAACAGGTCGCCGCATTGCAGCAGCCGGTCGATTTCGGCGCGGGCCGTTTCCGGGATCGGCTCGGCCTGGTGAAGATCGGGCAGGGGCATATTCCGAATTCCTGAATTGTCTTTTCGGAATTTGTAAAACAAGCGGAGGCGCGGGCCAAGCCCGGACCGGGCGGCACGCGGTTATCCTCTCATGACAATCGCGTTGGATCAGATGCCGAGGCGGTCGCGCAGCCCGTACCAGGACATCGCCAGCACCAGCAGCGGGTTGCGCAGCGCCGCGCCGCCCGGGAAGGCCGGGCCGGGCAGGGCTGCCATCACGTCGAAACCGTCGCTCTGTCCGACCGCGGCCTCTGCCAAGAGCCGACCGGCATGGGTGGCCGTGCCGAGCCCATGGCCCGAATAGCCGGAGGCGGAAAGGATATTGGGCGCGAGCCGGGCGAGGACGGGAGTGCGGTTCATGGTGATCGCCAGCGTACCGCCCCAAGCATAATCGATCTGCAGGTCTTTGAGATGCGGAAAGATCTCGCTCATGGGTTTGCGTACCTTGGCGGCGATGTCGCGCGGGAACCTGTAGCCGTAGCTTTCACCGCCGCCGAAGAGCAGACGGTTGTCGTGGCTGCGTCGGAAGTAATTGACGACGAAGCGGCTGTCCGCGATGGCCACGTCGCGGGGCAGCACCTTGTCGATGGCGGAGCCCAGCGGCGCCGTGGCGATAATGAAATTGTTGATCGGCATCACGCGGGAGGCCACCTGCCGGTTGAGCGCGCCGAGATAGCCGTTGCAGGCGAGGATCACCTGATCGGCGCCGATCTCGCCTTCGGCGGTACGGATTCGTGAGGGACTTCCGGGGATGATCTGCAACGCCTCGCTGCGTTCATGGATGACCGCACCGGCTGCGTCGGCGGCCCGGGCGAGACCGAGGGCGAAGTTGAGCGGATGCAGATGCGCGGCCCCCATGTCGAGCACGCCGCCGCGGTAATCGGGGGAGGGGCAGATCTCCTGCAGGGCGGCATGGTCGAGCGCTGTGACCTGATCGTAGCCGTAGTGATTTTGCAGATGTTCCGCGTATTCATGCAGGTGTCGCAGGTCGCTTTCCTTCGAAGCGGTCCAGGCGACGCCGGGCTTGAGATGACAGTCGATGTCATGCTCGACGATCAGCCCCTTGACCAGTGCCTTGGCCTCCTCGCCCATCTGCCAGAGGATGCGGGCGCGCTCCGGGCCGACCATCTTTTCCAACCGATCCTGTTCGACCCGCTGGCCGCTACCCAATTGCCCGCCATTGCGCCCCGAGGCGCCGAAGCCGACGCGCTGGGCTTCGATCAGCACTACCTTGCGGCCCTTCTGGGCCAGATGCAGCGCTGCCGAGAGCCCGGTATAACCGCCGCCGATGACGCAGACATCGGCCTTTACCGAGCCTTTAAGCGGTGCGAAGGGCGGCAGCGGTGTGGCGGTGGCGGCATACCAGCTTGCAGGATATTCTCCGGTCTTGTCATTTGCATAGAGCAGGTTCATCGGGCGCTCCTGTCGCGGCGCAGCGGGCAGGCCCGCCGCGGCATGTCGTTTCTGAAACGGGGCTCAGACGTTCATCAGCAGATGTTCACGCTCCCAGGGCGAGATGACCTGCAGGAACTCGTCGTATTCCGCGCGTTTCACGATGCCGTAGACACGGGCGAATTCGTGGCCGAGCACCTCGTGCAGCGGGGTGGCCTCGTCGAACAGGGTCAGCGCCTCGCCCTGCACGCGGGGAATGTCGCC
This sequence comes from Sulfitobacter aestuarii, assembly GCF_042685005.1. NCBI lineage: Bacteria > Pseudomonadati > Pseudomonadota > Alphaproteobacteria > Rhodobacterales > Roseobacteraceae > Sulfitobacter > Sulfitobacter aestuarii. The sequence goes on along the minus strand of NZ_JBHUMP010000003.1, from coordinate 190,132 downwards.
ATCGCCCACATAGGCATCGCCCTTGAATTCGGGCAGCGGCATTTGCGCGTCGAGCATCCCGAGATAGCCGCAGGCGAGGCTGGCGGCGATGCCGAGATAGGGGTTGCAATCCATCCCCGCGAGCCGGTTCTCCACCCGCCGCGAGCCCGGGCCCGAGAGCGGTACGCGGATGCCGGTGGTGCGGTTGTCGCGGCCCCATTCGAGGTTGATCGGCGCGGCATGGTCCTTCACGTAGCGCCGATAGCTGTTCACATAGGGCGCGATCACCGCGAGGGCGGCGGGCATGTGATTCTGCAACCCGGCAATGAAATGCAGGAAAGCGTCTGTCTCCCCGCCCTTGGCGTTCGAGAAGATGTTCTCGCCGGTCTTGGTATCCAGCACCGAATGGTGGATATGCATGGCGGATCCCGGCTCGTCGGCGATCGGCTTGGCCATGAAGGTCGCGTAGCAATCATGGCGCATCGCCGCCTCGCGGATCAGTCGCTTGAAATAGAACACCTCGTCGGCGAGCTTCACCGGATCGCCGTGCAGCAGGTTGATCTCAAGCTGACCCGCGCCGCCCTCCTGGGTGATGCCATCGATCTCGAATCCCTGGGCTTCGGCGAAATCGTAGATGTCGTCGATGACCGGGCCGAATTCATCGACGGCGGTCATCGAATAGGCCTGGCGCGCCGCGGCCGGGCGGCCGGAGCGGCCCATCATCGGCTTGATCTCATGGGCCGGGTCGAGGTTGCGGGCAACCAGGAAGAATTCCATTTCCGGCGCGACGATGGGCTCCCACCCCTTGGCGCGGTAGAGTTCGACCACCCGTTTCAGCACGTTGCGCGGCGAATAGGGCACCGGCACCCCGTCGCGGTCGTAGGCGTCATGGATCACCTGCAGGGTCCAGTCGCCGGTCCAGGGGGCGGCCGTGGCGGTCTGCATGTCGGGGCGCAGGATCATGTCCTTCTCGATGAAGCCTTCCTCGCCCGCGGCTTCTCCCCATTCGCCGGTGATGGTCTGGTAGAAGATGCTGTCAGGCAGGTGGAAATATTCCTGCCGGGCGAATTTGGACGCCGGGACCGCCTTGCCGCGGGCGATGCCGGGCAGGTCGGGGATGATGCATTCGACCTCGTCGAGCCGCCGTCCCTCGAGATAGTCACGGGCGGCTTGGGGAAGGTTCTCGGTCCAGTCGGCCATCAGGCCCTCTCTTTCTGCTTCTTCTTGAAAAACGCGGCCATTTCGGCGGCGATATCGGCATTGTTCAGCGGTGCGCCGAGCCGGGCGCTGGCGGCTTCGAGCTGGTGGTCGGGCACCACGCCCTTGCCACGGGTCTTGATCAACCCTTCGATGAAATCATGGCCGAACTCGGGATGCGGCTGGATCGTCCAGATCCGGTCGTCATAGAGCAGCGCGGCATTCTCGCAGAAGTCCGAAGAGCCGATCACCTCGGCACCGTCGGGACGCTGCACCACCTGATCCTGATGCCAGGCGTTGAGCGCCAGCTTGCGGCCGCCGATGTCGTATTCGGTACGCCCGATCGACCAGCCGCGGGCAAATTTCTCGACCTTGCCGCCGAGCGCCTGGGCGATGATCTGGTGGCCGAAGCACACGCCGATCAGCGGGCGGCCGTCGGCATAGGTCTCGCGGATGAAATCTTCCAGTGGTGGGATCCAGTCGTGATCTTCATAGGCGCCGTGTTTGGAACCGGTGATCAGCCAGCCTTCCGCTGCCGTGATACTGTCCGGAAAGATGTTGTCGACCACCGAAAAAATTTCGAAGTCGAAACCGTGGCCGTCGAGCAGCTTGGTGAACATCTCGCCGTAATCGCCGAGTTGCTTTTTGAAGTCGTCCGGGGAATGGCCGGTCTGGAGGATGCCGATTTTCATGGGGTCACACCGTATCAAGGTAAATGTCGACCTGCTCCTGCGGGGTCAGCTCCTGCATATAATGCAGCTCCTGCCGTTTGGTGAGCACGAAATTGCGAATCATCTCGGGTGCGAAGATCCGCGCGATTTGCGGGCAGGATTCGAAAGCGTCGATGGCGCCCTGCCAGTCGGCGGGGATCTGCGGCAGGTCGGCGGCATAGGCGTTGCCGGTGATCGGGGCGGGCGGCTCGGCGCCGTTCTCGATACCGTTCATCGCCGCGCCGAGCACCGCCGCCAGCATCAGGTAGGGATTGACGTCACCACCCGATACCCGGTGTTCGATGCGCCGCGCCCGATGACTGCCCGAGGGGATGCGGATCGCCGAAGTGCGGTTTTCATAGGCCCAGGAAATGCCGGTCGGGGCATGGGAACCGGGCACCATCCGGTCAAAGGAATTGGCATGGGGCGCGAAGACCAGCGCGGAGCCCGGCATCGCCGCCATGCAGCCCGCGACCGCATGGCGCATCAGCTCGGTGCCCTCGGGGCCGCCATTGTCGAACACGTTGTCCCCATCGCGGTCCAGCACCGAGAAATGCGTGTGCAGACCCGATCCGGGGTAATCCTTGTAGGGCTTGGCCATGAAGCTCGCGGCGAAGCCATGGCGCCGGGCGAGCCCTTTGACCAGCATCTTGAAGAGCCAGGCATCGTCGGCGGCGCGCAGCGCGTCGTCGCAATGCATCAGGTTGATCTCGAACTGGCCGAGCCCGGCTTCCGAGATTGCCGTGTCGGCGGGAATGTCCATTTCCTCGCAGGCGTCGTAGAGATCGGTGAAGAATTTGTCGAACTGGTCGAGCGCGCGGATCGACAGGGTTTCGGCAGCCTTGCGGCGCTTGCCCGAGCGCGGCGAGATCGGCACTTCCAGATTGCGCCCCGAATCGTCGATCAGGAAGAACTCCAGCTCGACCGCGCAGACCGGGGTGAGGCCGCGCGACTTGTAGCGGTCGAGCACCGCGCGCAGCGCATGGCGCGGATCACCGGCATAGGGGCGTCCGTCCTCGTGAAACATCCAGATCGGCAGCAGCGCCGTCGGGGCATCAAGCCAGGGCATCGGCATGAAGCCGCGTTCCGTCGGTTTCAGCACGCCGTCGGCATCGCCCGCTTCGAAGACCAGCGGGCTGTCGTCGATATCCTCGCCCCAGATATCGAGATTGAGCACCGACATCGGAAAGCGGGTACCCTCCTCGGTCACCTTGTCGGCAAAGCGTGTCGGGATCCGCTTGCCGCGTGCCTGGCCGTTGAGATCGGCCGCGGCCACACGGATGGTGCGGACCTGGGGATGTTTGCGAAGCCAGTTTTTCATACGTCACCTGAAGCGGCGCTGGGCAGGTCGCGCAACCTTGTCCGCCGGGGCGGAAAGCGACGGCGCCCAGGCGCCGGATAATTTGATCAAATAAGTGGTACTACCGGATCAGATTGGGACGCAAGCGAATTTTGCGACGCTGTTGGCGCGGCAGGTGACGGTTGAGCCGGGCGTTGACCAGACCGAAGCCGGAAATCACCGCCAGGGTCAGCAGGATGAAGTAGAAGGCGAGGATCGGGTAGGGGATGAAGGGGTTGAAAGTCTTGTCGGCGAAATAGCTCGCATAATAGAGCGCATCGCCGCGTTGCTGCCAGGCCGGGAAGCCGGAGAAGAACACCAGCGTGGTGGCGTGAAAGAGGAAGATTGCCTCGTTGGTATAGGCAGGCCAGGCGAGACGCAGCATGGTCGGCCAGATCACCCGGCGGAACCGGGCCCAGCCGGAAAGCCCATAGGCATCGGCGGCCTCGACATCGCCCTTGGGAATCGATTGCAGCGCGCCGTAGAAGATCTCGCCGGAATAGGCGGCGGTGTTGAGGAACAGCACCACCAGCGCGCCGAGCCAAGCGGCGGTGAAGGGTTCGAAGACCGGATGCAGCGGTTTCAGCGTGAGGAACAGGAAATAGCCGAAGAAGAACTGGATAAACAGCGGCGAGCCCCGGAAGATGAAGATGAACCATTCGGCCGGTTTGCGGAACAACGGGTTGTGCGAGGCCTTGCCGACACCGAGCGCGGTGGCGAGAAAGAAGCCCGCCGCGAGCGCGACGATGCCGAAATAGATGTTCCAGATCATCCCCGAGCCGATCAGGGTGAACTGCTCGCACAGCGTGAAATCATTGCGCGGCAGCAGCCGCTCGCCCCAGCCGAGCGAGCGCAGGCCGTAGTCCTGGATGGTCTGCCAGCAGCTCATGCGGTCTTCCCCCGCGCACGGCGCTGCGCTTCGCCCCCGGTGGTGGCCTGACCATGGGTCAGACGCGCCATCAAACGGTCGAGCAGGCGCTCGGAGATGCGGGTCAGCAGCAGGTAGAAGACCAGCAGCGCCGCGAAATACCACATGCGCCAGTCGCCATGCGGATACTCGGTGAACCGCGCGGTCTTGGAGCCGCCGAGCTCGCGCGCCCAATAGACGATATCCTCCACCCCGAGCAGGAACAGCAGCGGCGTGGCTTTGATCAAAACCATCCAGAGATTGCTCAGGCCGGGCAGCGCATAGACCCACATCTGCGGCACCAGCACCCGCCAATAGGTCTGGCGCGCGCTCATGCCATAGGCGGCCGCCGTCTCGAGCTGCGCCTGCGGAACCGCCCGCATCGCGCCGAAGAGCACATTGGCGGCAAAGGCGCCGAAGACGATCGCGAAGGTCAGGACCGCGAGCGAGAAACCATAGGTCTCGTGCACCCACTGCGGGGCATTGCCGAGCGGCATCTTGGCGGCCTGGCAGACGACGAAATCATTGCCCTGGCGGATCGGCTGGTCCCAGCCCGGGCAGAGCGCCTTGTGGCGCAGATATTCGATGCCTTGGTCAAGCGCGATCACGAAGAACAGGAAAAAGGCGATGTCGGGCACGCCGCGCACGATGGCGATGTAGCTCTTGCCGAACCAGCGCAATGGTGCCAGATGCGCGCGCGCCGCCGAGGCCCCGGCAAAGCCGAAGAGCAGCGCCGCGGGCGCGGTCACCGCCAGCAGGATCAGTACGGTCAGCACGGACCAGTAAAGCGACAAGTGCTTGCCGGTTGTCAGGTAGCAGCTGAGCCAGGTCAGCCCTTCCAACTGGGCGGGGTCGGCGCAAAATTCGAAGATGGCGGCGCTCGTTTCTGCTCTGGGGATCGAGTATTTGCAAAAAGGGTGAAGGGGAGGACCTGCCTCCCCCTCACCGGCTTTGAGACGCGGGGGTCAGAAGCGCGGCGAATCCTCGCCAAGCCATTCGATGATCAGTTCGTTCAGGGAACCGTCATCCTTCATGGACTGGATCGCGGCGTCGAACTTGTCCTTCAGCTCCGGATCGGACTGGCGGAAGGCCATGCCGATGCCGCCGCCGAGCGGGATGTCCTCGCCGACGAAGACGATCTCGCCGCCGGATTCCTCGACCACCGGGATCAGGTAGTCCTTGTCGGCCATCACCGCGTCGGCCTCGCCGTTCTTCATTGCCGCGACGGTTTCGTCCGGGTTGGGGAATTCGAGCAGCGTGGCGCCGGTATCGACCACGTGATTGGCCTGGATGGTGCCGGTCTGGGCAGCGATGATGCCGCCCTGGGTATCGGCGTCGGCCGACATGGCCGCATAGGCGGAAGGCGAAGGCGGCGTGTAGTTCTGGGTGAAGGCGACGACTTCCTCGCGTTCCGGGGTGATCGACATGCCCGCTATGATCGCGTCGTAATTGCCCGAGACGAGATTGGGGATGATGCTGTCCCAATCATTGGTGACCCATTCGCAGGTCAGCTCGGCGCGTTTGCACAGCTCGTCACCGAGCACCCGTTCGAAACCGTCGACCTCGCCCTTGTCGTTGAGGAAGTTGTAGGGCGGGTAGGCGCCCTCGGTGCCCAGACGCACGGTCTTGTCATGGGCTTCGGCCCAGGCGGCGCCGCTGATGAGGGCCAGGACGGCACTGGTGATCAGGATGTTCTTCATGTGGTTACTCCCTTGGTTGTCGTGGTTCTTTGTCGGATTCAGGCGGCCTGTGTCGAGGACAGGAAGCCGCGCAGCCGCTCCGAGCTCGGGGCGCCGAAGAGGGATTCCGGGGCGCCTTCCTCCTCGATCAGACCCTGGTGCAGGAACACCACGTGATCGGAGACGTCGGCCGCCAGTTTCATGTCATGGGTGACGATCATCATGGTCCGCCCCTCGGCGGCGAGATCCTTGATCACCTTGACCACTTCCTGTTCGAGTTCGGGATCAAGCGCCGATGTCGGCTCGTCAAAGAGCAGGGCTTCGGGTTCCATGCAGAGCGCGCGGGCGATGGCGGCGCGCTGTTGCTGACCGCCCGAAAGCTGGGCCGGGTAGGCGGTGCATTTGTCGCCGATGCCGACTTTTTCGAGATAGGCGCGGGCCGAACGCTCGACCTCGGCGCGGTCGCGGCCGAGCACGGTCAGCGGGGCTTCCATGACGTTCTGCAGGATGGTCATATGCGACCAGAGGTTGAATTGCTGAAACACCATCGACAGGTTGGTGCGGATGCGCAGCACCTGTTTGGCATCCGCCGGGCGTCGGTGATGATGATCACCCCGCCAGGATACCGGTTCGCCCTTGAACAGCACTTCCCCCTGCTGGCTGTCCTCAAGCAGGTTGCAGCAGCGCAGCAGCGTCGATTTGCCAGAGCCCGACGAGCCGATCAGCGAGATCACGTGACCCTTGGGCGCGATGACATCCACGCCTTTCAGTACTTCGAGATCGCCATAAGCCTTGTGCAGATTCCGGATCTCGATCACGGGGGTGTCAGACGTCACTTTCGGCCCAGTCCTGTTGTTTCAGCCCGCAATAAAGCGGCAAAGGGCGGGGCAATGCAACCGGCAACTTGACGCTGTCGTTCGGGTGACGTGGGGGCAGTCCGGCAGCGCCTAGCGACGGGCTTCGACGCGCTGGCGGGCCATGGCGCTGTCGGGATCGGAAATGCCGAGCAGCTTGCTGACCAGACGCAGCAGCGCGTCCTCCTCGTCGGCGCGATTGCCATCGGCCAGTACCACCGACCAGAGCGCCTCGATCACGCCGAGCCGTTGATCATAAGGAATCGCGTCCTTGATCGCCCGGGTGAAACGCACGGTGTCGGGGGCCTCCGCCTCCAGCGCCTCGCCGCTTTCACGCAGGGTCGCCGCCGCTTTGGGCTGCAGCGCGTAGCGGTCCGCGATCACCCTGTCGATCTGGTTGCGTTCGGCCGGGGAATAATCATTGTCGGTCCGGGCCAGCCGGACCAGCAGCGCGGTCAGGGCAAGGCGGGCGTCGTCATCGGCCAGCGGGGCGGGATCGGGCTGGGTCAGCCGCTTGAGAAAATCTGCAAACATGCGGTTGATATAATCCGCGTTCACACAAAGACCAAGGCTTCGATGCGGCGGCGCGCCATGACAGCCTTGCAGCCGCCGGGTCAGAGCCCCTTCAGCGCGGCCTCGCGGTTGGCGGCGATATCCTCGTCGGTGAGGCCAAGCGCGGTTTCGATGGCGAGAAGCTGGATCTCCTCGTCATCCTGACGTGCACCATCGGCCAGCGCCACCGACCACATCGCCGCGCCGAGCGCCCGGCGGTCCGCGTAATCGACCTCTTCGCGGACGATCCGGGCATATTCCGGCGTGCCCGGCGCGTCGCGTTCCAGCGCCTCGCAGGTGGCGCGCAGCTTGGCGGCCTCCAGCGGCTTCAACGAGAAGGTCCGGGCCAGGATGCGATCGATCTGACCGACCTCGGAGACATTGTAGCTGCGGTCGGCCAGCGCCACGCGCACCAGAAGCGCCCCGAGGGCGAGCTGGGCGTTGGGCTGGGGCAGCGGCGGGCGGGCCGGTTTGCGGCGGGGGAAAAGACGGGCGAACATGATGCCTCTGTTAGCTGATTCCCGGCGCCTTTCCAAAGCGTAATATGTCGAGCGCGATGCCTTGTGGGTCGGTATTCGTCAGCACGAGACCGGCGATATCCGCGACGTCCCCGCTGCGGGCGAAGCCAAGCGCGGATTCGCCCAGGCGCGACAGGGTCAGCGCGGCGATCAGGCTGCCGTCGCGGCGCAGGAAGAGGATGCGCGCCTCGCCCTGATCGCCGCCGCGCAGCAGGAGGGAGAGCGCCGATTGATCCTCTTCAAAGAGCAGGGCGATCGCGCCTTCGCCCTGGCCATCGCGGCGCGGAAAACCCGCCCGTCCATAGCCGTTGAGCACACTCGTGCCGGAGAAATGCACCAGGGAGAGGTTCTCTCCCGGCGGACCGGGCATCAGGGTCAGCGGCGCGTTTGCCTTGCCGCTGATCTGATCGTGGTCGGTGTGGCGATGTACTGACTGGCCGAGGAAATGCTCGCCGAAACTGGCGCCGCTCAGAACCAGATTCGCATCGAGCCGCAGGCCCGGCCCGGGGGCAGCGCGCAGGCCGTTGAAGTCGATGATCCGGGGCAGGCTCAGCTCTTGGGCATCGATCAGGCAGACCGGCGTGCCGCAGCTCAACGCGGCCTGTGGCAGGAAGGCGAGAAGGAGCATGTGCAGGATCGACATGCGGGCGATCCTAGCATGATTCCCGGTTCAGCCTTCGTAGCCTTCGACGATGGTCAGGCTGCCGTCGGAGACATTGAGACGGATCTCCCGCGCGGCCTGATAGGCCGGGCTTTCATAGCAGGCCACGGCATCGGCGTAGCTGGGAAATTCGATGACCACCGTCCGGCTGCGCGGCATACCTTCGCGCACCTGCTGGGTGCCGCCGCGCACCAGGAAACGGGCGCCGTAATCGGCGAACGGTCTGGCGTTGGCGGCGCGGTAGCGATCGTATATTTCCGCGTTATGGACATCCATACTGGCGATCCAATAGCCCTTTGGCATGCAGTTTTCCCTTCATCTCGGTTCGGTTCATTTCAGTTCAGTCTGGCAAATTCGGCGCCGAGCCGCTTGGCTTCCCCGTCGAGTCCATAGGGCGGGTTCAGCACCAGCATCCCCGATCCGACCATGCCATGCCCTGGCCGAGCAGGCGGGAAGGCGACTTCGTGGCGCAGCGCCTCGGGGTGCGCGCGCATGAGCGCGGCGAGCATCGGCAGATGGCTCTTGCCGGTCAGGATCGGATACCACAGCGCGATGGTCCCGACGTTCCAGGCCCGGTGCAGCTTGCCGATATGACGTGGGATCTCGACATAATCGCTCTTGATCTCATAGCTCGGATCGATCAGCAGCAGGCCGCGCCGTGGCGTCGGGGGGCAGAGCGCATAGGCCATGTCGAACCCGTCGGAAAGGTGGCACCTGGCCGGATAGGGTGACATCGCGAGGTCTAGCGCGGCATGTTCCTGCGGATGCAGCTCGGCAAGGTGGATGCGGTCCTGTGGCCGCAGCAGATGCGCGGCGATCAGCGGCGAGCCGGGATAGGCGGCGCTGCCATGGGTCGCGCGGACCTTCTCCAGCACCCGGGCATAGGGGTGAGAGACGTCGAACCAATCGGCGGCTCTTTCGATGCCCTGCGCCGCCTCTCCGGTCTTCTGCGCCGCGGCATCGGTGAGGTCGTAGAGCGCGCGTCCGGCATGGGTTTCCAGATAGCTGAGCGGCTTGTCCTTGCGGGTCAGATATTCCAGCATCCAGGCCAGCAGCCCGTGTTTGTGGACGTCCGCGAGATTACCGGCGTGATAGATGTGTTGATAGCTCAGCATGGCGGAAGGTGTATCCGGTGATGCGGCGGGTGCAATGGCAAATCAGCTCAGCCCGGCCGGTCGCGCAGGACGAAGTTGAAGAACCGGCCCTTGACCATCCAGGAGAGTCCGAAAGCATAGAGCGCGATCGCCTCCATGCGGAACGTGCCGTGATTGCTGTGCCAGCGGGTGAGATCGAGGTCGAGAAACCGGCTGGCGAGGGTCAGGCCGAGCAGCAGGACCAGCACGGTGACGATCGCGGCGCCGCAGGCGTAATAGATCGTGTTGCGGATCACCTTGACGGGCTTGAGCCTGCCGTCCTCGGTGCGGTGGCGGTCATCGACGATACGGGTAAAGACCATGAGCGAAAACCAGGCGAGGATCGCAAAGAGCGCGGCGGCGCTGATCAGGTGCAGAATGTCGAGATGGCTCTGCAGCAGGAAATGGCTTTCGAGGCTCTGCCCCGGTGTCAGGCGCAATTCGCCCCCCGGTGGCCTGTCGAAGGTAACGAAGGCGCGGGCGCGGAATTCGGGTGCGAGACAACCGTGGCCGTCGGTGGACAGCAGGCCGACGCCGAGCGCGCAATAGCCCGCGATACTGGCCAGTCGGCGCTCCTCGGGACTCTCGCCCTTGTAGACGATCAGATAGGCCCCGATGAAGACCAGCGCCCCGATGAACGGCCCTCCCCAGAACGGCGCATAATAGAAATGGCTGATCGAGATCCGGTAGCAGCCGCCGAACAGGTTCGCGCCGATCCAGAAGGCTGCGGGCAGGCAGAAGGCCACCAGTCCGACGATAAAGGCGAGTTTCTTCTGATCGACCAGCGCGTGATGCTCGAAAGGGCGGTCTGGCTGGTATCTCTTGTCATGGGTCTGCAGGACGCGCATCTGTCACCGCCTTTCGCAATGTCTACGCCGAACACGAACGCCGCAAATGCGTCAAGGGTAGGCCGCGCGGACCTGATCCCGCAAGCGCGGCTTGCTGCGCGGCCGGATGCGGATCCGTGCTAGACTGTCGGCAAAGGAGGGTGCGATGCTGTCATTCGGGCGCGAGACGACGCGGCTGCTGGAGATTGCCTATCAGGGCGCGGATTTTTCGGCCCGGCGTCGCGTGGCGTTCGATGCGCTGGCGCCGGGGCCGGGGGAGGTGATTGTCGATATCGGCTGTGGCAATGGCTGGCTCAGCGCCGATCTGGCAAGGGCGGTCGGGGCGCGGGGCCGGTTGATCGGAATCGATCCGAGCAGGGAGATGCGCGCGGCGGCGGCGGAGCGCTGCGCCGATTGCGGCTGGGCCAGGATCGACGAAGGGACGGCCGGGCAATTGCCGCTGGACGCGCAGAGCATCGACAAGGCGGTATCGGTTCAGGTCTTCGAATATCTCGATGATATTCCCGCAGCCCTGCACGAAGCGCATCGCGTGCTGAAGCCGGGCGGACGGCTGGTGATCGGCGACATTCATTTCGACAGCTGGATCTGGTTCAGCGATGACCCGGCACGGATGCGGCGGATGATGTCGGTCTGGGACGATCACCTCGCCGAGCCTGCGGTTCCGGCGCTGCTGCCCGCGATGCTGAAGGAGGCTGGGTTCTCGCTTTTGCAGATCGTGCCGATGACCATCTGCGACCATCAGCTGCGGCCGGACGGGCTGGCGATGATGTTGAGCCGTTTGATGCCGCGATATGCGGTTGCGAACGGGTTGATCCCGACGGCAGAGGCCGAAGCCTGGGGTGCCGAGCAGACCGCCCTGGCCGCGGCCGGGCGGTTCTTCTTTTCCGTAACGCATTTCGTGCTCAGCGCGCAGCGGCGCTGAGCCAAGGAATGTTCAGACCAGCCGCGACACGTCCTTTGCCGCGCGGACGAAATCCTTGAACAGCGGATGCGGATCGAAGGGCTTTGATTTGAGCTCGGGATGGAACTGCACGCCGATGAACCACGGATGATCGGACCATTCGACGATCTCGGGCAGCTTGCCGTCCGGCGACATGCCCGAAAAGCTGAGGCCGGCCGCTTCGAGCTGTTTGCGATAGGCGGTATCGACCTCGTAACGGTGGCGATGCCGCTCGTCGATGTCGGTCGTGCCATAGATCTGCGCGACCTTGGAGCCTTCCTTGAGCTTGGCGTCATAGGCGCCGAGACGCATGGTGCCGCCCTTGTCGTCCCCGACCTTGCGCTCGACCTTGTGCGTGCCCTGCACCCATTCCTTGAGATGATAGACCACCGGCTCGAAGCGCTTCTTGCCCGCTTCATGATCAAATTCCTCGGAGCCGGCAGTCGTCACACCGGCGACATTGCGCGCCGCTTCGATCACCGCCATCTGCATGCCGAGACAGATCCCGAGATAGGGCACCTTGTGTTCGCGGGCATATTGCGCCGCCTTGATCTTGCCTTCGGTGCCCCGCTCGCCAAAGCCGCCGGGCACCAGAATCGCGTGATAGCCCTCGAGTTGCGGACCCACGTCATCCGCCTTGTCGAAGACCTCCGAATCGACCCATTCGACCTTGACTTTGACCCGGTTGGCCATACCTCCATGGGTCAGCGCCTCGGCGATGGATTTATAGGCATCCTCGAGCTGGGTGTACTTGCCGACGATGGCGATCTTCACCTCGCCTTCCGGGTTGTGAACCCGGTCCGACACGTCGCGCCAGACCGAGAGATCGGGCCGTGGTGCCGGGGAAATCTGGAAGGAATCGAGCACCGCCTGATCGAGCCCCTGCAGATGATAGGCCAGCGGCGCGTCATAGATGGTCTTGAGGTCATAGGCGGCGACCACCGCCTCCTTGCGCACGTTGCAGAACAGCGCGATCTTCTCGCGCTCCTTTTCCGGAATCGGATGTTCCGAACGGCAGACCAGGATGTCCGGGGCGATGCCGATGCTCTGCAGCTCCTTGACCGAATGCTGCGTCGGTTTGGTCTTGAGCTCGCCGCTGGCCGCCAGGTAAGGCAGCAGCGTCAGATGCATGAAGATGCACTGGCCGCGCGGCTTGTCATGGCTGAACTGGCGGATCGCTTCGAAGAAGGGCAGGCCCTCGATATCGCCGACCGTGCCGCCGATCTCGCAGAGCATGAAATCGACCTCGTCGCTGCCGACATCGAGGAAATCCTTGATCTCGTTGGTGACATGCGGAATCACCTGGATCGTCTTGCCGAGGTAATCGCCCCGACGTTCCTTTTCCAGCACGTTGGAATAGACGCGGCCCGACGAGATGCTGTCGGTCTTGCGCGCCGCGACGCCGGTGAACCGCTCGTAATGGCCGAGATCGAGATCGGTCTCGGCACCGTCATCGGTCACGAAGACCTCGCCATGTTCGAAAGGGCTCATGGTGCCGGGATCGACGTTAAGATAGGGGTCGAGCTTGCGCAGCCGCACGCTGTAGCCGCGGGCCTGCAGCAGGGCGCCGAGTGCGGCCGAGGCCAGACCCTTGCCGAGCGAGGAAACCACACCGCCGGTGATGAAGATATAGCGTGCCATGTGATGACGACCCCCGTGAGTTCTAGGTTGAGGCGGCAAAAGCCAACCAGATGCTGCGGAAAACCGCTGCATCACGGGACTTGAGCCTTACAGGATTCGGTTGTTCAAAGCAAGGCAAGGCCCGCAACATGATGTTGCGAATTTCGGCCCTGCCTCAAGGTTTTGTGTCGTGATTAGTCGGCGCTGGGTACCAGCGGCGCGTCGGTGCCGCTGCCCGGCGGCAGCAGGTCTTCGCCCGCGGGCAGACCCGGCGCGCTGTCCTGGTTCAGCGCTGGCGGGTTCGCGCTCAGCCGGTCGATGACCGAGGAGCCGGCAGATTTTTCCGCCGCAATGATGGTCAGTGAAATCGAGGTGATGATGAAGCAGATCGCCAGGATCCACGTCATCTTGCCAAGCGCGGTCGCTGCGGATCTGCCGGAGACCGCACCGCCGCCACCGCCCATGCCGAGCCCGCCACCTTCGGAGCGTTGCAACAGGACCACGCCGATCAGGCCGAGGGCCAGGAGCAGGTGAATGATCAGTACGACGTTTTCCATGTGAACCCGAGGCTTTCGATTTGGCTTTTGGGGTATCTAGGCAAGTTTGACCATGGGGGCAAGGGAGGAACGCCGCCTCGCGCGGGACAACGGATTTTACGGCACGGTCGCGGTCCGTAATTCTGCTGGCAGGAGCGCATACAAAGACCGCCGCAAATGGCGGCGGTCTTGTTGAAACGGTACTCTACCACGCCTTGTAAGAGGGCTATCCTGGAATTGAGGTGGATCAGACTCGTTTCGTGAGGTCACCATAACACAGAAAGCCGGGTGCAGGGCGGTTGAAACAATAGGTGATCGTCGAACAGAGCGGACAGATCCCCGCGACGGGCGAAAAGGTTCCGTCAACCGTCTGGTCCGGGTCAAGGAGGTCGGCTGTCGCGCACCAGACCTTACCACGTAACATGCCGCGGGGGGTGCGAAGCGCTGGGCGATCGGTTTTTGCAGTTTCGCCCGCGTCGCGAGGGAGCTATACGGGCACGGGTTATTTCAAAGGAACAGCATCATGGCCAATGTCGTAGTTGTCGGCGCCCAATGGGGTGACGAAGGTAAGGGCAAGATTGTCGATTGGCTGAGCGAGCGCGCCGATGTCATCGCGCGCTTCCAGGGCGGGCATAATGCCGGGCATACGCTGGTCATCGACGGCGAGGTCTTCAAGCTGCATGCGTTGCCCTCGGGTGTGGTGCGCGGCGGCAAGCTTTCGGTGATCGGCAACGGTGTGGTGCTCGACCCGTGGAACCTGCTCAAGGAAATCGAGACGATCCGCGGGCAGGGGGTCGAGATCACCCCCGAGACGTTGATGATCGCCGAGAACACGCCGCTGATCCTGCCCTATCACGGGGAGCTGGACCGCGCGCGCGAGGAAGCGGCCTCCAAGGGCACAAAGATCGGCACCACTGGCCGGGGCATCGGCCCCTGCTACGAGGACAAGGTCGGCCGCCGTGTCATCCGTGTCGCAGACCTCGCGGATGCCGAGACGCTTGAAGCGCGGGTCGACCGGGCGCTGCAGCATCATGATCCGCTGCGCAAGGGGCTCGGGGTCGAGGCGATCGACCGGGATGCGCTGATCGAGCAGCTGAAGGAAGTCGCACCGAAGATCCTCGAATATGCCGCTCCGGTCTGGAAAGTCATGAACGAGAAGCGCAAGGCCGGGAAGCGCATCCTTTTCGAAGGCGCGCAGGGCGCGCTGCTCGACATTGATTTCGGCACCTATCCTTTCGTCACCTCCTCGAACGTGATCGCCGGGCAGGCGGCCACCGGCGTCGGCATCGGGCCGGGCTCCATCGACTACGTGCTCGGCATCGTGAAGGCCTATACGACCCGTGTCGGCGAGGGCCCGTTCCCCACCGAACTCGACGATGACGACGGTCAGCGCCTCGGTGAGCGGGGGCATGAATTCGGCACCACCACCGGGCGCAAGCGCCGCTGCGGCTGGTTCGACGCCGCGCTGGTGCGCCAGACCTGCGCCACCTCCGGCGTGAACGGCATCTCGCTGACCAAGCTCGACGTGCTCGATGGCTTCGACACGCTGAAGATCTGCACCGGTTATGAGCTCGACGGGGCGCGGCTCGACTACCTGCCCACCGCCGCGGACCAGCAGGCGCGCTGCACACCGATCTACGAGGAAATGCCCGGCTGGTCGGAGTCGACCGAAGGCGCGCGCAGCTGGGCCGAGCTGCCCGCCAATGCGATCAAATATGTGCGCAGGGTCGAAGAGCTGATCGACTGCCCGGTGGCGCTGCTTTCGACATCGCCGGAGCGGGAGGATACCATCCTGGTGACCGACCCGTTCGCCGATTGATGGCGCTCTCCTACAAGGCGCGGCGGCGCTGGGCGCTGGTGATCCTGCTGGTCGGGCTGCCGCTTTATATCATTGTGGCGGTTTCGCTGGTCGGGCTGTTCGAACGGCCGCCGATCCTTCTGGAACTGGCGATCTACATCGCGCTGGGAATCGTCTGGGCGATCCCGTTCCGCTTCGTCTTCAAGGGCATCGGCCAGGCCGATCCGGATGAGAAGGACGAACGTCGCGACTAGCGCTGTTCACGGGTTGAAATGCGAAAGGGCGGTGCTTTCCGGCACCGCCCTTCTTCGTCAGGCAAATAAGACGCCTCAGCCTGCGGCGCGACGATCCGGGCGGAAGCCGATATCGTCCGAAACGGTGAACCGGCCGCCCTTGATCTTCTCGATCTTCCCCGCGCGCAGCAATTGTCCGAAGGAGCGCAACCCGTCCTCGCGGGAAAACTCGGGCAGGGAGGTCTGGCGGACCTTGGTCATCAGCTGCGGACGCGAGAACTGCTCGCGACCTTCGACGAAGGACATGTAGGCAGCCGCGGCTTCGAGCAGCTGCGGCAATTCGACCGCGCCCATCTCGGCGGCGAAATCCGCGAAACTGACGGCATTGGGGTCCAGCGGCTGTTCGGCGCTGTCGCTGACGGCCGCGACGCGGCGGGGGCGTACCGGACCTGCCGGGCGCTGCTCCTGTGCATCGATCCGCTGCTCCGCCACCAGCTTGAGCGGCGCCGGACGCGGATCGGCGGGCCGTGCCGTGCGGACGGCACCGCTTTGCGGGCGGCGCGGACGCACGACCTCGGCGAGGTCATTACGATATGCGTCATCGCTCTTCTCCTCGCGCTCGGGCGCGCCCATCGCCTGATCGGCTTTCTTGGCGGCGACGGCGGCGCGCAGATGGGCAAAGGCGTCGCGGCGCGTGGCGCTCTCGGGCTCGTCCATCTGGTGATCGGTCTCGGCGAGCAGGCGGTTCATGTCGGCGCCCTGTTCGACATCGCGCTGCGGCAGGTTGGCGCGCCGCGGGGTTTCGATCTCGGCAACTGCTTCGTGCTCGACCAGCGCAGGCTGGGTGTTCGGCGCGGCGGCTTCGGGCGCCGGGATGACAGTCTGTTCCGGCTCCGGCGCTTTGGCAGCGGGAAGATCGGCCGCAATATCCGCTTCGAGCGCGGCCAGTTCGCGCGCCAGCTCGGCCTCATCCTCTTCCGAGAGCGAGGATGCCTGCACTGCGGGCGCGTCGGGCTGGGCGCCGGTTGGCTCGTCGTCTCCGAGCAGTGCACCGTTCTTCTGTGTTGTCTCGGATGCCGTCGAAGGCGCGTCATATTCCTCAAGCGCGCCATTGGCGATTGCGGCTTCGAGATCGGCGCGCTTGACCTTGATCACCCGGGCGCGGCGGGGTGCGTTGTCCGTGCCCGGCTCTTCCGCGACAATGGTTTCGATCTTGAGATCGGCGCTGGCTTTGCCCTCGGCCGGAGCATCCTTCGCCGCATCGTCCTTCATCAGGTCCTGCAACGCTGCCAAGTCGGCACCGGAACTGTCTTCTGCCACTTCCGTGCTTGCAACAGTCTCCGGTTCCACCGCAACTTCCTCAGCCTCAGCCTCAGCCTCAGCCTCAGCCTCAGCCTCAGCCTCAGCCTCAGCCTCAGCCTCAGCCTCAGCCTCAGCC
>NZ_JBHUMP010000003.1:0-173096 GCF_042685005.1 Sulfitobacter aestuarii | reverse complement strand
CAGCCTCAGCCTCAGCCTCAGCCTCAGCCTCAGCCTCAGCCTCAGCCTCAGCCTCAGCCTCAGCCTCAGCCTCAGCCTCATCGGCAAGACCGCGCGCCGCGGCCTCTTCCTCGGCATCAGCCCGGTCCAGACGGTCGAGGATCGCGGTCACATCATCGGATTCGCTCTCTGGCTCCGCTGCGCCCCTGTCTTCGGTCGCGACCTCCAGCGCATCATCGGCCTCAAGCGCATCGGCGATGTCGCGACGGGCAGCGGCAATGGCGGCGTCGGCAATCGGCTCGGCGTCGGTGTCCTGCGTGTCGGCCGGTAAGGCAGCCGTGCCGCGGCCGGTGCCTCGCGCGCGCATTCCTTCCGCATGTTCGTCCTCGATATAGAATTCTTCCTCCTCGTCCTCATGCTGGGCAACGACCGCGCGAATACGCTGAAGCTTCGCCGCAATGCTGTCGCCCTGGGGAATTGCGCTCGCGTAGACGCCGGGGTTCGGGCTTTCGTCCTCGGCAAGCGCGACCTGATCGGAACTGGCGAAGAAGGCTTCGACCTCGTTATCCGGCTGGCCCGGCACGATTTCCGGCCCGGTCTGCACGGCCGCTTCCGGCGCAGCCTCGGGGGCGTTCCGTGTCTCGGGGGCAGGGGCCGGGCGCTCAGCACCGGCAGGCGGCGCAGCGACCTCAACCGGACCTTCACCACCGCTGGTGTCTTCCAGCGCGCTCAGCACGATCTTGCCTTCATGCTCGCGGGCCTGTACCCGGCGGGAAATTTCCTTCTGGGCGATCCGGGTGAGCATCTCGGCATCGGGCTGCGGCGGTTCGGCCCCGAAATAGCGGTCATCCGATGCCAGATCGCGGAAATATTCTGCAATCGCCTTCATCGTGCCGAAGGAATCATCAAAGCCTTCCAGCGTGCAAGAGAAGGTCCCGTAGGAGACGGTAAGAATTTTGTTGTTGCTCATCATCGGATGCTCGTCCTCTGCGGTTCTGCAGCCTATCGTTACCACGGCGTCCGAGACCAAAGCGGCCCGAATCTGTGCCCTTTAGCGTATCATTTTATGGCGACATTGTGGCCAGCTTCCAAAGAGGGCAATGAATGCTGATGGTTGAAAAGATCGTACATGATCACCGCCCGGTGACCCTGGTCGGCGGCGGCAAGGCTACACCGGAAGATCTCTACGAAGCCTTAACGCTGGCTCCGACATGCGTGGCAGCGGATGGCGGAGCGGCCCTGGCGGCGCTGGCGGAGGTAAGCCTTGCGGCGGTAATCGGCGATTTCGACTCGATCCCGGGGGCATTGCTCGCGGAGCTGCCCGAGGGGAAACGCCACCGGATCGCGGAACAATCGAGCACCGATTTCGAAAAGGCGCTGAGCCGGATTGCCGCGCCGTTGGTGATCGGCGTCGGTTTCACCGGCGGGCGCATCGATCATCAACTGGCCGCCTTTCACAGCCTGATGCGCTTTGCCGCGCAGCCCTGCGCGCTCCTGGCCGAGACCGAGGTGATCTTCCTCGCCCCGCCGGTGCTGAGACTGCCGACCGAACCGGGTGACGTGATCTCGCTGTTTCCCCTCGCGCCGGTCACCGGGCGCAGCGACGGGCTGGTCTGGCCGATTGCCGGGCTGGAATTCGCACCCGGCGCGCAGATCGGCACGTCGAACCGCGCTACCGGGCCGCTCACGCTCGAAATTGACGCAGCCGCCATGCTGGTCATCGTTTCTCGGTCGCTGCTGGGCGCGGTTGTGGCCGAGCTGAGTGGAGCATCCGATCCGCGCTGGTCCGGAGGCGGCGCGGTCTAGCGGCTGTTCGGGACGCGTCCGCCATCGCGCGTCCCGATCCGCTCAGGCGGCCGGGCGGCTCAGGGTGACCTGGTTGCGGCCATGCAGCTTGGCTGAATAGAGCGCCTTGTCGGCGGCCTTCATCAATGCCTCGCCGAGACGCGGCTCCGGGGTCTGACCCGCGGGGCGCGTCCCGCCGATTGCCATGCCTATGCTGATCGTCACCTCGATCGGCGCGCCGCAGCCGGGAATGTCAAAGGGCCGCGAACCGATGTCGTTGCACAGTCGCAAGGCGGCGGCCTGGGCATCCGCGAGGCTGGTGGCGGGCATAACCAGCAGGAATTCCTCCCCCCCGATCCGTGCCACCAGGTCCATGGCACGCAGATTGCCGCGCAGGCGGCGCGCGGTTTCCACCAGCACGGCGTCGCCCGCGGCATGGCCGTGTATGTCGTTGATCTGCTTGAAGTGATCGAGATCGGCGACCATCACCGCGAAGGCGCGACCGGTGCTCTCCGCATGTTCGGCAATGCGGGTCAGATGCGGCATCGCATAGCGTCGGTTGTGCAGGCCGGTCAGCGGGTCGAAAACCGCCGCCCTCAGCCCGGTGCGCACCGTGGCGCGCATCTGTTCGGCCATGCGCTTGCGTCGCATCAGGGCCTTCAGTCGCAGGGTCAGCTCGGTCGCGTCGAAACCGTCGGTCATGAGGTCGTCGGCGCCAAGATCGAGCGCGCTGGCGCCGAGCCCCGGGTCGGGGCGCGGCTGGATCACAAGCACCCCGGCATGGCGTGTCCCGGCATGGGCGCGCAGTGCCGGGATCAGTTGCAAGGCCGCGCTGGCCTCGGCAGGATCCGGTGGAATGACCAGCACGAAGGATTTCGTTACCCCGACAGGCTGTCGCTGGCTCAGCGCGGCTTCGGGCTGTTCGACGCTGAACCTGCAGCCGAGACCGGGGCGCAATTGCCTGGCCCAGACCGAGGCGGCACGCCGGTCGCCGGTGATCAGCACCACATGATCGGGCTGAATGAAATCCGCCGCCGGTTCGGCCATGCCGAGCGCGCGGCTGGTGTCGTCGCGCATCTGCCATTCGGCTGCAGCATTATGGGCCCGGATCAGGCTGCGCACCCGCGCCAGCAACAGCCGGTCATCGAGCGGTTTGAGCAGCACGTCCTGCACCCCGGCCTGCAGGGCTACGCGGCGGCAATCGGCCTGGGCGCGACTGCCGATCGCCATGATCGGGATATGTTCAGTACGCGGGCTCGCACGCAGCGCGGTACAGAGATCGAGAGCCGTGCCCTCCGGCAGCGTCAGTCCGGTCAGGATCAGATCGGGCACATGATCCTGCGCCAGCGTCACGGCTTCGGTCAGGTTTGCCGCCTGCAACACCTGATAGAAGGCCGAGGCCAGCTTGACCTTCAGCACGATCCGATTGGTCGCGATCGCATCCAGAATGAGGATCTTGCCTTGCACGAGGGCTCCGTTCCGCACAAATTGATCTTACTGGTTCAGTTCTTCGCCCAATTGGTTAACAAAGCGTTTCGAAGCCCGCTGAAAAGAGAGATTTCGATGTCCTATACGCAAGAAAGTGCCGAGACCCTGGCGCTGCAGGCGCTGGCCTGGCTGGCCGCGCATGACGAGCTGCTGCCGGTGTTTCTCGGGGCGACGGGCGCCTCCGAGACCGATCTGCGCCGCCAGGCGGGCGATCCGGTGTTCCTCGGCGCGGTGCTGGATTTCCTGATGATGGACGATCAATGGGTGGTCGCCTTTTGCGATCATGTCGCCTTGCCCTATGAGCGGATCATGCTGGCCCGCGCCGCCCTGCCCGGTGGCGAACAGGTGAGCTGGACGTGACGGTGATCCGAGGTCTGCTGTTTGACAAGGACGGGACGCTGTTTGACTTCGCCGCGACCTGGGAGGCCTGGGCCGTCGGCTTCCTGCTGCGCGCGGCACAGGGCGACGAGGCATTCGCGGCGCGGCTCGGGGCCGAGATCGGCTTTGACCTCAAGACCCGGCGTTATGCGCGCGATTCCGTGGTGATCGCCGGAACACCGTCGCAGGTCGCGCATGCGCTGGCGCCGCATTTTCCGCAGCTCACGCAGGCCGAGCTGATCGCCATGCTGAACGAGGAAGCCGGGCGCGCGCCGCAGCGCGAAGCGGTGCCGCTGGTGCCCCTGCTGCGCGCGCTGCGCGACAGCGGTCTGGCGCTCGGCGTGGCCACGAACGATGCCGAAGCCCCGGCACGGGCGCATCTCGATCATGCCGAGATCACCGGGCTGTTCGACTTCATCGCCGGGTTCGATTCCGGTCACGGCGGCAAGCCGCAGCCCGGACAGATGCTGGCCTTCGCACAGGCGGTCGGGCTGGAACCGGGGGAGATCGCCATGGTCGGCGACAGCCTGCATGACCTCAGCGCCGGGCGCGCCGCGGGGATGCGGACCGTGGCGGTGTTGACCGGTCCGGCCCTGGCCGAGGAACTGGCACCACTCGCCGATGTCGTGTTGCCCGACATCGGCCATCTTCCCGGCTGGCTGGCCGCCGCGCAGCCGTGAGCGGCGCCCCCATGCGACCTGCCTGAGATGAAAACGACAGGAAGCGTCGCGAATTGAAGGTCCGGGCGCCGCCGCTTCCGGCCTTCTGAGGGAGTGACCTCAGGAGGGGACGACATGGCAGAGGCAGTCGGACGGCGCGGCCAACAAGGCGGCGGGCAGGGCGGCAGACATGGGGGCAGACATGGGGGTAGACACGGCGGCCGCGCGGGCGCGAAGGAACGACGCGGCAGCGCGGTGATCGAGCAGATGCCCTGGAACCCCCCGGTCAATATCGACCGACCCACCGAGCCCCTGGATGAAGAAGGGGTGGCCGCGATCCATGACGGTGCGGTGCGAATCCTCGAAGAGATCGGGATCGAGTTCCTCAATCCCGAGGCCGTCGAGATCCTGCAGCAGGCGGGCTGCAAGGTAAGCGGCGAGAATGTCCGGATGGACCGCGATTTCGTGATGGAATGGATCGCCCATGCGCCGTCGCAGTTTACCCTGACACCGCGCAATCCTGACCGGCAGATCACCATCGGCGGGCGTAACCTCGTGTTTGGCAACGTCTCCTCGCCGCCGAATTACTGGGACATGTCACTGGGCCGCAAGATGCCGGGCACCCGTGCGCAATGTCAGGATCTGCTGCGATTGACGCAATATTTAAACTGCATCCACTTCGCCGGCGGCTATCCGGTCGAACCGGTCGATGTTCATGCGTCGGTGCGCCATCTCGACGTGCTGTTCGACAAGCTGACCCTGACCGACAAGGTCATGCATGCCTATTCGCTGGGCAAGGAGCGGGTTGAGGACGTGATGGAAATGGTACGGATCGCGGGCGGGCTCAGCCATGCGGAATTCGACGCCAGCCCGCGCATGTATACCAACATCAATTCGACCTCACCGCTAAAACACGACCGGCCGATGCTCGATGGCTGGATGCGGCTGGCGCGGCGCGGGCAGGGGCTGGTGGTGACGCCCTTCACCCTCGCCGGGGCGATGGCGCCGGTGACGATGGCCGGTGCGGTGGCGCAATCCCTGGCCGAGGCGCTCTGCGCGGTAGTCCTGGCGCAGATCATCCGGCCCGGCGCGCCCTGCGCCATCGGCACCTTCACCTCCAATGTGGACATGAAATCGGGCGCGCCGGCGTTCGGCACTCCCGAATACATGCGCGCGACCCAGATGACCGGGCAGCTTTGCCGGTTCTACGGATTGCCGATGCGTTCCAGCGGCGTCTGCGCGGCCAATGTGCCGGATGGGCAGGCAATGTGGGAAACCTCGAATTCGCTCTGGGCGGCAGTGCAATCGGGGACCAACATGGTCTATCACGCGGCGGGCTGGCTCGAAGGCGGGCTGATCGCCTCGCCGGAGAAGTTCATCATGGATTGCGAGGTCCTGCAGCAGATCCAGCGTTACATGCAGCCCGAGATCTGCGCCACCGGGCCGGATGAAATCGCGCTCGACGCGATCCGCACGGTCGGCCCCAACGGACATTTCTTTGGCATAGAACATACGCAGGATCGATATCTGGAGGCTTTCTACCAGCCTTTCCTGAGCGATTGGAAGAATTACGAGGCCTGGGAGGCTGCCGGGGCGGTCTGGACGCCGGAGCGTGCGCATCACATGTTTCGCGAGATCCTCGCGAGTTTCGAGCCGCCGCCGATGGACCCGGCGATCCGCGAGGAATTGTCCGACTTCGTCGCAAGGCGCAAGATAGAAGGCGGCGCACCGACCGATTTCTGACCCGGCATTTTCCGGACAATTGTGATCGTTGGTCGGATGTTAACTCCCGCCCCGCCAACATGTCCGGGGATTTCGGGAGTGAGATGACATGCACGGGTTAATCAACCGCAGCATACAAAGCTATGTCTGCGACAATCACGGCACGGCGTTCTGGTCGGAAGCGGCGGCGCGGGCCGGGCTCGATTTCAGCGAATTCGAGGCGATGCTGACCTATGACGATGCGCTGACGCCGCGCCTGCTCGATGCCCTGGCCGCGTTGCTGGGGCGACAGCGCGCCGAGGTGATGGAGGATATCGGCACCTATCTCGCCTCCCATCCCAGGGTCGAGGCGGTGCGCCGATTGCTGCGGTTCGGCGGCGTGACCTTCGAGGATTTCCTGCATTCGCTCGACGATCTGCCGGATCGCGCGCGCCTTGCGGTGCCGGATTTCGACCTGCCCGCGGTCGAGCTGCGCGAACAGGCACCGGGGCATTACAGCCTGATCTGCAGCGCACCGGTTGCGGGCTACGGTCATGTGATGATGGGGGTCTTGCGGGTCATGGCCGATGATTACGGCGCGTTGGCGCTGCTTGAACACCGTGGCGGCGCGCAGGGTGTGGAAACGATCGCCGTCACTCTCGTCGAATCGTCCTATTCGACGGGGCGCGCCTTCGATCTGGGGGCCCGGGCAGGATGAGCGGCGGCGCGACGCCCGCCCTGCTCGACGTGCTCTGCCCGATGCATCTGTCGATCTCGCCAAGTGGCCATATCACCCACGCCGGTCCGACCATCCAGAAACTGCGGCCCGACCGGGTGATGCGCGGCGAGCGTTTTCTCGAGCTCTTCGCGGTCAAGCGGCCGCGCGGCATCGGCTGCATGGCGGATCTGCGCCGGGCCTGCGATCTCAAGCTGCATCTGCAATTGCGCGATGCACCGCGCACCGAGCTAAAGGGCGTGCTGGTGCCGCTGGGGGCGGAAGGCGAGCCCGGGGCGATGATCGTCAATCTCTCTTTCGGTATTTCGATTCTGGAGGGGGTGCGCGACTACGCGCTGACCAATGCAGATTTCGCCCCGACCGACCTCGCGATCGAGATGCTTTATCTGGTGGAGGCGAAATCCGCCGCGATGGAGGCGTCGCGGCGGCTCAATCAGCGGCTGCAGGGCGCCAAGATCGCGGCCGAGGAACAGGCCTTTACCGACACGTTGACCGGGCTGAAGAACCGCCGCGCGATGAACCATGTGCTCGGGCGGCTGGTAACGGGCAATCTCCCCTTCGCGGTAATGCAGATCGATCTCGATTACTTCAAGGCGGTGAACGACACCTACGGGCATGGCGCCGGGGATCACGTGCTGCAGCAGGTGGCCCGGATCATGGTCGAGGAGACCCGCGAAAGCGACACGGTGGCGCGGGTCGGGGGCGACGAATTCGTGGTGATCCTGCCGGATGTCCGCAGCGATGCGATCCTGCGATCCGTCGGGCAGCGGATCATCGTCCGGCTCGAGGAACCGATCGCCTATAATGCCGCGATCTGCCGGATCTCCGCCAGCATCGGCACGGTGCGGATCAAGGAACAGCAGCGCCGCTCGGCGGAGCAATTGCTCTCCGACGTGGATGTGGCGCTCTACGCATCCAAACATGCCGGACGCGCGCGTCAGACCTTCTATCACCCGGGGCTGCGCGCCGGAGAAACCTGCCGCGACACCGGGCCGGGCCGCACACCTTGAAGCACCTTTAAGCATCACCGTGGATTTGCCGAACCGGCTGGCATATCACCGGTGCAATGTGGTGAATGGTGTCTGGGCACGATGATCGTTCGAATTGGCTGCAGGCTGGCGCCTATCCGGCGCCGGATAGGCTTCAGGGCGTCGTTGCGGCATCTGCACGGGCCGCGTCGGCTCGATGTCGGGCCGGGGGAGGTGGTGCTGATCGCTCTTGTGCGGGACGGCAGCTATTATCTTGACGCCTTCTATCGCTATTACCGCGTCATGGGCGTGTGGCATTTCGTGTGCGTGGATAATGGCTCACAAGATGACACGATCGCGAAGATCAAGACGCAGGAAGGCGCCGTGATCGACCGAGCCCCCGGGCCTTTGGCGTAGTATGACGATCGATCCGGCAATATCCGGCGCGGACCTTCGGGCAAAACCGCTGGTGTCTTTATGTGGACATGGACGAGCTCTTCGATTTCGAAGGGCGCGAGCGGATCGGGATCGAGGGGCTCGCTGCCTATCTCGAAGACCGGGGCGACACGGCAATGGTCGCGCTGATGCTGAAGATGACCGTGCGCCATGCTGGCCCGCGGGCATGATCGGCTCCATCGCCCATGACCATGTCTTCGTCGGGGCAGCAGTGGCGCGCCTCGGCAGGTTCGCGGCGATCGGGGTGGATATTGAGCCGGACGAACCGCTCGACGCCCAGCTGATCGGGACAATCTGCAGCGGCGCGGAACAGCGCCGGATCGCCGGGCCCGACGCGCCGCGTCTCGCGCGGGTGATCTTCAGTGCCGAGGAGGCCGCCTACAATGCGCAATACATGCTGAGCGGGGCGCTCTTCGGTTTCGATCACCTCGATCTGTGCCTCGACATCGCCAATCAGCGCTTTGTCGCCCTGTTATGCCAGCCAGCCGGAATCTTCGCGGCCAGAACGCAGTTGCACGGGCGGTTCGGCCATGCCGGTCGCCACCTTGTCACCGCCGTCACGATTGGCCAATCTGCGGCCAAAAGGGAGCCTTTCACCATGCCATCCGTCACCTGTCGTTTCGCCCTCGCGGCGCTGGCCGCGCTGAGCTTCGGCGGCGCCCTGTGGCAGCGCAGCGCTCGCCATGGCGAATTGCTCGATCATTGGCAGGCGCTGCGTGGCGGCCTGTTCGCCGCCTATGCCGATGTCCATGCCCCGACGAAATGGGGCAGCTGGGGGGCGCTGCGGCATCTCGATGACAGCAATGCGCGCTGGAATGCGCTTCTGGAGGCGCAATGACGCATGATGTCTCGATCCTGATCCCGGCCCATGACGAGGCGCGCTACCTGCCCGGATGTCTCGACGCGCTGTTGCATTCGGAGCCGCTGGCGGGGGCGATCGAGGTGATCGTGATCGCCAATGGCTGTTGCGATGACACGGCGTCGGTGGCGCGCGCGCATGCGGCGGCCTTCGCCGCAAGAGGCTGGAAGTTGCGGGTGCTGGAGCTTGCCGAGGGCAACAAGCTCCGGGCCTGGAACCGCGGTGAGGCGGAGGCGCGATGCGCGGTGCTGATCTATCTCGACGCTGATGTGCAGGTCTCACCGGCGCTGATCGGTGCGCTGGCGAGGGTGCTTGATACGCAGGTGCCGCGCTATGCCAGCGGCAGCGCCAATGTCACCACGGCAGGAAATTGGGTGACGCGTCATTACACGCGGTTCTGGCAGACCACACCCTTCATGACCCACGGCGTGCAGGGTTTCGGGATCTTCGCGATGAACCGGGCAGGGCGCGCGCGCTGGGGGGAATGGCCCGATATCATCTCCGACGATACCTTTGCGCGGCTGCATTTTCGCCCCGAGGAACGCCATCGTGTCGCGGCGGGCTATGACTGGCCGATGATCGAAGGTTTCGCGCCGCTGGTGCGGGTGCGGCGGCGGCAGGATGTGGGGGTGGCGGAGATCGAGGCGCGCTATCCTGAATTGCTGGCCAATGATGATATCAAGGACCGGACACGGCCGATCTGGCGCCGCGCCCTGCGCGATCCGCGCGCGGCACTGGTCTTCGCCGCGGTGCGCGCCGCGATCCACCTGCCGGTGCTGCGCAGTTCGAACCGCTGGGTGCGGGGACGCTAGGGCGCGGCGATTTGCGCCGCCAGCCGCGCGGCCTCGACCGCCGCGTCATGGCGCTTCAGGACACGCGCGCGTCCGGCCTGTCCCATGGCGGTGAGCGTTGCAAGCGGCGTCGTCTTCAGCTCTTGCAGCGCCGCGCTGAGCGCCGCCTCGTCCCCGGCCGGGACCAGCCAGCCGGTCTCGTCGGGGCGCTCCAAGCCAGGGATGCCGGCGATCTGGGTGGCGATTACCGGGCGGGCCGCCGCCATCGCCTCCATCACCACCATCGGCAGATCTAAAATATCGGCTATTTCCTCGCCAGCTTTCCGCTGATGCTGGGGCTGAATTTGAACGGGCGGGTGATGATCCCGATCTACCGCGAACGCGGCGGCGGCGATGCGCGGCTGATACGGATGCGCTACGGTCTGACGGGGGCGGTGGTCTGTCTGCTGGCCGTGATGGCGTTCGCCGGACCGGCGCTGGTCGCGCTGCTTTATGGCTCCGCTACGCCACCAGCGGCGCGATCCTCGTGCTGCTCGCGGTGGCCCGGATTTCGCAGGTGATCGGTATGACCTATGATCAGGTCGCGCTGGCGGCCGGGGATTCGCGCCGCTTCTTCCTCTAATCCGCCGCCCGGTCCTGCCTGCCAGCAGGTCGGTCTGCTGCTGCTCGGCAGGCTTTTCGGAGCCTTGCTCGGGCTGGGGCTGGCGCTGTTGCTGTTGCTGGCGCATCTGGTGCTGGTCTGGCTGGCCCGCGCACATGGCGTCTGGGATCCGATGCATGACCTGATCTTCGCGCTGCTTGGCGCGGCGGCCGGGGTGCTGGCGCTGCATTGGGGAGGCGATCGTGACGATGGCGCCGATCGGTACGGGATGACCGTGCTCAGCCGCGGCGACGCGCCCTGCTATGGGGTTCCACTTCGGGGATCGAGACGACCGGGAGGTGATGGTCAGCACGGAAATCGTGCCGTCATCGCCATAGCCTTCGCGCGGCGCGGCGACACCACTGATCGAAACCGATTGGCGCAGCAGCTGTACCTTCTCGTCGCACCGCAGCGCCGTGGCATTGGCAAGGCGTCCAAGCTTGTCGATCATCTCGTAAAGGGTGCCCCGCGACAGCAATTGCTGTTCGATCAATTGCAGCCGTCGCGCCGAGGAGCCTTCAACGGTTGAAGGGGCGAGATCGCTGGCGATCCGGGGCTGTTCATCACGCCCCCCAGGGTCAATCGTTACTAGAACACATCGCGACCGGGTCTTGGTCACGCTACCGACAGCGCCATGCGGCGGTGGCACAGGCTCAGCAGCGAACCGGAAACCATCCAGGAGAATCCGTCTTGTCGCCGGGCAGACGGATCAAAACGGTGCCTTGCCGCGGCATTTGATCCGAGGTGATGACAATATCGGCAATATCCGGCCCCCATCCGTAACAGCTTCTTGCCACAATTGTATCTGCGAAACAGATTGTTTCGCGCGATGCGGAGGTCCCTCGCAAGTATCTGATGTTGCTCAGATACTAACGGGCGGCTGCGGGGTTGTTCCCGGCTGCCGTTCCAATGTGGCGCCTGTGATCAGGCGATAGTGGGGCCGGGCCGGTCTTTGGAAGGACAGCCGTAGTCTCGAACAGAAACAGCCGCCCGGATCGGAGCTGATATCTTCGATGATCAAGGGAAAGTGGTGGGCGACCCTGGAATCGAACCAGGCGTGCGTTCGTGGTGCATTTAAACTATCTTATTAACAGATAGTTAAACGCTTGACTGGGGACGGTATCATCGGTTTGTATCGAAACTCGTCGAAAATGTATCGAAATTAACCTGATGAACTGATGCCAGTCGCAGGGATGTGATAGGGGGAGAGTGCAGATCCTGATCGATCTGCACGACTTCGATGCCTAGTCATGTGATAACGCCCAAACGTTCCAGAGCTCCACGTTGTTAATCAAAGGCAGTGAACCAAATTTTTTTAATACCGCCTTGAAGGCGTTAAGGGCCCTAAGATGTAACAATTATCACAATCGAGTGATAATACCTAGTTTATTGTTACAAGCGGCAAATTCGTGATTTTATTTTACTAAATAAGCGTAACGACTGAAGCTATTCGGTGCTTCGGGCGGCCACAATAGGAGCTAAACCTGAGGAGCGACTGGCAGACTTGATTGAATGCTAGGGGCGGAGTGCAGTTAGGGCCCGAAATTGATACTTGCCATGGATCACTTATCTGGCCAGTTTCATTTAGACGATCAGCAAAGGTAGACTGGCTGAATAAAAATTTCTACTGCGACGAGGGCGCTGCTGCACTGCAACTCTCCTACTCCTGTCCTGCCAGTTGATCAGCATTCAGGAGTAACCGCCAGAAGAAGTGAAGAGTAAAAGGCGACCGGCTGACCGCCCTTTCCTGTTGAAATACAGGTTTCTTTGATTAACTGTGTACCGAGACGTCATTGAAGAGACGAAACACACCTCACCTTGCGGAAGGTGAAGTGTGTCCAAACTTCATTGAAAATAATTTTCAACTATTAAAATTTTTAGAATATGAAATACTTATTCATGAGAATAATATAAATTATTATATTGATGCTGTAAAATTGCAATATCAATAAATCGATTTAAATTAATTACATGCGCAGCATGGAAACACCGAAGGTGTCATTTATAAAACCTGTAAATTTTTATAAAACCTGTAAATTTTGAAGAATCTGATAACTTTTTGAAAGTATGATATTTTTCTTTCATTCACTTGCAGATAAGTGAGGCTATAAGAGTATCTAGAAAATTTTCCAAATGCGCAGTTGAGGAACAAATGAAAAAATCGAGAGCAGCGCTCTCCGTTGATCCAGACATTCACCCTAACAATCTAACAACGAGTATCAACGTCAAACTCAACAGAGAGCAAGTTGCGCATATGGGAGAAGCGCTATCCTGGCTGCTTGTAAAGTACAATGCTGTTGGACAGCGTGGGCG
Source organism: Sulfitobacter aestuarii (assembly GCF_042685005.1). Lineage (NCBI taxonomy): Bacteria > Pseudomonadati > Pseudomonadota > Alphaproteobacteria > Rhodobacterales > Roseobacteraceae > Sulfitobacter > Sulfitobacter aestuarii. The sequence continues at coordinate 160,343 of NZ_JBHUMP010000003.1, read as the reverse complement.
ACCAGTAGATTGGTCGGAGTGGAGGCTTTTCTTGTCGGCGGGATATGTGTGTGGCTTCGTTTGCAGTGATTTGGATGGCATTGAAGGCTCAAAGCTGTTCCACTTCCTTTGCCAAGAGCCGGAAGTCAGTGAAAATTTGTCTCTACGGGAGTTGAGAGAGCTCTTTCACTATATCATCAGGAGTGAGAGATGGGGGGATATGGGCGGGGACCTCGGGGCGAGCACACTATGGGGATTTCTAGAGTCTCGCGCGGCATACATTGTCTGCAAACGGTTGATGGAGGTTTAGACGAAATGGCAGCGCTTGATGAACGCGCATTGAAGCAGTGGATTGACGAGCGTTTGCCCATGCCAAGATCAATGGATGAGAGCATGTCGCGGCTAGCCGAAGGTAGAGCGGTGCCTTGGTCGATTGATCAAACTGCGATCGAGTATCATGCCGTTTGCGCCTATCAGTTTCTAACCTTTCAAGAAGTTGATAATGCGAGAGTAGAGCTCAGGTTGTATCTATCTGGCGCCTTTCGTGACGCATTTGGGAGTCGGATAGAGGCTGCATGCGTATACGCGGAGCACCAGATGATGGAAGCGTTCGGATATCAGTAAAGAGAACGCTCGCTCATTCAGTTCCTGCACAGAGAATGAGTTCGGGCGGGAAAGGCAGGATCTTTTCTAATACGAGTCGCACCTATTTTTTGCGCTTCTGATCGAGAGAGCGTGACGACCTGATGCTGTCGCTGGCGACCCCTTTCAGGATGAAAGACGAAGTATTTTAGCTTCGAATTTTCGGGACAACTCTTTTCGTTCAAAACGCAGACTGCCGCTCGCTGCATCTGATTTGATAGAGCGAAATAGCCCCTCGCGCCTACGAGCAATATCACCTTTTCCCACTAAGCCTTGGTGTACGAACTCGGAAAATTCAACCAGGGGGTCTAGAAGGGGCTCTGGTAGAAAGCCTTCCTGCTTTTGTATGGACTTTATCACTCTTAGGAACTCTTTCTCCATATTCAATGAAATGCTCAGGTTGAGGAAGGAAAATGCAGTACTTCTTACGTAACGGAAATTCTCGATCGTCTGTGCGCCTTGTGCGTAGAAAAAGTTGTATGCTTGGGTGTGCAGCTTCAACGCCTCTGAGAGAAGTGGTAGGGCGTCCGTCGATCCAGGCCCCATGTCCTTTCCTAGGAAGTATTGGACAGTTGCTTTTCTCGCTATAAATTCGTGTTTAACTGTGTCTGCGTATCCCTTTCCAGAAATGACGAAATTGCAAATTTCCTCTTGGGTTTTGAGTGATGTACTTTTCCGCTCTAGTGTAAACCAGTCGCGCATCCCCGCTGCGTTCTCATGACCGTGATCAATGCAAAATCGGAAATCATCTCGAGCTTCGGCGACTAGTTGGGGAAAGCACTTCGCGAATACCCGAGCTCTAAGCATCCGGAAAGAAGCGTTTTCTGAAACCTTTGGTGGGAAGCTGCCACTAACCAAGCTCTTTGCTTCTGCCAAATCTGATCGCGAAAGCGCTCTATCTACTTTACTTTCTAGAATAACCACTTCATTCGGTTTTTTTCGCCCAGAGGTCCTAAAGCTACGAACCGCCTCAACAATTGCCGCGCCAAAGTCCAGGCGGTTTGTTTTGTCTTTAAGGAAGTTTCGAGTTACTGGATTGACGAAATACTTAGTCTCGCCTTCTTCGGAAATAGTGGTCGATAAGAAGAAATCAATAACTTCCCCAATAGACTCAGATATTAGGTCACCCCCTATTCGGATGATGGCCCCAATCTCGTCATTGCTTGCCGGGCGGCCGAACTCTGCGATGGTTGCAAGCACATGCCGCGCGTTATTGTCTCGGTGTAGCGCTTCATACTCTCTTTCAAAAAGGTAACGTCTCGCTTCCGCGCCTCGTCTCTCTAAAAAGATTTGGTTCGCTTTCTCGTAGCTGCCACAGGTCTTGCGTAGGCCAACGATAGTCTCGATAATGAGCGGAATGCACTCTGTTGACGTCTTCAAGCCGTTTTTGAAATATTTTTCATCCGGGAGCGGAACCTTAAACTGCGCACAGCAACTTTCGACAAACTCTCTATAGTTCTCTTCTCGTTGAAAGCCAGTCACCTCAATTGCATTTTCGGACGAGATTGGTTGGTTTCGTTGGGTGTACAGTAGTCGAACGGTATTAGAGGACTGCAACGAGAGCCTGAAAAGACGATCAAAGCCAGCGTCTTCACCTTTCGTCGTTAAAGTATCGATATCGTCTATAACGATTAGAATGCTTTCATAGGTGAAGAGCTCTTTGACGCGAGCCGTAAGTTCTTCTCGAGAAAGTGGACTGTAGTCTTCTTCCTCTGAATAGTCTGATGCGATCAAGATGGCCTTTAGCAGTTCATCAAAGTTCGAAAAATCTCTGAATTCGGTATCCTGAATTTTAACCGCAGTAGTATTTAGTTCCTTTTCCTTTGCGGTCAGGTAAATGACTCTGTCAAAAATATTCCCGTCTGCAGTTTGGAGACTTTTCCCATGCGCCCTAACCAGTGAAGCAAATTCGAACGCCACCGTGCTTTTCCCGCAACCGCCTCTTCCCCAAAGAAATTTACGCGGTTCGTCTTCTGACGATATCCAAGACAAAAGCTTAGATAAAACGTCAATTCGCCCGACAAACTTATTTACTCTCGACGGGCGTGAGGGTAAATAGCCTTCAATTCTTTCGAAGCTTTCAGATTGGTCTATGTTCCTAGGACCAAAGAGAAAACTGGTCTCGCCGCTACCAGCTTCTAGTACTTCATGGCCGCGTCTTAGCCAAAGAGTTCCCTCTGGGTACTTGTCGATCTTAGAAAGTAGAACGATCGGTGGTTGCGAGGTTGGTCGTTTAGGTACAACTAAAAGGTCCACCGAGGTGCTGTCGTCGCGCTCTTCATCTTCATCCTCTAGGTGCAGGTGTCTTACGTTGATTGATTGACCTGACAGCTCTCGGAGTCTTGTATTGAGCCGTTCAATGTTTACAATTTTTTTGTTATGCCCTGCAGTTCGTTTCTCGTCGTCTACGCCTAGGACAACTATGCCTCCAAAAGTATTGTGAAACCCAAAAATGAGCCTACAGATCGCGGCAAAATATGAATCGGTGAAGGAATGAGGGAACTCACGTTTGAAGTCAAAGATATCGTCTTCTTGAGCTCGAAATATGCCTTTGGCGTCCTGTAGGCTATTCAAAAACTTCTCAGCTTTAAGGTGATCTGTCGGAGCTGCAATGAGGCTGGCTGCAAGCTGCTGTATTGATTCCGTGTGCACTACCTGGTTGGAATCTGTAGAATCTTCAATTGTCATACTATTTTCCGCTAAATTATTTAGGAGAGCTTTGCAGTAAAGTGTGTGCTGTGCAAGCCTTGCCCAGTCATAAATGCGGTTCTCGATGGCTGGTGCCACCTAAGGTCAACCAGGGCGCGATCGACAGTCATGGCGATGTATCCGCAGTGGGATCTCTCGTCGGCCGCGCAACAGTTTGGCAATGAACCTGTGGAGCGTTTTATTCTTCCCACTTCGCGACAACGGCGTGCGCGTGTGCGGGGTCGTCACGGATCCTTAGAACTGTCTGCCGTGAAAGGCCACATTGTCGGGAGATTGCGCTAATGGATTGAGTTCCTAGAGCCAACAGGTCCTCTGCCTGAGTGAGAGTTGCCCGGTCGAAGCTTGGCCTCTTTCCCCGGTACTTAGTTTTGTCCGTCTTAGCATGAAGGATACCGGCTTTCTGAGTTTCCTTGGTTGCTTCCGCCTGGGCCTGGGCTGTAGCTGCCATGAAAGCAATGAGTGCATCCCTAATAGCTTTCAGTACCGGGTCCGTGGTCGAGCCGTCAAATGTGAAGTCATTGATAACGGTTCGGATAACGACTCCCTTTCGCATGAGTGAGCGTATGGTTGTGGTTACATCGTCATAATCCCGACCAAGTCGGTCTACCCAACGCACCACAAGTACGTCCCCGGCTCGCAGAATGTCGAAGAGCCGTTTGGCCCCAGGCCTCTGGCGGAAGGGTATGGAAATTCCACTAACGCCATCATCTGTGATAACACGGTCAATCGCGAAACCAGCTTTCTCTGCGTGCGAAAACTGATGTTCGGCAGTTTGACCGGCGGTAGACACTCTCGCGTATAAAACGGTTTGATACATATAAAGAATCGTCCCTTGAGGTGATGTCCATAAGGTAACATGTCCATTGAATTAAACCAACTCCTGCGGACGGGGATGGGTGATCGTTTGGGTCTGTCCGTCAGGGTATAGCCCAGGGGACAGAGCGAACTATGCGATGCGGCGGTTTGAGGCGGGAATGCGAGTTCGCGTTGATAGGGGTTGATGCGCTAGGCGCTTCAACCCCTATCTCCTTCAAAAGGAAAATGAGGTTTTACTAACATCCTCATAGCGCTTCGGGGCCTGTGGGGGCGGAGACATAAACCGACGACGAAATGGAGCACGACAGTGCACGCTTAGATGGAGTGTTGCACACTATGCTCCCGCGGAGCATAGTGTTGCACGAAACTTCATTTTACGATGCGAGCAATAACTTGAACGAAGAAAATGCAGAAATCGCCGCGCAAGTAGCGACCCAATTGATCAAAGATTCATTGTCCGGGCTCTACGGGCCGATATCGCAGTTTGTAACAGTTAAACGAGCTCAGTTCTTTGAGAATTTTTCAGCGTACTGCAAGCTAGTTTATGGAAGAAGCAGTCTTGTCCGAACTCTGTACTCAAAGAACAAACCGATGCCGCTGGATGAAGTCTACGTAAAGACAAGGTTCAGCCAAGGCGCGGAGGTGCTTACAGACGTTCAGTTGACTGCTAAATTCGCTGCCGGTCAGCGTGTAGTCGTGAAAGGAAATGGTGGCTCAGGGAAAACCATTTTTCTCAAACACCTTTGGCTTTCCCGCTTCCAGCAACCTGAAGGGCGCATACCCATCTTTGTAGAGTTAAGACGACTTAACGATCTGAAGAGCATAGACATATTGGCTTTCTGCAGAAACGAACTGCAGTCAGACATGTCTTTCGGGAAGGGGGTTTTTGAAAAGCTCTGCGAGGCGGGCAAGTTTGAGTTCATATTTGATGGCTTCGATGAAGTAAACAGGGAAAGCCGAAAGACAGTAGAGCGACAACTTATCTCGATATCAGAAAAGTATAGAAAATGTTGTTTCCTGATATCCGGGCGCGAAGATGACCGGTTCTCATCTTGGGGTGAGTTTGAAATATATTCGGTTTCACCACTCTCCCTTGAAGATGTTCGAGAGTTGATCGAGAAAATTCCCTTCGACCGGAAGGTCAAGAAAAAGTTCCTGGAAACTTTAAAGGAAGACTTCTACCGTCAGCACAAAAGCTTTTTATCAAGCCCGCTGCTTGCGTGTATGATGTTGATGACCTTCAACGAGAACGCCACGATCCCTAGTAAACTCACCGAGTTTTACAAAAGCGCATTCCAGACTTTGCTTACCTGGCATGATGCGACAAAAGACTCGTTTGAACGTGATAGGTCACTCTCAGTGGACGAGTTCCGCAGGGTATTTTCGACATTTTGTCTAGTTTCATATTACGATCAAGCTTTTGAATTTGATGATGAAACGTTCAGAAGGTATATGCAAAAGTCATTAGATTACCATGGAATAGAAGCTAACCTAGATGACGTAATCAATGATGTCTGCGAGTCTGCGAACCTATTGCAAAAGGACGGGCTGAAGTACCTCTTTGTTCACAGGTCCTTCCAAGAATATTTTGCGGCAGAATGTGCTATGCAGGTTGTGTCAGGCAAAGCTAGCGAATTCCTTAAAGTTTTTGCTAAACGACTTCGCGATACCGTTTTTGCAATGTGCTATGAGCTCCACCCAGAACTGGTTTTCGACAAGTACTTCTCGGAAAGGTTTGACTGGATCAGAGACGTTGACTTTCTTAACGACGTGAAGGGGGGAATGCGGCAAGAAAACCCATGGATATGTAGTTCTATAACCGCTGAATGCAGGCATCTTAAGGGAGACTTGCTCGTAACTGACATCAGGGTTGAAATAGATGATGAGAGACGGGAAGCATTGCAAGTTATATCCTTATGCGGACGGGTCCGTGATACTAATCTTCTAGACCCAGCTGACTTGGCATTACATTCAGTATTTCAAAGCGTTAAGGCCGTTTCTAAAGATGGCATTCTTTCTCAATTAGACGGAGCTTCGCTGAGGATTAAACTAAGCTTTGTGGGCGGGGGCCACAAACTGAGTGTACGCAACTCGGGTGAGTTGAAGTTCCCGACAACTGAGACAAAAAAATTTCGCCCCAAGATAGTCTCTGCACTTTCTGATAATCTTAAGCGTAATAGAAAATTAGTCAACGAGTACTACCGCTGTGCTCGCGACATGATCGTCTCGCTGGAAAAAGAGCGGCAAACGAAAGAAAAATCAATTGATGATATTTTAGGTATTTAACCTGAGTATGGAGTTTAATTTGCGGGGTACATCTGATGCGGGATTTAATTAGTCAAATCTGGAGTTTTGAGTATGCTGTTGTGCCATGCTTACTCGCTTACTTATTGTTTGATCTTCCTATCATTTATCGGCGTATTACGCGTAAACTTTACGTGCCAATCTACTTTGCCTTCTTTCCCTACGGCTATTCGGATGAACTATATGCAAGGTACTTTGACGAAGATACATTCGGTGTCTTGGGTGGAGGGTTTAGCGAGACGGAGATTGACAACGCTCGGCTTAGGATTATTTGGGTATCCGTTCTCTCTTTAGCGTTAACGATGGCCATTAGCCCTTTCGTTGCAGCGATGTTTAGCTACTACTTCTTGACGTTAGAACAACAAGCTCAGTTCTTCATCACTTTGGCAGTAGTAAAAGTAGTGATGCTGGGGATGTCTCTATACGATCTACGTTGGCACCATCGGGTTACCGATATTATCCCGCCCATGTATATTGGCGGAATCTATATTCTATATCTCATCGCTATTCTCACCTTCTACGATCGTGGCTTAAAGTGGATTGCTGAACGTGATGCCTCTGGTGGGGTGGCCCTGATCGCCAATGATTTACTAGATTTCTTTCTTTATGATATTGGTGTCGGAATTCTTTTTGTCGGTATTATCGGCTTTCTTCTCCCGTGGCGCCTTACAAAGGGCACTGGTCAACCCGTAAAGGGAACTTACAGTAGTGAAGATTAGAAGAATTCAGCAGCTCTATCATCTGGTCGAAAAGCAAACTCGCTTTCCTCACGAAGTGCGTATGATGGCAGCAGCCGTTACGGCTACTGAGATGAGTTTCAGGAGTTTGCCGCACCGCCTCGCAGAATATCTTTACGCAACGGTTCTAATCTTGTTAGGTCGAGACGCAGGTCACGTCAGCATTGGTATATCCCAAGTATCTATTCGGCATTACGCCACGCTGGAAAACGCCAGTCAGCTTATGGCGCTAAAGCTATCTTTATCCGCTGAGCACAACCTAAGGATATGTTGCAAATTCGTCCAGCAGGTGGAAGGTCGATCTTTAATTAGCGTGGCGCGTGCCTACAATGGCCGCAGTACTTTCTTCTATAAGAAGGCGTTAGCTGAAAACTATAGTGCACTGCAGCAGTTAGAAGCGATCAGCATAGCTACCTCGAAATGCCAGGCCCCGACAGTCAGGAACTTCAGATAGGACGGAGCGGTACCCTCCCACCTTCTTAGCTTTACACGTCACGCCAGTCAGAAACGTCAGTGGGACTGATTAGATAGAAACCCAGCGGATGAATCTTTCGTTTGCCTCAGGGTGGTATTATTCATTTCAGTTATCGTGACGGCGGGGGTCAGTCGCACACACGAGTTCATATTTCGCCATAAATTCTGGTCCATCATCGTAGTGTCTTATGGCTCCGGCTTCTTTATGTCCAAGTATCGCACGTTGCATTTGAATGTCCGCTCCAGCTCTCCTCATAGCATTTACAAAAGTGGTTCTAAGGGAGTATAGGGCCTTACGATTGTCTAAGATCGGCGGCGACATTTTTGTTCGAATCAGGCGGCTAAAATTATGGCGAACTGCGCCTACGCTGTCCGACCTGATAGTATTGAAGGTAGCTAAGCCGCCTTCATTTATCCATTTTGGAAAGCTCTTTAGCTCAGGATGTAAGGGGATGACGCGGGTCGAGCTTTCAGACTTGCTGCTAGTTATCCGGATTAGTTCAGAAGTTACATCGGCAGGCTGTAGCCTGAGTACCTCGATTGGCCGCATGCCAGTGAACATGAGTGCACGAACGACCTGGCGCAGGGCTTCTCTCCGTTGATCAGATAGCCCTGGTAGGCGCCTTCCCCAGAACTCAGTGATTGCCTTGTCAATTCTGAGAGCCTCGTCTGGGTCGAACTTCTTCCATTTGCGTTCTTCGATTGGTCTTTTATCGCGAGGAAGCGCAACCGCTGAACTAGGGTCAAAGTCTAATAGTTCTTCTTGTCCAGCATACTTGAGAAGGCCTTTTATGGGGGTGAATACGGCATGCAGTGAGGCCGCCTTCATCGTTGGCGCTAGCTCGTCTCTAAGCTGCTTCAGATGCGCTGTTTCGACCCTTTTGACTGGTATGTCGCCCACCAGGGCAACCAGTCGGCCGATGTCTCTCGTGTACTTCGCTCGTGTAGCGGGTTTGATACTGTTAAACCTAAAGTATGCCTGTGAGACTGCGGTGAGTGTGTGGGGGTCTGGAGTGTGCTCCGAAATTTTTCTTTCTAGTTTCAGTTTCATAACATCGTATTCATCCCGCTGATCAGGATCAGTTGGCGGAGCAGGGGAATCTTTACCGAAGGCAGTCTTGTAGATTTCGCGCATACCTTCGACATATTCTTCTGTGCCTATTGGGTCAGGGAGCTTCTGGCTAAGTGACACGCTGTCGATGTTGGGGTGGTCGCGATATTGGTGCAAGATATCTTTGAGGGCTCGAAAGGGCGGGAACTCTATCGGAATGGATGGTTCATCGGAGGCCGTCTCTTTGTAGATGCGCGCAAGCAGCTGGGTACGCATGAGCTGTGTCGGCCGATCTCCGTCTCGTTCAGCGTCCAACTCCCGAAGGGATAATTTCGCCCATCGCCAATCTGGGGCCACATCATTGCCTTCGGTAGGCCGCAGGTCTTCGAATGATAGAGGGAGGGCATACATAGGAGTTCCCGGAAGCTCAGTTTCCGAGGCACTCACAAATGCTTCCTGGCTCTTAAGCTTCTGTTTTCTTACGTAGTCTTGCCTAGCTTCTAAAGAAGTCATTTGGGCAATAAATTCATCATGCTCTTCAGCCCAAGTCACAACCATTTGGATTGCCTTAGAGTAGGACACGTCGCCACAAGGCCTCTGCCAAATTTTTTGGTCAAGCAAGTCGTGAAGTTTCTGCGGAACCCGTCTCTGATAGAAGAATCGTCCGCGGTCGATCTTGAGGTATCGAACCTTTTCCTGGGGAGCCATTGTATCGAAATGTGCCTAATTTGTATCGAAACCGGTTGAGCAATACCGATATGATACCACCACTACTCCATGCTTTCAAAGCTTTAGGGGTAGTGGTGGGCGACCCTGGAATCGAACCAGGCGTGCGTCTCCGCGAGGGAGTTACAGTCCCCTGCCACACCTTGCGGCCTGTCGCCCACTTTCGTCCTTCGCATTGCGCTGAACGTGGGGGCGTGATTACAAGCGACCCTGAGAGCCGTCAAGGCGAAATTCCACCTATCGGCAGGCAAATCACAAGCAAAGGCAAAAACATGAAAAAACCGAAATGGGTGGTGCAGAAGGAGCAGGACAAGAAGGCCGAGGCCAATGCCACGATCTGGCTGTTCGGGCTGCATGCGGTGCGCGACGCGCTGAACAATCCCCGGCGCGAGAAGCTGCGCCTGATGGTCACGCCGAATGCCCAGGCCAAGCTGGAAGAAGCGATCGCTGGCGCCGGGATCGCCCCCGAGGTGGTGGACCCGCGCAAGTTTCGCCCGCCGATCGATCCGGGCTCGGTGCATCAGGGTGCGGTGCTGGAGGTCAGGCCGCTCGACTGGGGGCGGCTTGAGGATGTCTGTATCGGGGATCACGCACCGCGGGTGCTGCTGCTCGACCGGGTGACCGATCCGCATAACGTGGGCGCGATCCTGCGCTCGGCGGAAGTGCTGGGCGCCAGCGCGGTGATCGGCACGCGGCATCATTCAGCGCCGGAGACCGGCGCGCTGGCCAAGACCGCCTCGGGCGCGCTGGAACGCCAGCCCTATCTGCGCGTGCGCAACCTCGCCGACGCAATCAGAGCGTTGCAGGAGATGGGCTATCTGGTGCTCGGGCTGGATGGCGAGGCCGAGGCCAGTATCGAGAGTGCCGTCGCGGGACGGCGCGACCGGCCGGTGGCGCTGGTGCTCGGGGCCGAGGGGCCGGGACTGCGCGAGAAGACTCGGGAGACCGTCGATGCGCTGGTACGAATTGACGCAAGCGGCGGATTCGGTTCGCTCAACGTCTCAAATGCCGCGGCGATCGCCCTATATGCGAGCCGTGAACACGGCTGAAAGGGAAGGCATGGCGCATCCGAGCAAGATCGCGACCTGCTGCTATTGCGGCGCGAGGACCCTGCTGACGCTCAACAAGGGGCGGCACGAGCTGTCCTGCACGAGCTGCGGGGCGCCGTTGCGCCAGCTGAAGATGCTGCCGCGCGCGCCGCAAAAGCCTGCCGCGCCGAAACGGGTCGCCGCAACGATTCCCCAGGCGCCCCAGCAGAGACAAAAGGTCAGGCAGGTCAAACCGTCCAAGCGCAAGCCGAAGAAGCGAAAGTCCTGGCTGCGGCATCTGGCGGAGGAAGCCTTTGACGTGGTCGAGGATATTCTGGATTAGCGGCACCGGCCAAGTGACGGTAAAATCGGCAGTTTCTTGCGCAGATCATCGCGATTGACGCTGAATCGTCCAATCCCCCTTTGAATCCGCCGCGCATTGACTAACTCATAGGCATGGCACGGAGCCCGGAACGCTTCGATGCCACCTTACTGTCCCTCGTTCCGTACCTCTGCGCCCCCGTGGTTTTCCCACCGGGGCGCTTTTTTATGCGGCGCGGCGGGGCTATGTTGGCGGCATGACCTATTCCGATACGCTGTTGACAAAAATCCTCCGCGAGACCCGCCGCATCGCCGTCGTCGGGGTGTCGGCCAATCCGATGCGGCCAAGCTATTTCGTGGCGCGCTATCTGAAGCTGAAGGGATTCGAGGTCTTGCCGGTCAACTCGGCCCATGCCGGGCAGAACCTGTTTGGCGTGCCGGTCGTTGCCTCCTTGAGCGAGATCGACGGCGGGGTCGATATGGTCGACATCTTCCGCCGATCCGAAGCAGTGCCGGAGGTGGTCGAGGACGCTCTGGCGGCCTTTCCCGAGCTGCGGGTGATCTGGATGCAGATCGGCGTGGAACATGCACAGGCGGCGGCGCTGGCCGAGGCGCGTGGGGTGACGGTGATCCAGAACCGTTGTCCGAAGATCGAGTATCAGCGGCTGTTCGGTGAACTGCGCATGGGCGGGTTCGCGACCGGGGTGATTTCCAGCAAGCTGTGAGAAGGGGGCTGTCTGCCCCCCGCGTGCCTACGGCAGTCTCCCCCCGAAGGTCTTTCTGACCCAGGGAAGCGGATCAGCGGCGGGCGGCCTTTTCGGCGAGGCCGGATTGCTGCTGGCGGCGGGCCAGTTCGTCGAGCACGTCCTGCAGCGGCACGTCGCGGGCCGCGAGCATGACCAGCAGGTGGTACAGCACGTCAGCGGCCTCCGACGTCAGGCCGACGGGGTCTCCCTTGACTGCTTCGATGATCGCCTCGATCGCTTCTTCGCCGAATTTTTCGGCACATTTCTCCGGGCCCTTGGCGAGCAGCTGTGCGGTCCAGCTGCTGTCCGGGTCGGCGGATTTGCGAGTGTCGATCAGCTTGGCGAGGTCGTCGAGTGTCATGTCAGCCTCATCGGGATACCGGCCTGCGCCATATGCTGCTTGGCCTCGTGAATCGTGTATTCGCCGAAATGGAAGATCGAGGCGGCCAGCACCGCCGAGGCGCCGCCTTCGGTGACGCCTTCCACGAGGTGATCGAGATTGCCGACGCCGCCCGAGGCGATCACCGGCACGCTCACGGCGTCCGAGATGGCGCGGGTCAGCGGCAGGTTGAAGCCCGATTTGGTGCCGTCACGGTCCATCGAGGTGAGCAGGATCTCCCCGGCGCCCTTCTCGGTGACCAGGCGGGCGAATTCGACCGCGTCGATGCCGGTGGGTTTGCGCCCGCCATGGGTGAATATCTCCCAGCGGCCCGGCGCGACGGTCTTGGCATCGATGGCCACCACGATGCATTGGCTGCCGAAATGATCGGCGGCCTCGGCCACCACATCCGGGCTGGCCACGGCGGCGGAATTGAAGCTGACCTTGTCAGCACCCGCGAGCAGCAGGGCGCGCACATCGGCGCTGCTGCGTACGCCGCCGCCGACGGTCAGCGGGATGTAGCAATGTTCGGCCGTGCGGGTGACCAGGTCGAACATCGTGCCGCGGTTTTCATGGGTGGCATGAATGTCGAGAAAGCAGAGCTCGTCGGCACCGGCCGCGTCATAGGCGATGGCGGCATCGACCGGATCTCCGGCATCGCGCAGGCCGACGAAATTGACGCCCTTGACCACGCGCCCGTCGGCCACGTCGAGACAGGGGATGATGCGGGTTTTCAGCATGACTGATCTCTAGCGGGCCGGGTCGGGCGGGGCAAGCGGCAGGCTCAGCCGCGCAGGGCGGTGAGCGCCGCGGCGAGGTCGATGGCGCCGTCATAGAGCGCGCGGCCCGAGATCGCGCCCTCGATCACGCCGGTGTCGCCCAGGGCAATCAGATCGTCGAGCGAGGAGACGCCGCCCGAGGCGATCACCGGGATGGAGACGGCCCTGGCCAGCGCCGCGGTCGCCTCGATATTGGGCCCGCCCATGGCGCCGTCGCGGTTGATGTCGGTATAGATGATCGCCGCGACCCCGGCATCCTCGAAGGATCTGGCCAGGTCACCTGCCTGAACGTTGGTTTCGGTGGCCCAGCCCTTGGTGGCGACGAAGCCATTGCGCGCGTCGATGCCGACCGCGACCTGACCGGGGAAGGCGCGGGCCGCTTCGCGGACCAGATCCGGGTTTTCCACCGCGACGGTACCGAGGATCACCCGGGCCAGGCCCTTGTCGAGCCAGGTCTCGATCGTCTGCATGTCGCGGATGCCGCCGCCGAGCTGGGCGGGCACCTTGCAGGATTTCAGGATCGCCTCTACCGGGGCGGCGTTCACCGGGCTGCCCGCGAAGGCGCCGTTGAGATCCACTAGATGCAGCCATTCGCAACCCGCGGCGACGAATTCCTGCGCCTGTGCCGCCGGGTCGTCGTTGAACACGGTGGAACGGTCCATGTCGCCATGCACGAGGCGCACGGCCTGTCCGTCCTTAAGGTCGATCGCGGGATAGAGAATCATCGTTCCTGCCTTTTCATGCATTGGACAGCGCCGGGTGGAGCGCCTTGCCGGGCGCTTGCAGGCTTTATGCATGCTGGAACGCATTTTGCAACGCGACGCGAGGTCCGGCTTGCCCGAAGGCGCCGCTTGCGGCGAGGATGGGGCGTTCAACGGGAGGAATGAGTATGAGAATGTTCTTGGCGGCCCTGATCACCGGCATCGGGCTCGGCACTGCGGCAATGGCGGGCGATCCGGCGCTCGGCACCTGGCAGACCGAGCCGGATGACGGTGCCTATGCCCATGTCACGATGCAGCCCTGCGGCACCGCCATCTGCGGTGTCATCGCCCGGACCTTCAACGCCACCGGTGAATATGCCTCGCCCAATATCGGCAAGCAGCTGGTGATCGGCATGGCGCCGCAGGGCGCGGGCAAATATGCCGGCAAGGTCTGGCGACCGTCCAACGACAAGATCTATATCGGCAAGATGCAGGTCAGCGGGGACAGCCTGAAATTGTCGGGCTGCGTCGCGGGCGGGCTGATCTGCTCCAAACAGGGCTGGCGCCGCGTCAAATAAGGCGGAAACGCGGCTGAACAGCCCATAATTTGAACGAATCGGGGCGCGGGTGTATCATGGCCTGCGTCCTGTCGGTGGCTGGACCCGGCCCGCGCAAGGGCGCGTTTGTATCGCTTGGGGGAGTGGTGCGGATGCATTTGTTGAGGATATTGATCGGACTCGCCTTCATCACGGCGCTGCCCATTTCGGCAACAGCGCAGGAGGCCATGGCGCATGGTGTCTGGAAATCGACACCGGATCGCAACGGCTTGGTCGTGCATGTGCGCACCAAGCCCTGCGGGGCCGCGCTCTGCGGTACGGTGGAACGCGCCAAGGACAGGCGCGGCTATGACAAACGCTCCTCTGCGGTGGGGCGCAAGATCATCTGGGACATGAAGCCTGCTTCGGACGGTGTCTATCGCGGCAAGCTCTGGGAGCGGGATCGCAACCGGACGCTGGACGCGCGCCTGAGTGTCGAGGGCAATGCGCTGCGCCTGCAGCAATGCGATGACAATGGCTGCAAGGACGTGATCTGGACCAGGCTGCGCTAGGGCCGCGTGCCCATATCGCCCTGGGAACGGGGGCCGGTCAGGGTGCCCATTTCAGGAAATTTGCGATCAGCTTCAATCCGGTACTCTGGCTCTTCTCGGGGTGGAACTGCATCCCGAGCATGGTGCCGGTGCCGATGATCGCCGTGACCGGACCGCCGTATTCGACATGCGCGAGCCGCTCGGCGGGGTCGGCCACCTGCATGTGATAGCTGTGCACGAAATAGGCGTGATCCCCGGTGGAGATCCCCTCGAAAACCGGATGCGGATGGTCGATCACCAGATCGTTCCAGCCCATATGCGGCACCTTCAGACGCTTGTCCTCGGGGGTGATCTTGACCACCTCGCCGCCGATCCAGCCGAGCCCCGGCGTGTCTTCGTATTCGCGGCCCATGCCGGCCATCAGCTGCATGCCGACGCATATCCCCAGGAACGGGCGGCCGCGGCTCTCCACCGCCTCGATCATCGCGTCATGCAGGCCCCCGGCGCCGCGCAGGGCGGCCATGCAGGCGGGGAAGGCTCCGTCTCCGGGCAGCACGATACGGTCGGCGCGCGCCACCACATCGGCATCGGCCGTCACCAGCACTTCGCCTGCGTCACTCTCTCGCGCCATGCGCTGAAACGCCTTGTGCGCGGAATGGAGATTGCCGGATTCGTAATCGATGATCGCGGTCAGCATGGGTCAGAGCGCGCCTTTGGTCGAAGGGATGTCCTCGGACTTGCGCGGGTCGAGCTCGACCGCCTCGCGCAGGGCCCGGGCGAAGGATTTGAACGCGGCTTCGGCGATGTGATGGCTGTTGATCCCGTGCAGCGCGTCCATGTGCAGGGTGATGCCGCCATGGGTGCTCACCGCCTGGAAGAATTCGCGCACCAGCTCGGTGTCGAACCGGCCGATCTGCGCAGTCGGCAGGGCGACGTTCCAGACCAGGAAGGGTCGGGCGGACAGATCGAGCGCGCAGCGCAGCAGCGCGTCATCCATGGCCAGCAGGCAGCTGCCGTAGCGGCGGATGCCGCGCTTGTCACCGAGCGCCTGGGCCAGCGCCTGACCGAGGGTGATGCCCACATCCTCGACCGTGTGGTGATCGTCGATATGCAGATCGCCTTCGGCGTCGATCTTGATGTCGATCAGCGAATGCCGCGCGAGCTGATCGAGCATGTGGTCGAAAAACCCGACGCCGGTCCGGTTCTGATACTGGCCGGTGCCGTCGAGGTCGATCTCGACGCGCACTTCGGTCTCGGCGGTCTTGCGGGTCAGGCTGGCGCTGCGCATGAAGGGTCTCCGGTTGAACTGCTGCCCTTATAGCAGCGGCTGCGCCCGGGCCAAGCCTAACAGCTTGCACAGATCGGGGATTGCGGCGCTGATGCCCATGTGTCAGCCTTGAGCGCAAAGAATAAGAGGCATCCCCCCGATGAGCACCTGCGTTTTTATCCAGATCCGCTGCAAGCCCGGCACCACCTATCGTGTCGCCGAGGAAATTGCGCTGCGCGAGATCCATTCCGAGCTCTATTCAACCTCCGGCAATTTCGACCTCTTGATGAAGCTCTACATCCCGACCGGCGAGGATGTCGGCGTGTTCATCAATGACAACCTGTTGGATATCGAGGGGATCGAACGGTCGCTGACGACCATGACGTTCAAGGTATTCTGAGCGTGCTGCTGCGCGCTGCGGGGCTCGCCTTCCTCACAATGCTTCCTCTCACCGCCGCGGCGCAGACGCAGCGCGTCTATGCGGGCGAGGAGGCGGCGGCGCTGCGCTGTTCCAATACGGTGGCGCTGACCGCGGTGGCGCTCTACGAGGCCGAGATGATCGGCGAGGCGCAGAAGGAAATCATGCTCGGGGTGACCCTGCTGATCCTCGAGCGTCATGTCAGCGGCAGCTGGCGGCAGAAGAAGGCGGCGCTGGCGATCATGCGCGACCGACGCAGCATCGAGGATACGCTGGAGGATTACCGCCGCAATGCGGCGCGCTGCCTGACCCAGTTCCCGATCAACTGACCCGCGCGGCCCGCGTCACTCAAGACGCGGGCGGTTCTTCTCGTTGTCGGCTTCGGGGTATTTGACGCGCTGACGCATCGAGACCCGCGCCAGCGCCCGGTCGAAGGTCTTGCGGACCCGCTGGGTACGGCTGGCGTTGGGCTGCATCGGCCCGCCCGCGGAAACACAGATTTTCATCGCACGGCCATCGTCGAACGCGAGCCCGGACTCGGCGAGGAGCGCGTTGATCTGGTCCTCCATCTGCGGCCAGGCGGGAAGGCTGTCGGTCGGGGCGATGCACATGAAAATGCCGTTGCCGTCATAGGCCATCAGCATTTCGGCACATTCCACCACCTGCACGATCGCCTCGGCAGAGGCGGCGAGGGCGCGGGCGAATTCGGCGGTGGTCGTGCTTTCGAACAGCGGTTCGAGATGGTCGATCCGCACGGCAAAGACCTGGCAGGCGTCGAGATGCTTGCGGGACAATTGCGAGAGGTAATTGCCGAGCGAGAAGGGCAGAACCACCTGCGCCACGTTGGTCAGCCGGATCGGATCGGTGAGCGCGAAGTCATGCGCGCCCGGCGTGGCCTGCGCTGGACCGGCCAGGGTCGGGTCGAGCTCCGGGAAACCATCCGCCGCATTCAGCAGGCGTTCGGCGATCCTGACCCGGTTGGAAATCTCCTTCACGTCGAAGGGTTTGGTCACGTAGTCATTGGCCCCCGCGACGAAGGCCTTTTCGATCGAGGTGAGATCGGTGTTGGCGGTCAGCATGATGATCGGCGTCTCGCGGTAGCCGTTGAGAGCGCGGATATGCGAACACAGGGTGATACCATCCATCCTCGGCATCTGGATATCGAGGACCAGGCAGTCGAAAGCTTCGTCGGACGTATCAAGCAGCGACAGGGCAGCGGCACCGGATTCGGCGATCGTCACATCCGGGAACTTGGCCTGTTCGAACACGACGGGGAGCAGGTCCCGGATGAATGGGTCATCATCGACCGCCAGAATACGCATAACTTGTTCCTTCTTCGCCGCCACGCTCCGTTAAGGGAGTGTGTTAACCTTCTTGGACGGTTTCACCATCCGAAACGGGCCAAATTATGTCGGCCCCGCACTTTGCGGTTGAAATCCGCCGCTCGGCTCAAGGGATCAGCGAATTTTTGCCCAGTCAAGGAACGCTCAGAAACCCGGCAGATTGGGCGCCTCTTCGCGCTCAGCAGAGCCGAGCAGGAACCCGTGTTCGGCAGCCAGTTCAACCGCGTTTCCGGCACGGGGGCGATGCGAGATGAAGTCGCTCGGGCCGCAGTGCGGCAGGCCGAGCGACTTGATCAGGTCTGCGTCATAATGTCCGCAAAGCAACAGGATACCTTCCCGCGCGAGCAGATCGCGGCTGCCTCGGCCCTGGTCGGAGCGGATGCGGCGCATGAAATCCTGCTGCCGCGCCACCGCCGCCACCACATCGCGGGTGACGCGCCGGTCCTGCACCTCGCGAAACAGGTTGGCCATGCGCTGGTTGCCCGATTTTCCGGCAAAGATCCGCGCCACGACCTCGGGAGCCAGATTACGCCAGAAATTGGCCGGGTAGGGGTGATCCCTGAGCAGCCAGAGGATATGCGCGAAGCCCCCGGCGGCGAGGCTCTTCTTGGCATCCTTGTTCTGCCCGGCGGTGAGGTATTCTGGCCGCGCCACGATCAGCCCGAGATAGCAGCAGGCACGCGCCTCGTCTGCGGCAACGAGGATGCAGGGCTGATCCACCGCTTCGGTCGGGATCATCCAGTTGTTGCCCATGGTGTTCTTGATATCGACGTCGCGACCGAGGATCAGCGTGTCGAGCCGCCCCTTCGGCAGGTCGAGCATCGCGCGCAGCTCGATCTCCACACGGGTGCCGATATAGGTCTTCTCGGTCTTCTCGAGCTCTTCATAGGCGCGGCGCCCGGTCTTCGGCGTCATGATCACGTCGTCGATACATTGCCGCAGCATCGCCGGAAAGCGCTGTGCCAGCGCCGCTGGCCCGCCGCTGCGCCGGGTGATCTCGGCCGCCAGCAGGGCGAGCAGCGCGTGGTCCGGATGACCCTCGCGCAGCAGGCTATCGGGGAGGCTCCGCTTCATCGGCGCGTCAGGCGCTCACGGCGCGCAGGATCCGCTTGCGCAAAGCCTTGGCGATCTGCCGGCCCACCGCAGCCGCCACCGGCGGCGGAAAGGCATTGCCGACTTGACGATAGGCATTGGTCTTGGCCCCGGTGAAATGCCAGGTGTCAGGGAACCCCTGGATCCTCGCCACCATCGGCACGGTAAGCCGCGGCATGCCGATATGCCCGGCCTCCGGCGCCTCGGGCGCGATGGTACGCCCCTCGACCCCGAGCGTAGCCCAGGCGGCGCGCGCGCGGGTTGGTCCGAGATCCGGTCCGCCATGTTTCTTCGAGCCGCCGACGATTGTCGGGGCGATCTCGTCGGCCCGCGCGGCCCAGTCGGCAGCGCCGGGCCAGCCACCCGCGGACATCAGATCGACAAGGGTCTCCCCGACCGTGGGCGGATTATGCGGATTGGGCTCGGGCCAGTCGAAGAAATCCGCGCGCTGTTTCTGCACCGCGACGATCACCACCCGCGGGCGCAGCTGCGGTACGCCATAATCCGACGCGTTGAGCAGCCGCCAGTCGGTCTTGTAGCCGAGCTTGTCGAGCTGCCGCTTCAGCCGCTCGCGGTAATCGTGGAACACGGCATCGAGGAAACCGCGGACGTTCTCGATCATCACGGCGCGCGGGCGCGCCGCATCGACGATCTCGATCGCATCGTTGAAAAGGTTGCGCTCGTCCTGTTCACCGAGCTGCTTGCCCGCCACGGAGAAGGGCGGGCAGGGAAGGCCACCGGCGAGCAGGTCCATGCCCCTGTAGGCGCCTGCACGTTCCTTGAAGTGGCGCATGTCCTCTTCCAGCACGTTCCACTGCGGGCGGTTGTGGCGCAGGGTGTTACAGCAGTGCTTGTCGATTTCCACCAGCGCCGTATGGGCGAATCCGGCCGTCTCCAGCCCCAGCGCCTGGCCTCCCGCGCCGGCGCATAATTCCACGGATGTCAGCATCTTGCCCGCCCTCGTTTTCCCCATAGAACCCGGCCCCGGGGCCAAGATCAACTCGCCATCGACAGCGGTGGAGACGTTCCTTTTTCGTTCTTAGAGGCTGCGGCGTGGCACGGCAAGTCCGGCCATGCCGAATGATGTCCCTGAGAAGATCCGCACCCGGAAAACACAAAGGCCGCCATAAGGCGGCCCTGTAACCCTGCCGGGTGAGCAGGAAACCAACTGGAGCGGGCGAGGCGATTCGAACGCCCGACCCTAACCTTGGCAAGGTTATGCTCTACCCCTGAGCTACGCCCGCAACCGGCTGGTGAGGTATTTGACCAACTGGAGCGGGCGAGGCGATTCGAACGCCCGACCCTAACCTTGGCAAGGTTATGCTCTACCCCTGAGCTACGCCCGCAACCGGTTGGTGAAGCACGATCTACCGATAGGGGGGCGGCGCTGCAAGAGGGAAAACCGTATTCGGGCAAAAAAATCTACGGGTCACACCGGGGGCGTTCGGTGCCGGTACGCCGGTCCCAAGCCGCCAGGGCGCCGGGGGCTTCGGCACCAAGAAAAAAGGCCCCAACCGCCGTTGGAGCCTTTCATGTCATGTCATGCCGGGGAGGCTAGTGGTTGTGCACCTTGTCCCAGTCTTCCCGCTTGGGCAGGATCTCGAACGTGTGCTCCGGCGGCGGGCTGGGCAGGGTCCATTCCAGCGTGTCGGCGTATTCGTTCCAGGGGTTGTTGGCGGTGCTGCGCACGCCGCGGGTCAGCGTGTAGACCATCACCCCGATGAAGAACAGGAAGGACGCGAAGGACAGGAAGGCACCGATCGACGACCACTGGTTCCAGAGCGCGAAGGCATCCGGGTAGTCGATATAGCGGCGCGGCATGCCCTGACGGCCGAGGAAGTGCTGCGGGAAGAAGGTCAGGTTCGCACCGATGAACATCGCCCAGAAGTGCAGCTTGCCGGCCCATTCGGGATACATGCGCCCGGTCATCTTCGGCAGGTAGAAGTAGATCCCTGCGAAGATCGCGAAGACCGCACCGAGACTCATCACATAGTGGAAATGCGCCACCACGTAATAGGTATCGTGGTAATAGCGGTCCACGGCGGCCTGGCTGAGCACGATCCCTGTCACGCCACCGACGGTGAACAGGAACAGGAAGCCGAAGGCCCAGAGCATCGGCGTCTTGAACTCCACCGAGCCGCCCCACATCGTGGCGATCCAGCTGAACACCTTCACGCCCGTCGGCACCGCGATGACCATCGTCGCCAGCATGAAATAGGCCTGCTGGTTGAGGGTCAGACCCACGGTATACATGTGGTGCGCCCAGACCACGAAGCCGAGGCCACCGATCGCGATGATTGCCCAGACCATCGGCAGATAGCCGAAGATCGGCTTGCGCGAGAAGGTCGCGATCACGTGGCTGATGATGCCGAAGCCCGGCAGGATGATGATATAGACTTCAGGATGGCCGAAGAACCACAGGATGTGCTGGTAAAGCACCGGGTCGCCGCCGCCTGCGGGATCGAAGAAGGCGAAGCCGAAGTTGCGGTCCATCAGCAGCATGGTGATGGCACCGGCCAGGACGGGCAGGGACAGCAGGATCAGCCAGGAGGTGACGAAGATCGACCAAGAGAACAGCGGTACCTTGAACAGGGTCATGCCGGGGGCACGCATGTTCAGGAAGGTGGTAATCATGTTGATCGCGCCGAGGATCGAGGAGGCACCGGAGACGTGCACCGCGAAGATCGCGAAATCCATCGACATGCCCGCTTCCTTGACCGAGAGCGGCGGATAGAGCACCCAGCCCACGCCCGAACCCGGCTGACCGCCGCCCCCGGGGGTCAGCAGCGAGCAGACCGCCAGCGAGGTGCCGGCGACATAGAGCCAGAAGGAGAGGTTGTTCATCCGCGGGAACGCCATATCCGGCGCGCCGATCTGCAGGGGCATGAAATAGTTGCCAAAACCGCCAAACAGCGCCGGGATCACCACGAAGAACATCATCAGGATGCCGTGGCCGGTGATCAATACGTTCCAGAGGTGACCGTTGGGCGTACAGGCTGCGGAACTATCCGCGATGAAACGCGCGCCTTCCATACACATGTACTGGACGCCGGGGTCCATCAGCTCGAGGCGCATGTACACGGTGAAGGCCACCGAAATGAAGCCGACAAAGGCGGAGACGATCAGGTACAGGATACCGATGTCTTTATGGTTGGTGGACATGAACCAGCGGGTGAAGAAGCCGCGCTCGTCGTGATGGTCATGGCCGTGAATGGCTGCGTCTGCCATGCGGTCCCTCCTGGGTTATAATTGGACGCACCCCGGGTGTTGCCACCAAGGGTGCGTAATCTGCGCCGTTTTAGGGCGAGTCCTCGCGGGGGGCAATGGGTGCGATGGTCGCAGGGCGGTATAATTTGCCGCATGTAGTGGGTTATATCGCAACCACGGCCAGATGCGGCGGGAGGCGCCGCGCCTGTGCCGGATCGTAACTCTGTCGCGGCAATAGGCGGACCCCGGGGTCAGCGCCCGGCGGCCCCGTCCGGACAGAGGGGGGCAGCGCTCGAAAACACCGTCTCGAAACCGCGCCGCAGTGCCAGATCGACATCGTCCATGCTCACCGGCAGCCCGAGATCGACCAGCGAGGTCACCCCGTGTTCGGAAATGCCACAGGGCACGATGCCGGAAAAATGGCTCAGATCCGGCTCGACATTGATGCTGATGCCGTGAAAGCTCACCCAGCGCCGCAGCCGGATGCCGATGGCGGCGATCTTGTCCTCCGCGACGCCGCCATCCGCCTGACGCGGTTTCTCGGGGCGCTGCACCCAGACGCCGACGCGCTTGGGGCGAATCTCGCCGCGCAAGTTGAATTCGCCCAGGGTCGCGATCACCCATTGTTCGAGCTGGCGCACGAAACAGCGCACATCGCGGCCGCGCGCGCCGACGTCGAGCATGACATAGGCGATACGCTGTCCGGGCCCGTGATAGGTATATTGACCGCCGCGCTTGGTGACATGGACCGGAAACCGGTCCGGATCGACCAGATCTTCGATCCGCGCGGAAGTGCCGGCGGTATAAAGCGGCGGATGCTCCACCAGCCAGATACATTCCTCCGCCGCGCCCGCCGCAATCGCCGTGGCGCGCGCTTCCATGAAAGCCTCGGCCTCGGCAAAGCCGGTCAGCCCTTCGGTCGTGATCCATTCCACCATATGGCTGGTCTAGCCCGGAAGCTGACCTTGTGGAAGAGGGTCAGGCCGCCGCCGTTTCCGCCAGCACCTTGCGCAACATCTGCGCATAGGTCGCCGCGCCCTGCGCCCCGGTCAGCAGATAGCGCCCGTCGAACACCATGGAGGGCACGCCGGAAATGCCCCGCAAGGTCCAGAAGGTCTCGCGTTCGCGGGTCGCCTGGGCGTGACTGCCCGTGGCGAGCACCTCTGCCGCCGCGCCCCGATCGAGCCCGACTGATGCGGCGACATCGAGCAGCACATCATGATCCGACACATCACGGCCCTGCGTGAAATGCACAGCAAACAACGCCATCATCAGCGGATGCTGCAATTTCTGGTCCTCGGCCCAGCCGAGCAATTGATGGGCCGCAAAGGTATTCACGATGCGGCTCTCCGGAGTGAAATTGAACTCGAACCCCAGCTCGCGGCCAAGCGCCACCAGATGCGCGCGGTTCTCCGCACTCTGTTCCGGCGTGCTGCCGTATTTCTCGGCGATATGCTCGCCAAGGCTCTGTCCCCCGGGCGGCATCTGCGGATTGAGCTCGAACGGATGCCACCGCACGAAGGCCCCAACACCGATCTCGGCGAGAGCCTGCTCGAGTTGGCGAAACCCGATGATGCACCAGGGGCACATCACGTCCGAGACTATGTCGACCTGCAGGATCGGCTGGTCTTTGTCCACGGGGTGTTCGCTCATCTGTCGCTCCTTGTGCGGCCATTCCTCCCAAGATTTGTCCGCTCCCCGGCGAATTCAAGGGACTTGCCGTGGCGCGGGGGAAATCCCCCGTTATGGAGAACACGTTTCCGTGATACACTCGGCGAAAAATTATGTGAATCACTTTGGAGAAAACTCATGTTAACCAAGCTTATCACCGGAAGCGTCCTTGCGGCCTCCGTCGCGCTGATCCCGGCGGACCGTGTCGAAGCGGATGCCGGAGACTTCATCGCCGGGGCCATCATCGGCGGCATCGTCGGCGCCAATGCCAACAAGCAACGCTCGCGCAGCACCACCAAACGCACCTATCGCCGCGCCGCGCCGAAGAAGACCTATCGCTCGAAGATTCCCGCCACCCAGGAAGGCCGCAACATCCAGGCTTCGCTGAATTATTTCGGCTTCAACGCAGGGGCGGTGGACGGGCAGCTCGGCAGCAAGACCCGCAATGCGGTGTCCCAATACCAGGCCTATCTCGGCTATCCGGTCACCGGGAACCTGACCGCCTATGAACAGAACCTGTTGACCTCGAGCTACAACCGGGCCCAGGCCGGAGGCTATGCGGTGCAGCAGCAGATCGCCGCCACGCCGGACGGCACCCGCGGCCTGCTCAAGACCTATCGCGCCGAGATGGCCGGTCACAGCGCGCCCAGCATGGCCGCCATGGCACCGCAGCCGCTGCCGCTCGGCACAACGACGACGACCACCACGACCATCGCCGGTGCCGCAGCACTTGCCGCGGCAGTGCCCGCGGCCCCGGCGCCGAAACCGGCGCTGGAGCCGATTCCCGAACCGGAAGTCGACTCCGCCGCGCTGCCGACCTTCCTCGGTTCCGGGGCGCAGGCCTCGCTGGCCTCTCATTGCAACACGGTGTCGCTGATCACCAATACCAACGGCGGTTTCACCACCCTGGCCAGCATGGGCGACCCCAATGTCGCGCTGAACGAACAATTCTGCCTGGCGCGGACCTATGCGATCGCCGAATCTGAGGATCTGATCAGCAAGGTCGGCGGTTTCACCCCGGCGCAGATCGCCAGCCAATGCGACGGTTTCGGCCCAGCGATGAAGGATCATGTCGCCGCCCTGTCGCTGAAGCCGCGCGAGGCGGTGGTCTCGGATGTCTCGGGCTTCATTCTCGGCACCGGCATGTCCCCGGCGCAATTGTCCGGCACCGCCAAGATCTGCATGGGCGTGGGCTATCGCACCGACAACATGGATGTGGCGCTCGGCTCGGCGCTGCTGCTCTTTGCGATGGGCGAGGGGGTCTATGGCGAGTTGATGGGCCATCACCTGTCCCAGGGCTTCGGCACCGCGCGCCGCGTGGACATGGCCACGGGTTGGTACCAGGCCGGTCTCGCCGCGGCCGACAACGGCGCCGCAGCGGTCTTCGTTCCCGGACAGCCGGAACGGACCGAGCTCATCCGCGCCGCCGCCCGCCGGATCGGCGGTGCCACCGATGACAGCGCCGGTCTGCCCCTTGTGCAGCCCGCCGCCGAGACTGGATTGCCGAGCTTCGCAATCAGCGAATAGGCCGCTCAGCGAAGCAATTTACCCCCCCGGCGTATTTCTGCGCCGGGGGGGCCATTTTGCTCTTCACAAGCCCGAAGACTTTGGCTAAACCCCCGCCTACCAACCATGGCGTGCGGCTGTGGCGGAATGGTAGACGCGCAGCGTTGAGGTCGCTGTGGGGTAACACCCGTGGAAGTTCGAGTCTTCTCAGCCGCACCAATTTCCCCCGATAGATCTATGGCCCGCCGCGGCGCGGCCCCTGATATTCAGGCGTTTCTTCTGACAGAAATACCTCACGGGGGTATGGGGGTGTGAAACCCCCATCCCGCATTCTCCGTTCTCCCCACCGGACGATCGAGGCCGCCAACGCTGCCGCCTCGAGCCCTGCAGGCATGTCATATTACACATAAGTCTGCATTTCCCGCGCCTTCAGGACATTTCCTGACGCAAGATTGATTGCAGCCCCGGATCGCTTTCCTTTAGGCTGGCCAGCAACAGGTTAACCAAAGACGCGGACATCAGGGGGATTTCCCCCGACAGAGACCGCGGGGGCAGGGGGCATCGCGTGATGCAGGACAGGTCGGTAAGCGAAGCGCGGCATTGGGTGCCGCGGGCGGTGGTAAGCGTGATCTTGGCGGCTGGTGGCACAATGCTGCCATGGGGGCCGCTCGCCGCGGCGGATCTGCGGATCACCGGCATCGCCGAAGACAGCGATCTATACGAGGAAATTTCCGGCGGCTCGCTTCTGGCCGAGGAGACGGCGGAGGATGCGAATTCCTCGACTCAGGAATTGCTTGCCGCCGCCCAGGCCGATTACGCGCGGCTGCTCGCGGTTCTCTATGACAATGGATATTACGGCCCGGTGGTGAAGATCACCCTCGACGGGATCGATGCCGCCAATATCCCCCCGGTGCAGCCGCCCGCGCGGATCGACCGGGCGGTGATCGCGATCGATCCGGGTCCGAAATTCCGCTTTGGCCAAACCGACATCGCGCCGGTCGCGCCCGGGACCGAGCTGCCCGAGGAATTCGCCCGCGGCGAGACCGCCCGGCTCGGCGTGCTGAAGGAGACGGTCGGCGCCGGGATCGACGGCTGGCGCGGGGTCGGCCATGCCAAGGCGGCGCTGGAAAGCCAGGAGCTGACCGCCCGGCACGAGGATCGCACGATCCATGCGCAGCTGCGCCTCGCCCCCGGACCGCGGCTGCGCTTCGGCGGGCTCAGCGTCACCGGCAACGAGGACGTGCGCACCGACCGCATTCTCGAGATCGCGGGCCTGCCGGTGGGCGAGGTCTATTCGCCGGAGGAATTGCGCCTGGCAAGCCAACGCCTGCGTCGCTCCGGCGCCTTCAGCTCCGTCGCGCTGATCGAGGCTGACAACATCGGCCCCGGCGACACCTTGCCGATCACCGCCCAGGTGACCGAGGCGCCCAAGCGCCGGTTCGGTTTCGGGGCCGAGCTTTCCTCGCTCGAAGGTGTCACGCTCAGCACTTTCTGGCTGCACCGCAATCTGTTCGGCGGGGCCGAACGGCTGCGGCTCGAAGCCGAGGTCAAGGGCATCGGCGGCAATTCGGGCGGCGAGGATTACCGGGTTTCGGCGCGGTTCGAACGTCCGGCGACCTTCAACGCCGATACCGATTTCTATGCGCTGGCCCAGATCGAGCAGCTCGACGAGGTCAATTTCTTCTCCCGCCAGATCGATCTTGAGGCCGGGATCACCCGCATCGCCAGCGAGGAGCGCACCTATACGCTCGGCGTCGGTCTGCGCGCCGCCGAGACGCGCGATGCCTTCGGCACCAACCGCTACACCCTGCTGACCCTGCCGCTGGGCGCCGAATTCGATTACCGCGACGACAAGCTCGACGCGATGAACGGCTATTACGCCAAGGCGAGCCTGACCCCCTTCCTGGCGGTATCGGGTTCCGACAACGGCCTGCGCAGCTATGTCGATCTGCGCGCCTATCGCAGCTTCGGCACCGAGCGGCCGCTGACCTTCGCGCTGCGCGGTCAGCTCGGCTCGGTCGTTGGCCCCTCGCTCGCGCAGGCGCCGGCGGATTACCTCTTCTATTCCGGCGGCGGCGGCACCGTGCGGGGCCAGCCCTATCAGGTGCTCGGCGTCGATCTTGGCGGTGGCAACGTGGTGGGCGGGCGCAGTTTCGTCGGTGTCTCGGCCGAGGCCCGCTTCAAGGTCAGCGAGCGGATCGGCCTCGTCGGGTTTGCCGATGGCGGCTATATCGGCTCGGAGGAATTCTACGACGGTTCCGGCGAATGGCATTCCGGCGCCGGTCTCGGCCTGCGCTATGGCACCGGGATCGGGCCGATCCGTCTCGATCTCGCGGTGCCGGTCTCGGGGCCGGAAACCGACGAGAATTTCCAGGTCTATATCGGCATAGGGCAGGCATTCTGATGCAAATCTTCTTCCGTTCCCTTCTCGCATTCCTGCTCGCCTGCCTGACCTTGACCGCCCCCGCCGTGGCGCAGGACGATGGCAAGGGCTTCCTCACCCGCAAGATCCAGGAGGCGCTGAGCGGGTCCGGGCGCGACGTGTCGATCGACGGGTTTCGTGGCGTGCTGAGCTCGGAAGCCTCGTTCGACCGCATGACCATCGCGGATGAAGACGGGATCTGGCTGACGCTCGAGGACGTGGTGCTCGACTGGAACCGTTCGGCTCTGCTGCGCGGGCGGCTCGAAGTTGAAAAGCTCACCGCCGGTCGGCTCGATCTGCCGCGTCTGCCGGTGAGCGAGGAAGACTCGTTGCCCGAGGCGGAGGCGACGCCCTTCAGCCTGCCGGACCTGCCGGTCTCCATCGAGATCGCCGAATTCGCGGTGGAGGAGATCGCTCTCGGCAAGCCTATCCTCGGGGAAGCGGCGCGGCTCAGCGTCAATGCCAATGCCCGCTACAACGACGCGGCCGCCATCCTCGATTTCCAGGCCCGCCGCATCGACGGCAGGCGCGGCGAATTCGATATCCAGGCGGATTTCCAGCGCGGCGACAACGTGCTCGACCTGCTGCTGCATCTTGTCGAAGAGGAGGGCGGGATCGCCGCCAAGCTGCTGAACCTGCCGGATCAGCCCTCGGTCGAGATGCGCATCGCCGGGCAGGGGCCGCTGGATGATTTCACCACGGACGTGACCATCGCCACTGACGGTGCCGAACGGCTGGCCGGGGAGGTCAGCCTTGGCACGGAGACCCCGCGCCGCGCCTCCGACAGCCCCGACCGGCGCATCCGTGCCGATATCGGCGGCGATATCACGGCCTTGCTGGCCCCGCGCTACCGGGAGTTTTTCGGCGAGGACGTGCGCCTGACCATCGACGCGCTGCGCGAGGGCAACGGTGCGCTCGAAGTCAGCGACTTCACCCTGAAAGCCCGCGCCGCGGAGCTGGCGGGCCGGGTCAATCTCAATCAGGAGAACTGGCCGACCTTCGTGGACATTACCGGTTCCGTCTCCAACCCCGACGGGACGCGGGTGCTGCTGCCGGTCTCCGGCGCGGGCACCTCCGTCGCGCGGGTCGGGCTCAGCGTCGATTACGACGTTGCCGACGGGGATGCGTTCAGCGGTATCTTCGATCTCGAAGCGCTGGAAACCGAAGGGCTCAAGATCGCCGAGACACGGCTGGAGATGGACGGCAGCCTGCAGGGCAATCTCGGCTCGGTCGGTCAGTTCCTCGGGGATCTAACATTCGATGCCAACGGGCTCGAACTGAGCGACCCGGCCTCGGCGCAGGCACTCGGCAGCGACATTTCCGGGAAGGCCCATATCGAATATATCGAGGGCGAGCCGGTGCGGATCAGCGATCTCGACCTGTCGGGCGCCGATTACGGGCTGACCGGGCAGGCGCAGATCAGCGGTTTCGACACCGGCTTCCTGACCAAGCTGCAGACCACGCTCAAGGCCAGCGACCTCGGCCGCTTTTCCGCCCTTGCAGGACGGGAATTGTCCGGACAATCGGTGCTGGCACTCGAAGGCGAGGTGACGCCGCTGGGCGGCCTGTTCGATCTCAACATCGCCGGCAGTACCAACAACCTCCAGATCGGCATCGAACAGGCCGACGCGGTGCTGGCCGGGTTGACCGAACTCAGCCTGCAGGCCCGGCGCAACGAGACCGGCACCTTTGTCCGCGACCTCAGCCTGAAGAACGACGCGGTCAGTTTGACCGGCGCCGCCGAACTCAGGAGCGAGGACAGCGCCGTCGAAATCGACGCGCAGCTTGCCGATGTCTCGCTGGTGCTGCCGCAATATGAAGGGCCGATCAGGATCGAGGCGACTGCCCTGCAAGATACGCGCGGCTGGACCATCGACGCGCGCAGCGACGGCCCCTACGGGGCCGAGATCACCGCCGCGGGGCTGGCCACCGGACCGGATGCCTCCCTGCGTTTCACCGCGAAGGTGCCGGAATTGTCGCGTTTCACCCCGGAGGTCAGTGGCGCGCTCAATGCCGAGGGCACGCTCAGCCAGTCGCCGCAGGGCTATGTCATCGACACCACGGCCAGCGGTCCCTACGGTGCGCAGGCAGCGCTTGAAGGGCTGGTGACACCGATGCTCGACCTCAGCTTCGACGTCTCGCTGCCCGATCTCAATCCGGTGGTGCCGCAGGTCAACGGCCCGCTGCAGGCCAGCGGCACGTTGCGCCAGACCGAGGCCGGGTTCTTCATCGACACGCAGGCCTCTGGCCCCTATGGCAGCCGCGCCGCTGTCGAGGGGCTGGCCACCGGGCCGGACATGTCGCTGACCTTCGACGTCTCGGTGCCGAATGTGCAGCCGCTGGCGCCCGGCATCTCCGGCCCGCTGCAGGCCAGCGGCAGCCTGCGCCAGACGCCTCAGGGAATCGCCATCGATACCAAGGCAAGCGGCCCCTACAGCGCCAATGCATCGGTGCAGGGCGTGGTGACCGGCCCGGATGCGGCGGTCGAGTTCAGCCTGTCGATGCCCAATATCGGCGTGCTGGTGGAAAAGGTGAACGGCCCGCTCAGCGTGACCGGGTCGGCCCGCAAGGAAGGTGAGGCCTGGCGGATCGATACCAGCGCCGACGGTCCCTCGGGCACCAATGCCGAGGTTCGCGGGCTGGTCAATCCCGACGGCAGCCTTGCACTCGATATCAACGGCTCCGCGCCGCTGGGGCTGACTAAGCCGTTTCTCGCGCCGCGCGATCTGCAGGGGCGCGCCGATTTCGACCTGTCGGTCAACGGTCCGCCGCGGCTCAGTTCGGTCTCCGGCACGATCAGCACCCGCGATGCGCGGCTGACCGCGCCGAACCTGCGGCTGGCGCTCGAAGGCATTTCCGCCGACATCCGGCTTGGCAACAACCGCGCCGAGATCGACATCAGCGGCAGCGCGCTCGAAGGCGGGCGGCTGCGGGTCGGCGGCTCGGTGGTGCTGACCCCGTCGCTGCCCGCTGACCTCAACATCGCGGTGCAGGGTCTGGTGATCAGTGATCCGCGACTCTACCGGACCAGCGTCAACGGGAACCTGCGTCTTGCGGGCCCGCTGACCGGCGGTGCGGTGATCAGCGGACAGGTCGATGTCGGCGAGACCGATATCACCGTGCCTTCGACCGGGCTGACCGCGATCGGGGACATCCCGCCGATCACCCATGTCAACGACAGCGCGGCGGTCGCACAGACCCGGCGCAAGGCCGGGCTGAACGGCGAAGAACCGGGTGATGACGCGGCGGCGGGCGGCGACGGCCCCGGCTTCGGTCTCGATCTGCGGATCAGCGCGCCGAACCGGATCTTCGTCCGCGGCCGGGGTCTGGATGCAGAGCTCGGCGGGGCGCTGACCCTGACCGGGACGACCAACCGGATCATCTCTGCCGGGCGTTTCGAGCTCATCCGCGGACGGCTCGACATTCTCGGCAAGCGGTTCGACCTCATCGAGGGATCGATCCAGTTCCAGGGCGATCTGGTGCCCTATATCCGCTTCGTCACGGCAACGGAAAGCCGGTCCGGCGAGGTGCGGGTGATCGTGGAAGGGCCCGCGGATGAACCCGAGGTGTCGTTTGAGGCCACACCCGATGCGCCGCAGGACGAGGTGCTCGCGCAGTTGCTCTTCGGGCGCAACATCAGCGAGATCTCGGCCTTCCAGGCGCTGCAGCTGGCCTCGGCCGTGGCAACTCTCGCCGGGCGCGGCGGCGGCGGGATCATCTCCAATCTGCGCGACGGCTTCGGGCTCGATGACCTCGACGTGACCACGACCGATGATGGCGCCACCGCCGTGCGGGCCGGGAAGTACATTTCGGAGAATGTCTATTCCGATGTGACGGCCGCTTCGGACGGCACCGGCGAGGTCTCGCTGAACCTCGATATCACTCCGAGCCTGACTGCAAAGGGCACGCTCGGCTCGGACGGGGACAGCGGTATCGGGATCTTCTTCGAGCGGGATTACTGATCGCGCGACATGGGGTGCGGTCCCGGCCGTGCCCTCGCCGGGCGCGGCTTACCGTTCAATCCTCGGGCGCGAAGGTCCCGTAGCGGCCACGGTCGAACATCAGCCCCGGCGCGTCGCCGTCCTGCACCGCGGCGTGCCGCACATGACCGAGGATCAACGAATGGTCGCCCGCCGGATGCACCGCGTAGGTGTCACAATGAAAGCTCGCCAGACACTGCGTCAGCGTCGGCGCGCCATTGGGGCCCGGGGTCCAGGCGAAGCGGTCGAAGTTCAGCCCGTCACTGGCGAAATGATTGGCAAGGTCGAGCTGGTCGGCGCGCAGCACATGCACGCAGAATTGTGCGGCCGTCGCGAAGGCATCGTGCCGTTTGGAGCGGGTCGCGGGAGACCACAGCACCAGCGGCGGATCGAGCGAGACCGAGGAGAAGGAATTCGCCGTCATCCCGAGAGGCCCCTGCGGCGACTGCACGGTGATGACCGTGACGCCGGTGCCGAAACGCCCGAAGGCGCGGCGCAGCTCGTCGGCGGCGTCGGGATCGGGAACGAAGGATTGCATACGACCAGACATGGCAGGAGCGGTGCCACGCTCGCCCGCTTTTGTCCAGCACCGACGCGGGGATCTCCCTGTTTTTGCGGCATGCTTGCCTGCGGGCGGCGTTCCGCCGGGTCTCGGACAACGACTGGAACCCCGAGCGCCTCCAGCCGTTGTCCCTGCAGACGATATCAATGAATGATTGTGACAAGCGCGTCGACCTGTGACGCCGGAAAGTGAATGACATGACGAAACGCAATACCAAGATTACCCTGACCGCAGCCACCCTGATGGCCGGAACAGTGTTCGGCAGCGCAGCAATGGCAGTTGGTGACGGTGAAACCGTCGATCACACCGAAATCGGCTCGCTGAGCTGCGACGTGGGCGATGGCACCGGTTTCATCTTCGGCTCGACTCGTGAACTGACCTGCACCTTCAACCCGGTCGAGGAAGGCCTTCCCGACGAGACCTATGTCGGCGAGATCAACCGCTGGGGCGTCGATATCGGCAAGACACAGAACGGCCAGATGTCCTGGCTCGTCTTAGCGCCGACCGAGTCTGAGTATGAAGAGGGCGGGCTGAACGGCAGCTACAAGGGCCTCTCCGCCGAGGCGACCGTCGGCGTGGGCGCCGGGGCGAACCTGATGACCGGCGGTTCGGAAAATACACTGGCCTTGCAGCCGCTGAGCGTGAACACCCAGACCGGCGTGAACTTTGCCGTTGGCGTGGGTGAGATCAACCTGCAGCGCGTCGAGGGCTGAACCTAAGCATCGCAGACGAATGAGGGGCGTCCTTTCGGGCGCCCCTTTCTCGTTCCGAAGGCAGATGAAACCTATTTGTTCATCCGGTTGCCGATCAGGTCATCCACCACCGAAGGATCCGCCAGCGTTGACGTATCTCCCAGCGTGCCGTAATCATCCTCGGCGATCTTGCGCAGGATACGGCGCATGATCTTGCCCGAGCGGGTCTTGGGCAGGCCCGGTGCCCATTGGATCAGATCGGGCGAGGCGATCGGACCGATCTCGTTACGGACCCAGTCGCGCAGCTCCTTGCGCAGCTCCTCGCTCGGTTCCTCGCCGCTCATCAGCGTGACGTAGCAATAGATCCCCTGACCCTTGATGTCGTGGGGATAGCCGACGACTGCCGCTTCGGCGACCTTGTCATGGGCGACAAGCGCGCTCTCGACCTCCGCCGTTCCCATGCGGTGGCCCGAGACATTGATCACGTCATCGACCCGTCCGGTGATCCAGTAATCGCCATCACCGTCGCGCTTGCAGCCGTCTCCGGTGAAATAATAGCCTTCGTAATCGGAGAAATAGGTCTTCTCGAAACGCGCGTGATCGCCCCAGATCGTGCGCATCTGCCCGGGCCAGCTTTCCCCGATGCAGAGAACCCCGTCTGCCGGATTGCCCTCGATCTCCGCGCCGCTCGTCGGGTCGAGCACCAGCGGCTGCACGCCGAAGAAAGGTTTCATCGCCGCGCCGGGCTTCATCGCATGGGCTCCGGGCAGGGGGGTCATCATGTGACCGCCGGTCTCGGTCTGCCACCAGGTATCGACCACCGGGCAATTCCCCTTGCCGACGACCTCGTGATACCAGTTCCAGGCCTCGGGATTGATCGGCTCGCCGACCGTGCCGAGCAGTTTGAGGCTGCTGAGATCGCATGTCTCGACGAAGTGATCGCCCTGGCCCATCAGCGCGCGGATCGCGGTGGGGGCGGTGTAGAACTGGTTGACCTTGTGTTTCTCGCAGACCTGCCAGAACCGGCTGGCATCCGGGTAGGTCGGCACACCCTCGAACATCAGCGTGGTGGCGCCGTTGGCCAGCGGACCATAGACGATATAGCTGTGCCCCGTCACCCAGCCGACATCGGCGGTACACCAGTAGATGTCGCCATCATGGTAATCGAAGGTGATCTCATGGGTCATCGCCGCATAGACGAGATAGCCGCCCGAACTGTGCACCACGCCCTTGGGCTGGCCGGTGGAGCCGGAGGTATAGAGAATGAACAGCGGATCTTCGGCATTCATCGTCACGGGATCACAGCTGGTCGCGGCATCCTTGGCAAGAACGTTGTAATCGCGGTCGCGGCTGTCGTCCCAGGCGACGTCATCGCCGGTACGGCGCACCACCAGACATTGCACCGAGGCATCGCATTGCGCCAGCGCCTTGTCGGCATTGGCCTTGAGCGGGGTCGCCTTGCCGCCGCGCGGGGCGAAATCGGCGGTGACGACCACCTTGGCCTCGCAGCCGTTGACCCGGGCGGCCAGCGCATCGGGCGAGAAGCCGGCGAAAACGATCGAATGGATCGCCCCGATCCGCGCGCAGGCCAGCATCGCATAGGCGGCCTCCGGGATCATCGGCATGTAGATCACCACCCGGTCGCCCTTGGCGACACCGAGATCGCGCAGGATGTTGGCCATGCGACAGGTCTCGTCATGCAACTCGCGGTAGGAGATGTGCCGCGCTCCCTCGTCCGGATTGTCCGGCTCCCAGATGATCGCGGTCTGATCGCCGCGCTTGTCGAGATGGCGGTCGATGCAATTGGCCGAGACATTGAGCGCGCCGTCGGCAAACCAGTTGATCTTGACCTGACCCAGGGTGAAATCAATGTCCTTCACCTCGCTGAACGGCTTGATCCAGTCGATCCGCTGCGCCTCCCGGCGCCAGAAACCTTCGGGATCGGCGATTGAGGCGGCATACATCTCTTCGTATTTCTCGGCCGAGACATGGGCGTTCGCGGCCATGTCGGCGGACGGCGGATAGGTCTTGCTGGATGCATCGGACATGATCGGTTCCTCCCGGGTATTGCTCTGCACTGGAGCAGGAACGGACCTCGTCCGCTCCCGCGTTTCCCCCTCACTTGCGATCATAACGCGATCTGAAAAGAAGGGAATAAACAACGGATATCAAACGGTTTCGATGTAAAATTTTTACTGTCGCTCCGGAATAGATGTAAACTCGCGGCAAATCCAACGTGTTTTCGTAGTTATTGCAAGTGCCTTTCTGTCAAGGTCACTCGGCCCGGCACCGCTCCGGCGCTGCCCCTGCGGAAAGGCTTGGCAGGTGAGAATCCCCGCGCTAGCCTGAAACCAAGCGTGCCTGAAGGCGCGCAAACAGGGAGAAAGTCATGAATAAAATGTTGAGCGGCGCAGCCTTGGCTGCCCTGAGCCTCGCCTTTGTCAGCGAGGCCGCGGCCACTGAATGGAATGTCTCGGTTTGGGGCAAGCGCCGCGCCTTCACCGAACATATCGAAAAGCTTGCCGAGCTGGTCAGCGAGAAGACCGACGGCGAATTCACCATGAACATCAGCTATGGCGGCCTGTCGAAGAACCGCGAGAATCTCGACGGGATCTCGATCGGCGCATTCGAGATGGCGCAGTTCTGTGCCGGTTATCACCCGGACAAGAACCGCGCGATCACGGTGCTGGAACTGCCCTTCCTGGGGGTCAGCAACCTTGACGAGGAAGTCGCGGTGAGCAGGGCGGTCTATGACCATCCCGCGGTGCAGGAAGAAATGGCGCAGTGGAACGCGCGGATGCTGATGACCTCGCCGATGCCGCAATACAACCTCGTCGGCACCGGCGAACCGCGCCAGGAGCTCGGCGATTTCGAAGGCATGCGGGTGCGCGCCACCGGCGGGCTCGGAGAGGCCTTCGAGGCGGTCGGCGCGGTGCCGACCTCGGTGACCGCGACGGAGGCCTATAACGCGATGGAATCCGGCGTGGTCGATACCGTCGCCTTTGCCCAGCACGCGCATCTGAGCTTCGGCACCATCAACAAGGCCGATTGGTGGACCGCAAATCTCAACCCCGGGACGGTGAACTGCCCCGTCGTGGTCAATACCGATGCCTATGAGGCGCTGAGCCCGGAGGAGAAGGAGGCGCTGGATTCCTCCGTCGAGGAGGCGATCGACCATTACCTCGCCAATTATGCCGAGCTGCTGAAGAAATGGGACACGATCCTCGAAGAGAAGAGCGTGCAGAAGGTCGAGTACAGCCCCGAGACCATCGAGGCCTTCAAGGCCAAGGCCGCCGATCCGGCGCGCGAATCCTGGATCAAGGACATGGAAGCGCAGGGCATACCGGGTCAGGAGCTCTATGATCTGGTGCAGGAGACGCTCGAGAAGCATCGCGCCGGCAACTAGGCGCGAAGGGCCGCGCTTGCGGGTCGCGCCGGATCATGCGCGCGGCCCGACCCATTCCCGAAAGGAGCCCTGATGGCCGGATCTTCCGCCGTGCTTACCGATGACAGCCTGCTCAGCCGTCTCGACCGGGTATTGCTGCGGCTCGAGACGTTCTTCGCGATGATCTCGGGCATCGCCGTGTTCCTGCTGATGGTGCTGGCGGTCTGGTCGGTCGGAGGGCGCAAGTTCTTCTCCTCGCCGCTGGCGGGCTATGTCGACTGGATCGAGGCGGCGATGCCCTTCATCGCGATCATGGGCATCGCCTATACCCAGCGTCAGGGCGGACATGTACGCATGGACATCCTGATCGGTCAGCTGAGGGGCCGCGCGCTCTGGGCGGCCGAGCTGCTGTCGGTGGTGCTGATCCTGGCGTTGATGCTGGCGCTGATCTGGGGCTCCTGGGCGCATTTCGACCGCTCCTTCGATTTCTCCGTGCCGATGTGGAGCCGCGATTCCTCCATCGACATCGGCCTGCCGATCTGGCCGTCGAAACTGGTCGTGCCGCTGGCCTTCTCGGTCATGGCTCTGCGGCTGCTGCTGCAGATCTGGGGCTATGGCAGGGCGCTGGTGCTGGGGCTCGAACATCCCGTCGCTGTGCCGCTGGTGCAATCGGCGGCGCAACAGGCTATGGCCGAGGCCGAGCATCTGGAAGGGCGCGAATGATGGACCCGATTGAGATCGGACTCTGGGTCTCGGGCGGCATGCTGCTGATGGTGGTGCTCGGGATGCGCGTGGCCTTCGCAGCGGGCATGGCCGGGCTGGTCGGGCTGATCTGGATCTTCTGGGCCAAGCGCGGCATGGAATGGGACCAGTTAGGCTGGGCGCTTACCGTGGCGATCAAGACCGCCGGGCAGGTGCCCCATTCCAAGGTTTCCAGCCAGACGCTGAGCCTGATCCCCACCTTTATCCTGATCGGATTCCTTGCCTATTACGCCGGGCTGACCCGGGCGCTGTTCGAGGCGGCCAAACGCTGGTTCGCCTGGGTGCCGGGCGGGCTTGCGGTCTCTACCGTCTTT
This sequence comes from Sulfitobacter aestuarii, assembly GCF_042685005.1. Classification (NCBI taxonomy): domain Bacteria; kingdom Pseudomonadati; phylum Pseudomonadota; class Alphaproteobacteria; order Rhodobacterales; family Roseobacteraceae; genus Sulfitobacter; species Sulfitobacter aestuarii. The sequence continues at coordinate 123,243 of NZ_JBHUMP010000003.1, read as the reverse complement.
GCGACCGCCGGATTTGCCGCCGTTTCCGGCGCTTCGGTCGCCACGGCGGCGGTGTTCGCGCGGATCGCGATCCCGGAAATGCTGAAGATCGGCTACAACAAGCAATTCGCCGCCGGGGTGGTCGCTGCGGGCGGCACGCTGGCCTCGCTGATCCCGCCTTCGGCGATATTGGTGATCTATGCCATCATCGTCGAGCAGGATGTCGGCAAGCTGCTGCTGGCCGGATTCATCCCCGGCGCTTTCTCTGCGCTGATCTACGGGCTGCTCATCGTCGGCATCGCGATGATCTGGAAGAACGTCGGCCCCCCGGTGCGCGGCTTCACCTGGGGACAGCGCTTCGCCGCGCTGCCTGCGGCGCTGCCGATCGTCGCGGTGGTCGTGATCATCATCTTCTTCGTCTACAATCCCTTTGGCGATGCCTGGGGCACGCCGACCGAGGGCGGCGCCGTCGGTGCCTTCATCGTGTTCTGCATGGCGCTGATCCGTGGCATGCGATGGCCCGAGCTCAAGGATGCGCTGCTGGAGACCGCCAAGCTCACCGTGATGATCTTCACGATCATCTGGGGCGTGCTGATCTATGTGCGCTTCCTCGGCTTCGCCGATCTGCCCGGCGCCTTCGCCGACTGGATTTCCTCGCTCGCCGTCTCGCCGATGCTGATCCTGATCTGCATCCTGCTGGCCTATGCGGTGCTCGGCATGTTCATGGACGCCATCGGCATGCTCCTGCTGACGCTGCCGGTGGTCTATCCCGCGGTGATGGCGCTGAACGGTGGCGAGTTCGTTTCCGCTGCCGAGAGTACCTTCGGCATGTCCGGCCCGATGTGCGCGATCTGGTTTGGGATCCTGGTGGTGAAAATGGCCGAATTCTGCCTGATCACCCCGCCCATCGGGCTCAATTGTTTCGTCGTGGCCGGGGTGCGGCCGGATCTTTCGGTGCAGGACGTGTTTCGCGGGGTCATGCCCTTCTTCATCGCGGATGCGATCACCATCGCGCTGCTGGTTGCGTTTCCGTCCATCGTGCTCTGGCTGCCGTCGCTGGCCGGGTGATCAGGCGGTTTCCTTCGCGGCTTCCTTCGGTCTTTCCCCGGAAGTATCGCGCGACGTCTTCTCGGTCTTTTCACTACCGTTTTCGCGTTCTTCCTCGATGACGACTTCCTCGCCAGACAGGAAGATGCCGATGGTCTTGAGCGGCTCAAAGTTCTCGCAGATGACCTTGAAGACCACGAGAAAAGGTACGGCAACCAGCGCCCCGGCAATGCCCCAGAGCCATCCCCAGAACACGACGGTGAGGAATACCGCAACCGTGTTCATGGCCAGCCGCCGCCCGACCAGATAGGGCGTGACGAGCTGCCCCTCGACCCCGGTCAGCACCTGATAGCCCAGCGGCGCCAGCAGCGCATAGCCGAGCGTGTCGAAATGCACCACGGCGAAGGCACCGACCAGCGCCGAGCCGATGAAACCGCCAAGATAGGGCAGGAAGTTCAGCAGGAACGCCGCGATCCCCCAGACATAGCCCGAGGGCATGCCGATCAGCGTCAGATAGACACCGACGCAGAAGCCGAGCGCGGCATTGATTATGGTGATCGTCAGCAGATAGCGCGACACCCGTTTCTCGACATCATAGACGGTGGTCAGCGCGCGTTTTTTGCCTTCGAATGTCGGAAACGCCTGTACCAGCTTGAGATAGAAGAGCTGCCCCGAGGACAGCAGGAACAGCGCCAGGATCAGCGTCACCGCCAATGTCGCGCCGACGGTGGTGATCGTGTCGAAAGCATTGTCGAGCAGGCTCGGCTGCTTGACCACGACTTCCTGCGCGGCAGATGCCTCGCCGCTGATCTTCTCGACCTCGCTCGTGACGGCGCGGACATTCTCGACCGTATCGGCCATCGAACGCAGCTTCTGTTGTATCTCCGCGCCCATGCGCGGGATCTCGTCGCTCCACAAGGCCACGGTCCCGGCGGAAGCGCCGATGATGATCATGATCACCAGGGCCGTGGCGCTGACCAGAAGGAAGGCGGAGGCGACATGCGGCACGCCGGCGCGGTGCAGAGCGCGCGAGACCGGCGAAAGGGTCAGCGCGAGCAGGAACCCGAGCAGGATCGGCAGTACGAAATCCTTGGCGAAATAGGCCGTGACGAAAAGGGCGATCATTACAAGGAACTGCAACGAACGGCGAATTGAGGGCAGGTCGTCCAACGGCAGTCTCCGGGAAGTGATAGGGCAATGATACCCAACCCCGCGAGACCATGAAAGGTTCATCGCAATCTTGGCAAAACCCGCCACACCGCTGTCACCGGGCAGCGACGGACGACATTGGAGAGGGGCTGCGGGCTATTTTGTCTGGATATTTAGCGTTATGTCTATAGTTATATCCACGCCCGCCAAAGCCGAACAGGAAGCGCCATGACCCATCACCGATTGCATCTGCAACAGATCAGCCTGCTTCTTTCCGGCCCTCGGGCGATCGCTTCTGGACGCCAGCCATGAGCACCACTTTCCGGGAGGTCAAGGCCGACATCCTGAACAAGATCATTCAGGGGGTCTGGAAACCGGGCAGCCTGATGCCCAACGAGGTCGAATTGGCGGAGACCTATGATTGCGCCCGCGCCACGGTCAACCGGGCGATGCGCGAGCTGGCCGAGGACGGGATCATCGAAAGGCGCCGCAAGGCCGGCACCCGGGTGCGCATGGCCCCGGTGCGCCAGGCGCGGTTCGGGATTCCGCTGGTGCGTCAGGAGATCGAGGATCAGGGCGCGGTCTATCGCTACACGCTGGTGCGTTCCGAGCAGCAGGTGGCGCCGGACTGGCTGCGCGCCCGGCTCAGGCTGAAGGAGGGCGAAGCGGCGCTGCATCTCATCTGCATGCATTACGCCGATGGGTCACCCTATCAATTCGAGGACCGCTGGGTGAATCTGGAAATGCTGCCCAAGGCGGCCAAGGCCGATTTCACCCAGAGCGGGCCCAACGAATGGCTGGTCAGCGAAGTGCCTTTCTCGGACGCCGAGATCAGCTTCCTGGCGGTGCAGGCCGACGCGACGCTGGCGGAATATCTCGGCTGCGAGCGGAACGACGCGCTGTTCCAGATCGAACGCTCGACATGGTGGGAAAACCGCGCCATCACCTTCGTGCGGCTGACCTTCCGGCGCGGACATCGGCTGACGACGCAATATTGACGCGCTGACAGCGCGGGCCGGTCGGAGCCCCTGTCAGAGCAGGTTGTCGTGATGGGTCAGCCGGGCGGGGCCGAAGGGATGGGCCGCGACATCGCGCTCATGCAGCCTGTCCTTGGCCACCTGCAATTTCTGGCGGGCGGCATCGAAACGGCTCAGCGCCGCGGCGCGCCGTTCATAGAGCCTGCGGATCTCGGATCCCGGGTTGCCGATCTGCCAATAGCCGTGACCGGCCACATCGGGCACCATTTCCGCGGCATGTTCCAGCCCCTTGTGCCATTCGGCATCGCTGCGGGCATAGGTCTGGCTGGCATGGAACACCAGCCGACGACGGATTTCCAGTTCAGGGTGCATGGCGCCTCATCTCCGCGAAAGATCTCGGGACATGCTGCAGTTTAGCTGCAGGCGCCCGAGTCGGTCAATATGACAGCGGGCAAGCGCCTGCGCGTTGCCGCAAAGGTGAGGGGCATTTCGCAGCAGGGAGACGCGCGCCGCCGGGGGCGGCGTGCGGTGTTGGCGCGACGCCCGGCAGGACGGCCGGAACCGCGCCGGGCCTGCTTCAGGGCTGCATTTCCGGCCCGTCATACTCGGTGGAGACCTCGATCCCGCCGCCGATGATCTGTTCGCGCAGGGCATCGACCTTCGCGCGCACCTCTTGGGGAACGTCCGACGACAGGCTGAGCGACACGGCATCGGGATTGTCGAGGCCGATCTGCACGATCTGGCCGCCCTGCCATTTGCCTTGCTTCAGATCCCGCGCCGCCTGCAGCCCGGCGATGCTGACATTGGCGATGGCCGAGGCGACGAAGACCTCCGGGTCGTCAGCGGTCCAGTCGCGCACATTGCCGATCTGGCGCGCCCCCTTTTCGCGCATCGCATCGATCGCGCCCGTGCGCCCGGCGTTGAGCATGGTGAAGACGATATCCGCGCCCTTGTCGATCTGCTCGGAGGCGACGCGATAGGAAAGCTCGTTGTCGTCCTGATCGCCGGCAAAGATGGTCAGGAACTCGGCATCCGGATTGGTATGTTGCAAACCGTTGAAGAACCCCCCGCGGCCCTTCAGCCCAGGCGTGACGCGGATGCCGGAGATATGGCCCACCACGCCGCTCTCGGTCAGCAGACCCGCCGCCGCCCCGGCAAGCCAGGCGCTTTCTTCCTGCAACACTTCGTAGCTTGCCAGGTTCGGTCCGGTGACGGCGCCCTGCACGACGGTGAATTTCACCTCGGGAAATTCCGCCGCCACGATCTCGGCCGCAGCGTTGTTCTGCCCGCCATGGGCGATCACCATGTCCGGCCCTTCCGCCGCCAGCTTGCGCAGCGCCACGGCAAGCTGGTCGGGCTCGGGCGCGACGCCGTCGATATAGGAGACCTCGGCGCCGAGCTGCTCCTCGATCGCCATCAGCCCGTTATAGCCCGCTTCCATGAAACCCTTGTCGTCGATCTGCCCGGCCAGCAGCATGGAGACCCGCAGCGGGTCGTCGGCGGCTGCGGCAAATGTCGGGGCGAAAGCCAGCGTTGCCAGCGTGGCCTTCATGATCCAGCGTCTCGTGGTCATAATTCATATCCCTTCCCTGATTGACCTTGGGTAAGGGTAACCGCATGGGCGGCGGGCAGAACTGCGATAGGATTTGAAACAGCTTCAAATTTGCCAAGAAGACTTTGGCGCAGGCGGCTCGGGACACGCAATGCATTTTGCGCGCTCCGGTCGGGGAATTTGAGTATTTGCGAAAGGGTGAAGGGGGCCGGTGCTTGTCTTTGCGCCGACGGGGGAAGGGGGGCCGGGCAGGCCGGTCCCCCTTGCCTTGTCAGTCGAGGATGCCGGGCAGGTCGAGGCCGTTTTCCCGGGCGCAATCCTTGGCGATGTCATAGCCCGCATCGGCGTGGCGCATCACGCCGGTGGCCGGGTCGTTCCAGAGCACCCGCGCGATGCGGCGGTCGGCGTCTTCGCTGCCGTCACAGCAGATCACCATGCCGGAATGCTGCGAGAAGCCCATGCCGACGCCGCCGCCGTGATGCAGCGACACCCATGTGGCGCCCGAGGCGGTGTTGAGCAGCGCGTTGAGCAGCGGCCAGTCGGAGACCGCGTCGGAACCGTCCATCATCGCTTCGGTCTCGCGGTTCGGCGAGGCGACGGAGCCGGAATCGAGGTGGTCGCGGCCGATCACGATCGGGGCTTTCAGCTCACCGTTGCGTACCATCTCGTTGAACGCGAGGCCGAGCTTGTGGCGCACGCCGAGGCCGACCCAGCAGATCCGCGCCGGCAGGCCCTGGAAGGAGATCCGCTCGCGGGCCATGTCGAGCCAATTGTGCAGATGCGCGTCCTCGGAGAGGATCTCCTTCACCTTGGCGTCGGTCTTGTAGATATCCTCCGGATCACCCGAAAGTGCCGCCCAGCGGAACGGGCCGATGCCGCGGCAGAACAGCGGGCGGATATAGGCCGGGACGAAGCCGGGGAAGGCGAAGGCATTGTCGAGCCCTTCCTCCAGCGCCACCTGGCGGATGTTGTTGCCGTAATCCACGGTCGGCACGCCCGCTTCGTGGAAATCGACCATCGCGGCGACATGGGTGCGCATCGAGGCGCGGGCGGCTTTCTCGACCGATTTCGGATCGCTCTCGCGCTTTTCCTTCCACTGCGCCATGGTCCAGCCCTGCGGCAGGTAGCCGTTGATCGGGTCATGGGCGGAGGTCTGGTCGGTGACGATATCGGGGCGGATGCCGCCGTCGTTCATGCGCTTGACCAGTTCGGGGAAGACATCGGCGGCATTCCCGAGGAGCGCGACGGATTTCGCCTCACCGGCGGCGGTCCAGCGTTCGATCATCTCGAGGGCCTCGTCCAGCGTCTCGGCCTTTTCATCGACGTATTTGGTGCGCAGGCGGAAGTCGATGCTGTCGGGGTTGCATTCGACCGCGAGGCAGCAGGCACCCGCCATCACCGCCGCGAGGGGCTGGGCACCGCCCATGCCGCCAAGACCGCCGGTGAGGATCCATTTGCCCTTGAGGTCGCCGTCGTAATGCTGGCGGCCCGCTTCGACGAAGGTCTCGTAGGTGCCCTGCACGATGCCCTGGCTGCCGATGTAGATCCAGGAGCCCGCGGTCATCTGGCCATACATGGCCAGGCCCTTCTTATCGAGCTCGTTGAAATGGTCCCAATTGGCCCAATGCGGCACCAGGTTGGAATTGGCGATCAGCACGCGCGGCGCATCCTTGTGAGTCTGGAACACGCCGACGGGCTTGCCCGATTGCACCAGCAGGGTCTGGTCTTCCTCAAGCTCTTTCAGGCTCTCGACGATCTTGTCGAAATCCTTCCAGGTCCGCGCGGCGCGGCCGATGCCGCCATAGACCACCAGCTCATGCGGGTTTTCGGCCACGTCGGGGTGCAGGTTGTTCATCAGCATGCGCATCGGCGCTTCGGTCAGCCAGCTCTTCGCGGTGATCTCTGTACCGGTCGCGGGGAAGATGTCGCGGGTGTTCTTGCGGGGATCGCTCATGATGTGCCTTTCAGCTGCGGGGCCAGATCGGCCAGTTGGGTCAGGATTTCGGAGAGGTGGGGGCGCAGGCGTGCGGCCTTGCCGGTGTCGTAGCTCCAGGGCGCCGCCTCGGCGCTCAGGTAGGTGGATTGGGCCAGTTCCATCTGGATGGCGTGGATGCCGGTCTGCGGCTGGCCGTAGTGCCGGGTGGTCCAACCACCCTTGAAGCGACCGTTGAGCACGTGGGTATAGCCTTCCGCCTCGGCGCAGATCTGCTGCGTCACCGTTTCGATGCGCGGATCGCAGGTGGTGCCGAGGTTGGTGCCGATGCTGAAATCGGGCAGGACGCCGTCAAACAGAAACGCGATCTCGCTGCGGATCGAGTGGCAATCATAGAGGATCGCCACGCCGTGAATATCGCGCACCCGCTCAAGCTCGGCCTGCAGCGCCGCGTGATAGGGGGCGTGGAACGCCAGCCGCCGGGCTTCGATCTCGTCGGCGTCGGGCGCGTCGTCCCAGATCTCTTCACCGTCGAAATCTGTCAGCGGCACGAGGCCGGTGGTGTTCTGCCCCGGATAGAGGCTGACGCCCGAAGGGTCGCGGTTGGCATCCACCACGTAGCGGTGAAACGTGGCGCGCACGCTGGTGGCACCGGGCAGCAACCCCTCATAGAGCCGGTGGATATGCCAGTCGGTGTCATCGAGTCCCTTGCCGCGGGTGTTGAGCTTTGCGGCGATATCCTCCGGTACATGGGTGCCGGTATGGGGCAGGCCGAGCACGATGGGGCTGTCCCCGCGGTTGATCTCTACCGGGTTCATGCGCAGAGCTCCGGCATGGCAACGCCCGCCGCGGTGACCATGGCACCGCTCTCGATCAGCTTTGCCGCTGTCTCGAGATCGGGAGCGAGGTAGCGGTCATCGCCGAGGGTCTCGACGCTGTCGCGCAGTTCACCCATCACGCGGCTCAGCGGTTCGGAAGTAGTCAGCGGGGCGCGGAAATCGATACCCTGCGCGGCGCAGAGCAGTTCGACGCCGAGGATGCGGTTGAGGTTCTCGATCATCCGGCCCAGACGCACGGCGCCATGGGCGGCCATGCTGACGTGGTCTTCCTGGTTGGCCGAGGTCGGGGTGCTGTCGGTAACGCAGGGGTTGGCGAGATGCTTGTTCTCGCTCATCAGCGCCGCGGTGGTCACTTCGGCGATCATGTAGCCCGAATTGAGCCCCGGGTTCGGGGTCAGGAAGGGCGGCAGGTCATGGCTCAGCACCGGGTCCACGATCAGCGCGATGCGGCGCTGCGCGATGGCGCCGATCTCGGCGGCGGCCAGCGCGATCATGTCGGCGGCAAAGCCGACCGGCTCGGCGTGGAAATTGCCGCCCGAGACGATCAGGTCGGCACCGACCAGCACCAGCGGGTTGTCGGTGGCGGCATTGGCCTCGATCTCGAGCGTGCGGGCAGCCTGGCGCAGCACGTCCATCGCGGCGCCGGTGACCTGCGGCTGGCAGCGGATGCAATAGGGGTCCTGCACGCGCGCGTCATCTTCGCGATGGCTTTCGCGGATCTGCGACCCGTCGAGCAGGGCGCGCATGGTGGCGGCGGCGTCGATCTGCCCGGCATGGCCGCGCAGAGCATGAATCTCCGGTTGCAGCGGTGCGGTAGAGCCCATGATCGCGTCGGTGGAGAGGGCCGAGGTGACCAGCGCGTTCTGCATTGCGCGCCAGGTGCCGAACAGGCCGGACAGGGCGAAGGCGGTGGAGAATTGGGTGCCGTTGATCAGCGCCAGACCTTCCTTGGCGCCCAGCACCACCGGGGTCAGACCGGCGCGCTTCAGGGCCTCGGCGCCGGGCAGCACCTCGCCTTCGAACTCAGCCTCGGCATGGCCCATCATCACCGCGGCCATATGCGCCAGCGGCGCCAGATCGCCCGAGGCGCCGACGGAACCCTGCACCGGGATCAGCGGGGTCACGCCTCTTTCGAGCATTCCTTCGATCAGCGCCACCAGCTCAAGCCGCACGCCGGAGGCGCCGCGCCCGAGGCTGAGCAGCTTCAGCGCCATCATCAGCCGGGCATGGCGCCGCGCGATCGGGGCGCCGACGCCGCAGCAATGGGACAGGATCAGGTTGCGCTGCAGCGTCGCGGTATCCTTGGCCTCGATCTTGACCGAGGCAAGCTTGCCAAAGCCCGTGTTGACGCCATAAACGGCGGCATTGCCATTGGCTGCGGCATCAATCCGCGCCTGGGCTTCCTCGATCGCACCGTGACAGGAGGGATCGAGCTTGACGGCGGCATCGTCCCAGTAAATCCGCGCCAGATCGGCAAGGGTGACGGCACCGGGGGTCAGGGTAAGTACGCTCATGTCGATGCTCCGAAGATACGTTTGTGCAGGGGGTTGAAGCCGATGCGGTAGGCCAGCTCGGCAGGGTGTTTGACGTCCCAGACCGCCAGATCGGCGACCTGCCCGGGGGCGATCCTGCCCTGATCCGTCAGGCCGAGGGCACGGGCCGCGTGCTGGGTGACGCCGCGCAATGCCTCTTCCGGGGTCATGCGGAACAGGGTGCAGCCCATGTTCATGGTCAGCAGCAGCGAAGTCAGCGGCGAGGAACCGGGGTTCACGTCAGTGGCCAGCGCCATCGGCACGCCGTGTTCGCGCAGCGCCGCGATCGGCGGCGCCTGAGTTTCGCGCAGGGTATAGAAAGCGCCGGGCAGGATCACCGCGACGGTACCGGCCGCGGCCATCGCCTCGACCCCCGGCTCGTCGAGATATTCGATGTGATCGGCCGACAACGCACCATAGCTCGCCGCCAGCTTGGCCCCACCGAGGTTGGAGAGCTGTTCGGCGTGAAGTTTTACCGGCAGGCCGAGTTCCTTGGCCACGTAAAAGACACGCGCGATCTGAGCGGTCGAGAAGGCGATGCCCTCGCAGAACCCGTCCACCGCATCGACAAGCCCCTCCGCATGGGCGGCCCGCAGGGCGGGGATGCAGACCTGGTCGATATAGGCGTCATCGCGGTCCTTGTATTCCGCCGGGGTGGCATGGGCGCCGAGGAAGCTGGTGCGCACGCGGATCGGGCGCACTTCGCCGATGCGCCGCGCCACCCGCAGCATCCGCAATTCGGTTTCCACGTCGAGCCCATAGCCCGATTTGATCTCCAACGTGGTGACGCCTTCGGCAATCAGCACATCGACGCGCTTGAGTGCATCTTCCAGCAGCTCGGCCTCGTCGGCCTGACGGGTCGCGGTGACGGTGGAGACGATGCCGCCCCCGGCGCGCGCCACCTCTTCATAGCTCGCCCCGTTGAGTCGCATCTCGAATTCTACCGCCCGGTCACCACCATGCACGATATGGGAGTGACAATCGATCAGCCCCGGCGTGACCAGTCGTCCGCCGAGCGCGGTTTTCTCGAAGCCCCGGTATTCTTCCGGCAGCTCCGCCGCCGCGCCGACCCAGGCGATCCGCCCGTCGCGCAGGGCAATCGCGGCATCCTCGATCATCCCGTAGGGCACGTTCCCGTCGGCCAGCGTGGCAGCGCGCAGATCGGTGAGCAATTCTTCGGTTTTCGCCATTTCGATGCACCTTTCCCAAGATTCGTCTTTCTTCTAAATTGGTTTCATGAAATATGTCTAGACATAAAAACGTTAAGCATGGGAATTTGTCGGTGATTCACGCCAAACACGCTTTGCTCGCCTCCGGCTGGGCTCAGGACGTCCGCCTGTCCGTCAGGGACGGCGCGATCGAGAAAATCGAAACCAATCAGGCCGCAGACGCTCAGGACACCCGCGTCGATACGCTGCTGCCCGCGCTCGGGAACCTGCACAGCCATGCCTTCCAGCGCGCGATGGCCGGGATGACCGAAGTGCGCAAGGCCGGGCGCGATTCGTTCTGGACCTGGCGCGAACTGATGTATCGCTTCATGGACCAGCTGACGCCCGAGCAGATCGAGGCGATCGCGGCGCTGGTCTTCATGGAGATGCAGGAGGCGGGCTATGCCGCGGTGGGCGAATTCCACTATGTGCATCACCAGAAGGGCGGCGCGGCCTATGACAACCTCGCCGAATTGTCAGAGCGCATCTTCGCCGCCGCCGCAGGCACCGGTATCGGCCTGACCCATCTGCCGGTGCTCTATACCTATGGCGGCGCGGGCAAGCTGGCGCTGAACGAGGGCCAGCTGCGCTTTGGCAATGACGTGGCGCGCTTCGCTCGACTGGTGGAGACGGCGCGCGCCGGGTTGCAGGACCTGCCCGGCGATGCGCGGGTCGGGATCGCGCCGCATTCGCTGCGCGCAACGTCGCCGGAGGATCTGCAGACGGCCCTGGCGCAGCACGGGGGCGGGCCGGTGCATATCCATATCTCCGAACAGCCCAAGGAGGTGCAGGACATCGAGGCCTGGCTGGGCGCGCGTCCGGTTGACTGGCTGCTTGCCAATGCCGAGGTGAACCGCGACTGGTGCCTGATCCACGCGACCCACATGACCGATGATGAAACCCGCGCCATGGCCGCCACCGGTGCGGTTGCGGGGCTCTGCCCGATTACCGAGGCAAACCTCGGCGACGGGCCGTTCAACGGGCCGTGCTATCTGGAGGCGGGCGGCGCCTTTGGGGTCGGCTCGGACAGCAACATCAACATCTCGCTGACCGAAGAGCTGCGCACGCTGGAATATTCGCAACGTCTGCGCGATCTGGCGCGCAATGTGCTGGTCGTCAGTGAGGGCTCGGTGGGCGAGACGCTCTACAAGGGTGCGGCGCAGGGCGGTGCGCAGGCACTTGGCCGCAATGCGGGCGAGATTGCCGAAGGCAGGCTTGCCGATCTCGTGGCGATCGACAGCAATGATCCGGCCCTATGTGCGCTGTCGCGCGCGCAGATCCTCGACGGGCTGGTCTTTGCCGCCAAGGATCACGTTGTGACGGATCTGTGGTCCGCCGGGCGTCACGCGGTGAAGGATGGCCGTCACGTCGAGCGTGAGCGGATCACCACCGCCTATCGCGGCGCCATCGCAGAATTGCTTGCCTCGGTCTGACCGCGCCGCTGCAGCGCAATGCGCAACATGATATCGCCCTGATCCAGCCTGGCCTGGGTCGGGGCATCTTCGAGGATTGCCGTGTCCCCTTTGCCAAGGGTCTCGCCACCGGGCAACCCCACCTGTCCGGCGATGCAATGCAGGACCAGCAGATCGGCACCGGCACTTTCTCTCTCGCCCGGTCCGTGAAGCACCGTCACCTCGCCCTGCCAGCCTTGCGTGTCATACATCAGGTTGAAATCGCGCAGTGGCCCCGCGGTGAGCCGTGCATTGACCGGCGTGGCCCCGTCAAAGGTCACCGGCTGCGCATAATCCGCGGCCAGAGCGCCCTCGGGCGTTTCGAGCACCATGCCGGTGCCCTCGATCACGGTCAGCACGCGGGTCAGCCCGGCAAACTCCGAGAACGGCCCCTCGACGCTCACATCGGCCATGCTGAGCCGCCAGGACACCCGATCGCCCTGCATGTCCGCTGCAATATTGCGGGTGATGCCGCCGCCGTTCTTCCACGGTATCTCGACGAGCTCCGACATTCTGATGATGCGCAAGTGATTTCTCCAGATTGATTATGTCTGCACTAAACCGATTGCGCGCCCTTTTAAAGACCTTCGCACGCCGCTGGCGCACCGACGCCCATGGCGCGCGCGATGGCCTGGAGGTGATCTCGCATCCGCGCCGCTGCGGCCTCCGGCGCATGCGCTGCAATGGCCGCGACGATCTCGGCGTGCTGATCGCTGTGGAGGGTCTGGAACTCGTCCACCGCGAGACGGCGATAGGCCTGATCCCATTGCCGCTGCCAGGCCATGCGCCGCCGTGCGCCGGAAAGGTATTCCATCACGCCGATCATCACCGGATTGCCGCCGACCTGGGCAATGGCGCGGTGAAAGGCGTCGTCGGCCTGTTCGCAGGCCCGGCGATCCCCGGCGCGCCGTCCTGCCTCGACCTTGGTCTGCAGATAGCGCAGATCCTCCGTCCCGGCATTGCGCGCCGCCAATGCCGCGATCGACGGCTCGAAAGACAGCCGCGCCTGCATGAGATCGCCCGGCGTCGCGCCCTCGATGCGCAGCGCCTCGCGCAGCGGCAGATGACGCGGGCGCGGACCGCGGAAGGTGCCTTGCCCGACATGCCGCCATATCTCGCCCGCCTGCTCCAGCCGGTCGAGCGCGGCACGCAGGGTGGCGCGGCTGCAGCCGATCTCGCGGGCCAGCGTCCGTTCGGGCGGCAGGCGGTCCGAGAGGGCGGGGGCCAGCCGGGGCAGGGCGTCGTTCAGACGGCAATGGGCCTCGTCGATCTTCATCCGGACACAGCTTTCATATTCAGACCAATTTGCAGACCAATCAGCCCTGATGCAACAGGGCGCAAGCCTATCTTTGAGGAGGTCGATCGTGATCTGGGAAATCTTGCTGCTCTGCACCGCCGGTTTTGCCGCCGGAGCGCTCAACGCGGTGGCCGGGGGCGGCACCTTCCTGTCGCTGCCCGCGCTGATCTATGTCGGTGTGCCGCCGGTCGCGGCCAATGCGACGGCAACGCTGAGCGCGCTGCCCGGCTATGTCGGCAGCGGTTGGGCCTTCCGCCATGACCTGCGCGCCGAGGGACGGCTGGGCCTGCGCGCGGTCATGCAGATGGCGGCCCTCGGCAGTCTCGCCGGGGCCGGGCTGCTGCTCGTCACCTCCGACACGGTGTTCAGCGGACTGGTGCCCTGGCTGCTGGTCCTGGCCACGGCGCTCTTTGCACTTGGCCCGGCGTTCATCGCGATGATCCGCAAGAAGGGGCTGCCCGATGCCGGACCCTTGCTCTCGGCGCTGGTGATCCTCGCGGTGTCGATCTACGGCGGCTATTTCAACGGCGGGCTCGGGATCATGCTGCTCGCCGCTTTCGGGCTGCTCGGCTATGTCGATCTGCACAACATGAACGGGTTGAAAAACGTTCTCTCGGCGCTGCTGTCGCTGGTCTCGGCGGTGACTTTCGTGGTGGCCGGGCTGATCGCCTGGCAGGCGGCGCTGCCGCTGGCGCTGGCCTCTGCCCTGGGCGGTTTCATCGGCGCGCATTACAGCCGCAGGATCACCAACACCTATTATTTGCGGCTCTTCGTGATCGCCGTCGGCGCGGTGATGAGCGTGCTCTTCTTCCTGACCTGAGCGCCGCTGCGAACAATTGCCGGAAAACGTGTCGCAATGGCGACATTGGGCCGCATGCGCACCCCGCGCGATTGACTCTCCGAAGGGGGGTTCCTAGCTTCAGGTCATGTTGAACCGGATAGACAGCACGCGATATCTCCTCCTGAACCGCCGTTGACCCCGGGCGGTGCAGCGCAGCGGCGTTGGCACCTCCCCCGGGGCTCTTCCTCACTTCCCTGAAATGAGCAAATGGCGCGTGACGCGCCCGGAGAGACAAATGGCCAGCCTGCAGAATTCCACCGATCCGACCCTCCTTACCATGCCCCGCCCAGTTCCGACGCATAAGCAAAGCGCACGCATATCGCTGAGCGCCGCCGACCGGCGCCTGATCACCGCGCAGCTCGAGCGGCTCGAGAATTCGGTCATCAGCAGCGAGCTGCTGCTTGCCCATCTGCTCGCCCGCAAGCTGGCACAGGCCGAGATCCTGCCGGGGGCGGTGCCTGACGATCTAGTCACGACGGGGCGCCGGGTCACCTATATGCTCGCCGGGAGCGGGGCGCGCAGCGGCGTGCTGGGCGCCGGGCCCTGCAGCGCCGCCGACATCCCGCTTGCCTCGCTGCTCGGCGCGACGCTGATCGGTATGCGCCCCCTGCAGCGCGCGCCGCTGCTGCGGGCGGATGGCGACGTGATCACCATGGTGGTTCTCAAGGTCGAGGAAGCGGCGGCAATCCGCCGCTAGGTCCTGCGCGAGACGCGTCGGGAGTGAATTGCAACGTCGATGGTCGCGGGGAATTCCGGGAACCGTCGGCGCAATGATGGAGGTCTATCCATGACAGAAACGAGATCGGGTCTGCGCGAGGCCCATGTGCCGCCCGGCCGGAGCTCGATCAGGCGCTGAAACGCCGCCGCTCCGTCCGGGTCACGCGCATAAGCGCCCTCAACCTGTCTGACCTATCCGGAGTGTTCCCATGAACGTCGCCCTGCGTCCCAACATCTGTTCGTCCTGCCGGTCCCGCCTGCCGCGCGCCGCCGCGCTGCGTTGCCCGCATTGCCGCAGCGCCATCCAGCGCGTCACCCCGGCGATCCGGGTGACCTGCCGCCGCTGCTACGAGCCGATCCCGGCCAGCGCGGCGCTGAAATGCCCGTCCTGCCGCAGCCTGCGTCCCTCGGTTTTCGAAGCGCGCAGGATCGCCTGAGCACAGCGGGCGCCGACATGGCGCCCGCCCGTTTCGTCTCAGCGCATCGCCTGGCGCGCGATGATGCTGCGCTGGATCTCCGAGGAGCCTTCGTAGATCCGCATGATCCGGGCATCGCGCGCGTAGCGTTCCAGCGGCAATTCACGGGTGAAGCCATAGCCGCCATGGATCTGCAGCGCCCGGTCGGTGACGAAGGCCGCTGTCTCAGAGGCATGCAGCTTGGCCAGCGAGGCCTCGAGCGTATAGCGTTCCCCGGCCATGCGGTTGGCCAGCGCCTGCATGGTCAGCCCCCAGCTTGCCTCGAGCCGGAGCTTCATGTCGGCCAGCATGAATTGCAGACCCTGAAAATCCCCGATCGGATGACCGCCGACCTGCCGCGCGCCCATATGTTCGGCGGCGGCGGCAAAGGCTGCCTCGCTGAGACCGAGGCAGGTGCCCGCGACATCCAGACGGCTGTTGTCGAGCACCTTCATCGCGGTCTTGAAGCCGGTGCCTTCTTCCCCGAGCCGACTGTCCAGCGGCACCCAGACATCGAGCGTCACCGCAAAGGCATGAGCGGCGCGGATCCCCATCAGCTTCTCGGGCTTGTCCACCGTTACGCCGCCCTGTTTCGTCTCGACCACGAAGGCGGAAATGCCCCGGTGCCCGGCGTCCGGATCGGTCTTGGCATAGACCACGAGGAAATCCGCTTCCCCGGCGTTGGAGATGAATTGCTTGGCCCCGGTGATCCGGTAGCCCTCGCCCTCGCGCACCGCTTTGGTGGTGATGTCGGCCGGGTTGGAGCCGCCGCGCGGCTCGGTCAGGGCGAAACCGCCGAGGGTCCTGCCCGCCGCCGCATCGGGCAGCCAGCGCGCGCGCTGCGCGTCATCGCCGCCGATCAGGATTGAATCGGTTGCCAGATATTGCGCGCCGATCATCGAGGCGGTCGAGGCGCAATGCTTGGCGATCTCGACCAGCGACAGGATCATCGCCACCGGGCTCACCCCGGGGCCGCCCCAGGCCTCGGGAAGGTTCATGCCCATCACTCCGAGCTCGGCCAGGCCGGGCAGGTGGCAGGTGCAGCTCGCCTCGCTCTCGTCCAGCTCGGCGGCCTTCGGGCCGAGCTGTTCGGGGGCGAAACGCGCCACCATGTCGGCGACGGCGATGTCTTCTTCGGTTGTTCCAAGACGCATGATCTGTCCTTCCTGTCTCTGGTTCAGCCGAGGGCGCCAAGGGCGCGCAGCTCGGCAATCTTTTCGGCGGAATGGCCGAGCAATCGGGTCAGTACGTCGCCGGTATGCTCGCCGAGCTTCGGCGCACGGCGCGGCGCGGGTTGTTCTTCACCGGAGAACAGAACCGGCTGCACCGGCAATGAGGATACCGGCGCGTCCGGGCTCGGCATCAGCACCCGGCGGGCGGCGGCGTGCTCGCTGTTGAGCGCATCGGCGATGCTGCTGATCGGCGCGACCGGCACATGGGCGGCGGCGATCTTCTCGATCGCCTGTTCGGCGGACATGTTGCTGGCCCAGGCCTCGATCTCGGCGCGCAGGGCGGGTTCATTGGTCGAGCGGGCCTCGTCGCTGGCAAAGCGCGGATCATCCGCAAGGGCAGGGCGCTCGATGGCCTCGGCGAAGGCGGCGAAGAGCTTGGAATTGAGCACTGCCACCGCGAAATATCCCTCGCCTGCCTCATAGACGCCGAAGGGCGCCGACAGCGGATGCCGGTTGCCGACACGCTTGGCCGGTTCGCCAGTGAACAGGAAGCGCGAGACGGAGGTCGCAAGGAAGGATAGCGTCGCGTTGAACATCGCCACATCCAGATGCTGCCCCTTGCCGCCGCGCTCCCGGCCCAGAAGCGCCGCCAGCGTGCCCCAGGATGCAAAGATGCCCGCCACCATGTCCGACACCGCCTCGCCCACCAGCGTCGGTGCGCCATCGGGTTCGCCGGTGGCCTCCATCAGTCCGCTCATCGCCTGCAGGATGATGTCATAGGCCGGGCGATCCGCCAGCGGTCCGCTTTGCCCGAAACCGGAGATCGAGACATAGATCAGTTGCTCATTGCGCGCCGACAGGGTCTGATAACCGATGCCGAGCCGCTCGGCGACGCCGGGACGGAAATTCTCCAGCACCACATCGGCCCCCGCCGCCAGCTCCTGCGCCAGCGCGCGGCCCTCGTCGGTCTTAAGGTCGAGCACGACGCTCTGCTTGGAACGGTTCATCACGTTGAACAATGCGGATTCACCGTCCTTCATCGGGCCGATGGCGCGGTAATCGTCGCCCTGGGGCGGCTCCACCTTGATCACCTCGGCACCGAGATCGGCCAGCAGCGCGCTGCAGAACGGTCCGGCGAGGACGCGGGTGAAATCGATCACGCGGATTCCGGTGAGGCTCTGGGTCATGGGCTTTCCTTGCTGCTCGTGACAGAATGTGATGGCGTTTCCCGAGGCATAGCCGCCGATGGCCGCGCGCGACAAATGCCGTCTTCGCATTCTGGAGTATGAGAAAAATGCTGCGTTTCACCTTTCGCCAGCTCGAATATTTCGTCGGCGTGGCGCGGGCGGGCGGCACCAAGGGGGCGGCGGAACGGCTTAACGTCTCGCAGTCGGCGGTAAGCCGGGCGGTTTCGGATCTTGAGGGGCTCTGGGGCGTGCGGCTGTTCGTGCGCCAGCCCTCGCAGGGGTTGCAGCTGACCAGCGAGGGCCGCGCGCGGCTGAGTGAGGCCGAGCGCCTGCTGGGGCAGGCAGAGCGGCTGAGCGGCGATGCGCAGACCCTGGGCGCGCGCTATGTGCTCGGTTATCTGGCGACACTCGGGCCGCGCCATGTCGCGGCGCTGGTGGCGCGGTTTCGTCGGCATCATCCGGAGGTGGCGCTGTCGCTGGTGGAGGGCGATCTCAACAGCCTGCGTCAGGGCGTGGCGCGCGGATCGCTCGACGGGGCGATCCTCTATGACGTGCAGAGCCTCGATGCGCGCCCCGACGATGTCGAGATCCTCGCCCGGCTGACTCCGCAGGCGCTGGTGGCGCAGGATCACCCGCTGGCCGCCGCGTCGCAGGTGAGCCTAGCCGAGTTGGCGCAGGAGCGGTTCATCCTGATCGGCCTGCCGCTCAGCCGCGACTATTTCCTTGGCCTCTTCGCCGCCGAGGGGCTGCAGCCGCGTGTCGTGCATGAGGTGCGTTCGGCCGGGATGGTGCGCGCATTGGTGGCCAATGGCGAGGGCGTCTCGATCCTGACTACCAGGCCCGCCCATGAGCTGAGCGAGGACGGCGCGTCCCTGCGCTATCTGGCGCTGTCAGGCCGCCCGCTCACCCAGGACATCATCGCGCTGTTCCCGCCCGCCTCGGGCAGTGCGCCCGCGTTTCGCACGGCGCTGATGGAGATTGCCCAGCAGCATCATGCAGCCGTGAGGTGACCGGCAGGGAGGCGCCGGTCAGTGCCTCAGCTCTCGCGCTCAGGCACGGCGGCAAGGAAGGCGTCATTCTCGGCTGGTGTGCCAATGGTGACCCGCGCCCAATGGCCGAACGGTTCTTCCAGCCACGCTTTGATCAGAATGCCCTTGCCGCGCAAGGCTTCGGCAAAATCCACTGCCAGGGCGCCGGTGTCGAAGAAGATGAAATTGGTCTGGCTCGGGGCGCAGTCATAGCCCATTTTTCGCAAGGCCGTGCCGACGCGCTGGCGCTCGGATGCGGCCAGCGCGATCACCTCGGCCAGATGCGCCCGATCGTCAAAGGCCTCGCGCGCCGCCGCCACCGCCAGCGCGTTGACGCCAAAGGGGTTGCGGGTCTTCATCAGCGCCTTGATCAGTTCTTCGTCCGAAGCGATGCCATAGCCGACGCGGATTCCCGCCAGCCCATAGGCCTTGGAAAAGGTGCGCAGCACGATCCAGGCATGGCCGCTTCGGGCAAGGATCGCCATCGCGTCAAAGCGCTGCTCCTGCGCAACATATTCCAGATAGGCCTCGTCAAAGGCGATGAACGTGTCTTGGGGGGTGAAATCGAGCAGCGCGCGGAAATCTTTTTCGCAGATCGCCGGACCGGCAGGGTTGCTCGGCGAGGCAAAGATCAGGATGCGGGTCGGTTCCTTCATCGCGTCGCGAAGCCCCGAAAGCGGAAAGCGCCAATCTGCCGCGAACGGCACCTTGGTAACGCGCGCCCCGCAGGCCAGCGCGCCGAATTCATGCAGCCCGAAGCTCGGGCAGATGGTCACCACGTGATCGCCGTCCCGCAGGGTGGCGCGGAACAGCGCGCCGATCAGGTCTTCTGAACCGTTGCCGATGATCACCTTGGCGGGCGTGGTGTCGCAGGACTCGGCGATCTGCGCGCGCAGCGCGGCGTTCCCGGCATCGGGATAGCGCGCGATGCCCGGGGCCTGCGCCTGCATCGCCGCAATCGCGGCGGGCGAGGCACCAAGCGGGCTTTCGTTGCTGTCGAGCTTGGCCAGACAGTCGAGCCCATAGATTTCGCGGAAGCGGTCCATCGCCAGACCGGCGTTATAGGTCGGCAGGGCGGCGATCTCCTTGCGGATCAGCTCGGCGGGCAGGCTCGATGACATCGGGTGTTCCTTTGGGGCAGTCCAGGCGGGCTGCAATCTTGTCAATGCGTTAGGATCCTTCAGGCCGCATCTCCTGCGGCCTGAAGAAAGGTCAGTCTCAGGCGTTGAACCACCAACGCTCGGAGGCGCGGCAGCCGTCCATGTCCCAGTCACCGGCGACCTGTTCGGGGGTCGAGACCTTCTCGGACTTGGCGTCGAGGTAATCGGCCCAGACCGGCGCAACCACACCGCCCTTTGCCGACAGCAGCGCCTGGCACTCCCAAAGCAATTCACGGCGCTTGGCATCGTCACGCTCGCTGCGCGCGGCGGTGAGCGCCTTGTTGAAGGCGTCGTTGTCCCAATGGGTGGAGTTCCAGCTGCCGATGCTCTCGCGCGAATAGGCCAGCGACAGCATCAGGTCCTCATTGGCGCGGCCCGACCAGCGTTCGGCGAAGAACGGGACCTTGCCCCAGACCTTGGACCAATAGCCATCCTCGGGCTCGCGCGCGACCTCGATGGTGATCCCGGCAGCGGCGGCATGTTCGCTGTAGAGCTGTGCCGCATCGACCGCCCCCGCAAACGGGGTCTCGGAGACATGCAGCCTGTGCACCTCGTTCTCGGCACCGGCCTTCTTCATCAGCGCACGGGCCTCGTCGGGGTCGTATTCATGCTGCGGCAGGTTGGGGTTGTAATTCGGATAGGCCGAGGAGATCGACTGGTCATTGGCGATCGAGCCGAAGCCGCCAAGCACCTTGTCGACGATCTCCTGCCGGTTGATCGCCAGCTTCATCGCGCGGCGCACGTCGTTGTCGGTATAGACACCGGCGGTGGTGTCTATGCTGAAGGCGTAATGCACCTTGCCCTGCGTCTGTACCAGATCGACACCGGGCATCATCTGCATCAGCCGCGCGGTGGTCGGATCGACGAAATTCATCGCATCGACCTGGCCGGTCTGCAAAGCTGTGGTGCGGGCGTTGACGTCGCGGATCGCCAGCGTCTCGACCGCCTCGAAATGGCCGCGGCCTTCTTTCCAGTAATTCGGGTTGCGGGTGACGCGCGCCTTCACGCCGGGCTCATAGCTTTCGAGAATGTAGCCGCCCGTGCCGATCCCGGCGTCGAAGTTCATGTCATCGGCGGGGACGACCAACAGGTTGATCACGGTCATCAGCGAGGGGAAGGTCGCGTTCGGGGCGTGCAGGGTGACGGTCACCTCATGCGGCGCGCTGGCCTTCACGTCGGCGATCTGCTGGGTCAGCGCCTTGACCTGCGAAACGGTGTCGTCGCCGCGGTGCAGGTTCAGCGAGAACACCACGTCATCGGCGCTCATGGACTTGCCGTTGTGGAATTCGACACCTTCGCGCAGCTTGAATACCCAGGTCAGGGAATCCTCGCTGCCTTCCCAGCTCGTGGCCAGCTCCGGCACCAGCACGCCGCCGGGCCCGACCTCGATCAGGTTGTTACGCAGCTGCCATTGCAGCAGCGTCATGAACTTGGTTTCATGAACCTGCGGATCGAGCGTCTCGCCGCTGTCGAAATCGGCAATCGCCATGCGGAAGGTGCCGCCCTTCTGCGGCGCGTTCTGGGCGCGCAGCGGCTGGCCCGAGAGGCCGAGCAATCCGGTGGCGCCGAGCGCCCCGGCGCCGAGCAGCAAGGAGCGTCTGTTGGTCTTGATCGTCATGTCACATTCCCCGTTCTATCATGTTTTTTCTGTTGTGGCCCCGTGCGCTCACGATGCCCGGTCTCGGATAAATGGCAGGGCCGCGCGGCGCTTGCACCTTGCAGCGACCCGCCCCTTGTCATTATGTCTGATCTTATCATGCTAATGTCCGCCGTTCGAAAGAGGCAAATCAGATTTGCTGGACCATCGGACAGCTGTGCTAAACCATGAACGAGACCTTCCGAATCCGAGGACCCCGTCGATGAAATCCTTCCTACCGCCGCTGCGTGCTTTGCAGGCGTTCGAGGCTTTCGGGCGGCTCGGCTCCGTGAGCAGTGCCGCGCAGGAGCTTGGGGTCACGTCCGGGGCGATCAGCCAGCAACTGAAAGTGCTCGAGGAGCATCTCGGGGCGCAGGTGGTGTTCAAGGACGGCCGCCGCGCCGCGCTGACCCCCGAGGCGCGCAGCTATCACGAGATGATCGCGATTGGCTTTGACCGGCTGCGCGCGGCGCAGGATGTCTGGATGCAGCAGCAATCCGGGGTCGATCTGAAGGTCTCCGGCGTGCCGACGCTGCTGTTGAAATGGCTGAACCCGCAGTTGCATCATTTCCAGGCCATGGCAGCGGATGTGCCGATCAGGCTCGAGGCGGCCCATGCCGAGCCCGATCCGCAGATGCTTGGCCAGATGTTCCGCCTGACCTATGGCGCGGTAGCGAGCCGATTGCCGCATTCGCGCCCGCTTTTCACCGATATCTGCTTCCCGGTCTGCGCGCCGGAGTTCCTTGAGCGTCATCCAGAGGCGCGCAGTGCCGAGGGGCTCGCAGGGTTGCCGCTGATCGAGATCGACTGGGGTCCGGCCTATACCGGCGTGCCGCGCTGGCGCGATTGGTTCGCCGCGCGGGGCGTCGATCCGGGTCCGATCAAGCCGATCGCCGTGCATTCGCTGTCTAGCCTCGCGCTCGAGGCGGCGGCGGGCGGGCAGGGGGTGACGCTGGCGCAGCTTTCCTTCGCTTCTTTCGATCTGCAGCTCGGCCGCCTTGTGCGGCTCTCGGAGGACGCCTTGCGGATGCCTGAACCCTATTACGTCTGCTGGGGCAACAGCACGCTGGACCAGCCCAACGCCCGCGCCTTTCTGAACTGGCTGATCAACGCGGCCCGGGCGCTGCCGGTCTGACGCTTTAGTTTTCCTAACTATTCGCAAAAACATTTCGGCTGAATCCCGGCGCGATCCTGCATAGACATGGACAAAGCCAAGAAAGATTGAAGGGAAGAGCCATGTTTCTCAAGAACGCCTGGTACGTCGCCGCCTGGAGCAGCGAGATCGAGCATGAATTGCAGCAAATCCTCGTGCTGGGCGAGAAGATCTGCATCTTCCGCAACGCGGATGGCGAGGTCATCGCGATGGAGGATGCCTGTCCGCATCGCAAGCTGCCGCTCTCCAAGGGCCGGATCAAGGGGAACAACGTCGAATGCGGCTATCACGGGCTGACCTTCGACTGCGCCGGTCAATGCGTCTGGGCGCCGGGCGGCGGGCGTATCCCCTCGGCGGCGCGGGTCCGGCCCTATCCGGTGCATGAGAAATACGGTCTGGTGTGGATCTGGATGGGCAATGCGGCGATTGCCGACCCCGAGGAGATCATCGACATCCCGAATTTCGACAGCCCCGACTGGGGCATGAACAAGGGCGCGGCGATGGAGTTGCAATGCAACTACCTGCTGATGTGCGACAACCTGCTCGATCCGACCCATGTGGCCTGGGTGCATGAGAGCTCCTTCGCTTCCGAGGCCACCAAGGATGCACCGCTGCGGGTGACCAAGACCGAGAACGGCGTCATCGTGCACCGCTGGATGATGGATCACGCGCCCGCGCCCTTCTACAAGAAGATCGTCGAGTTCGAGGGCAATTGCGACCGGCTGCAACATTACGAGGTCCGCTACCCGTCGCACGCGCTGATCCGGGCGGTCTTCACCCCGGCGGGCACCGGCGGACCGGAAGGCACGCTCGACGAGAAGACCTTTGTCATGGACAGCTACAACTTCATGACCCCGACCACTGACAAGGAAACCCGCTATTACTGGTTCCAGCTGCGCAACATCCGTCCCGATGACGCGGAGCTTTCCAAGATGATGAGCGAGGATGTGCGCAATGCCTTTGAAGAGGACCGCGCGGTGCTCAACGAGGTACAGAAAGGGTTGGACAGCAAGACCTCGCCGCATATCGACCTCAGCATCGATGCGGGCCAGCTGCGTTTCCGCCGCCAGCTCGAGGCGATGATCGCCGAGGAGCGGATGGTCGACGCCAAGATGGACGCCTGACATGAGCAGCGGTTTCCGGCGCTTCCGCGTGACCGACAAGATCCGCGAAAGCGAGATCATCACCTCGTTCCACCTGGAACCCGCCGATGGCGCGCCGCTCTTCGCCGCGCGCCCCGGCCAATATCTGACGCTGAAACTGCCGACCCCCGAAGGCAGCGTGCTGAAGACCTATTCGCTTTCCGGTGACGTGACCGCGCCCGGCAGCCACCGGATCACCGTCAAGCGCGGGGGCCGCCCGGTCGATGCCGCGCATCTGCCCGAGGGTGTCGGCTCCTGCTGGCTGCATGACGCGGTCAGCCCCGGCATGGAGCTCGAGGTGGCAGCACCCCGCGGCAGCTTCGTGCTCGATGAGGACAGCGAGCGCCCGGTCCTGCTGCTCGGCGGCGGTGTCGGGCTGACGCCGCTGGTCGCGATGGCGCATCGGCTGGCCGAGACGGAACGCAGGGTCTGGTTCCTGCAGGCCTGCGAAAACGGCGCGGTGCAGGCGCTGGGCGATGAGCTGCGAGAGCTCGCCGAAGCCTCGCAGGGCCGGATCCGCAACCATGTGATCTACCGCAATCCGAGCGATGCGGACCGCGCCTCCGGGCCCGGCCATAGTGTCGGGATGATCGACAAGGCGCTGCTGCAATCGCTGCTGCCGCTTGATGATTATGATGTCTATCTCTGCGGCCCGACCCCTTTCATGGTGGCCATGTACCGGCTGCTGCGTGAGCTTGGCGTCACAAAGGCGCGGATTGCCTATGAATTTTTCGGCAAGGCCGCTTCGCTCGAAGTGCTGGCCGAGCAGCCGCAGATCGCCCCGCAGACCGCCTCGAAGGCGCCCGCCGCCATCGCCGGGCTGGCATTCCTGACCAACCCGGACGCCCGTGCGATGCCCGAGGATCTACCGGTCGCCCGCGGCCCGGTGAAGGCGGCGAATGACACGGGGCAGGGGAATGACGTGGTCTTCGCCAGATCCGGTGTCAGCGCCGCCTGGAACGACAGCGCCAATTCCCTGCTGGAACTGGCCGAAGAGGCCGGGCTCACCCCCGCTTTCAGCTGCCGCGCCGGGATCTGCAACACCTGCCGCTGCGGCCTCAAGGAGGGAGAAGTGCGCTATTTCGAAGAGCCGCTCGACCCGCCGGGACCGGGCGAAGTGCTGCTCTGCTGCGCCCGGCCAGAAGGCCGCGTGGTGCTCGATATCTGACAGCAGAAGGGGCGGCTCGCGGGTCGCCCCTTTGGCGCCTGGTGATGTGGGTTGGCGAATGAAGCGGCTCGGGGTGGCGATGGCTGCTTCGACCCGATAGCGTTATTGCGCAGGCACAGAAGGCAGTGTTCCAGAACGACTGAGCCAACTTCTTGCCTCTGGAAAGCGGTAAGCTAATGCCGAGAGCCTCGCTGGACAGCCATTAAAGCGCCCCATTCGAATGGTCGCGCCTATCAAAGAAATCTCCTAGGTTTCAGATCGGGCTCATATCCCGCGAGATCCACCTGGCAAACTCCGCCTCGCTGGTTTGCCCTGAGGCAAGGTCCTCCATCATCCCGACGCCTTCAACCGGCGCCGGACGGAAAGAATAGCCGTTGAGCCGCAGAAACGTGAGCGCAGTCACGAAGGCGGTGCGCTTGTTTCCGTCCACGAAAGCATGAGCCTTGGCAATGCCGAAGGCATAGGCCGCCGCAATCTCGTCGAAGTCGGCATGGGTATAGGCGGCGAGGTTTATCGAACGGGCGCAGTCTCCAGAAGCGCCCGGTCACGTATGCCGGGAGCCCCGCCATGGCGGCTTATCTGACGATCATGGATCGCAAGAACAGCGGCAAGCGGCACCCAGATCGGCCCTGTCATGCAAGAGCTTGCAGCAGATCTCGGTTCTCATCCATGACGATCTCGGCGGCAGCCAATGCGGATGCGACCGCAGGATCATGTGGCGTGATCTTCAGGCTGCCGTCATCGCCCCGGATAACGAAAAGCGTGTCACCTTCCTTGGCGTCGAGGATCGTCAGCATTTCGGTCGTCAGGGTCATGACGGCCGAGTTGCCGACCTTCCGGATCTTGGTTTCGATCATCGCGCCACTCCCTAGATATATGGATGTATATACGCGACCCCTCACAGGGATCAAGTGGCCAGCACGGCGAGACTTGCCGATAGGAGCCGCCGACCTTTTTCGCGGGTCAGCACAGCCCAAAGCGTATCACACCGGATTCAACCGCCGCTCTTCCAGCACGTTGTCCAGCCAGTCTGGGTCCATCTCCGGCACCGAGGACAGCAGCAATTCGGTATAGGGCGGGTGTGGCGGCGAGAAGATCGCGTCCTTCGGGCCTTGTTCGACGATACGGCCCTCCTTCATCACCACCACCTCATCGGCGATCGAACGCACCGTGGCGAGGTCATGTGTGATGAACAGGTAGGTCAGCTCCATCTCGCGCTGCAGCCGGTCGAGCAGCCGCAGGATACCCTCGGCGACAAGCTGGTCGAGCGCCGAGGTAATTTCGTCGCAGATGATGAACTCGGGCTCGGCGGCAAGCGCGCGGGCGATGCAGAGCCGTTGTTTCTGCCCGCCCGACAGCTCGGCGGGCAGGCGGTCGATGAACTGGTCGGGGTCAAGCTCGATCAGGCTAAGCAGCTCGCGGATGCGGGCGTCTTTCGCCTTGCCCTTCAGCCCGAGGAAGAACGTCAGCGGCCGCCCGAGGATCTCGCGGATCCGGTGCTTGGGGTTCAGCGCGGTATCGGCCATCTGATGGATCATCTGCACCCGGCGCTGCAGGGCAGGGGCACGGGCCCGGCTGCGCGGCGGCAGTTCCTGACCCTCGAAACGCACCGACCCGGCACTCGGCGGCAGCAGACCCATGATCACCCGCGCGGTGGTGGACTTGCCCGAACCGCTTTCGCCCACAACCGCGACAGTACGGCCGCGATGTACCTTGAGCGAGATGTCATCGAGCACCTTCACCGCGCCATAGGCGGCGCTCACGTTCTCGATCTCCAGCAAGGGTGCCGCGTCTTCGGCCAGCTTCGGCATCGGCGCACGGCGGAAATCGCGCACCGCCCAGAGCGACTTGGTATAGGCTTCGCGCGGATGGCTCAGCATCTGGCGGGTCTCGGCCTCCTCGACCTCCTCGCCCTTCAGCAGCACCTTCACCCTGTCGGCCATCTGCGCCACCACCGCGAGGTCATGGGTGATGTAGATCGCTGCGGTATGATGCTCGCGCACCACCTTGCGGATCGCGCTCAGCACCTCGATCTGGGTGGTCACGTCGAGCGCCGTGGTCGGCTCGTCAAAGATGATCAGGTCGGGGCGACAGGCCATCGCCATCGCGGTCATGGCGCGCTGCAACTGCCCGCCGGAGACCTGATGCGGATAGCGAAAGCCGATCTGCGCGGGATCGGGCAGTTGCATGGCGCGGTAGAGATCGACGGCATCCGCTTCGGCCTGCTGGCGCGACATCAGCCCGTGGCGCACCGGGGCCTCGGCATATTGGCGGATCAGCCGGTAGGCCGGGTTGAAGGCGGCGGCGGCCGATTGCGCCACATAGGCGATGCGCGCCCCGCGCAGGCTGCGCAGCTGCTCGGCAGGGGCGCCGACCAGCTCCTGCCCGTCAAAGCGCACCGAGCCGGAGCTGATCCGGCAGCCGCCCTTGGTATAGCCCATCGCCGCGAGACCCAGCGTCGATTTCCCGGCGCCGCTCTCGCCGATCAGCCCGAGGATCTCGCCGCGGTTGAGGCTGAGATCCACACCCTTGACGATCTCCTGCCAGGCGCCGCCGGAGCGGCCCTCGATGCGCAGATCGCTGATCTGCAGCAGCAGGTCGGTGGAATGCGAGGTGTCTTTCATGGTCATTCCTTCAGTCCGCTCGAGACATGCAGCACCCAATCGACGATCAGGTTGACCGCCACTGTCAGCAGCGCGATCGCCCCGGCGGGCAGCAGCGGCGCCAGCCCGAAGGTCGCGCTCTGCCAGCTGGCGAAATTGGCGAACGAGATCAGCTTGGCGCTCTCGCGCACCATCGAGCCCCAGTCGGCGGTCGGCGGTTGCAGCCCGAGACCCAGAAAGGAAAGCGCCGAGATGAACAGGAACACGAAACAGAAGCGCAGCCCGAATTCGGCGATCAACGGTGCGGCGGCATTGGGCAGCACTTCGCGGCGGATGAGCCAGGGCAGGCCCTCGCCGCGCATCCGGGCGACCTCGATGTAATCCATGGTCAGGATGCCCTGCGCCACGGCGCGCGACAGCCGGTAGACGCGGGTGGAATCAAGTACCGCAATCACCAGGATCAGCGAGATGACCGAGGTGCCGGTGATGGTCAGGATCAGCAGCGCGAAGATCAGCGAGGGGATCGCCATCAGGATATCGACAACGCGCGATCCGATCGCGTCGAACCAGCCGCCGGTGGTGGCCGCCAGCAGGCCCAGCGAAGCCCCGAGCAGGAAGGCCAGCGCGGTCGTGACCAGCGCGATGCCGACCGTGTTGCGCGCGCCATAGATCAGCCGCGACATCACATCACGCCCCAGAGCATCGGTGCCGAGGTAATGCGTTGCGCTCCAGGGGTGATATTGCGGCCCGACAACCGCGGTCTCGGGGAAAGGCGCGATGAGCGGCGCGAAGAGCGCCAGTATCGCGAAGCCGGTGACCAGCAGGATGCCGATCCAGGCCGACAGCGGCGCCTCGCGCAATTGGCTGAGCCAGTAATGCATGTCTCTACCTCGGATGCAGCAATTGCGGATTGGCGATGATCGACAGGATGTCGGCCGCCATGTTGAGCAGGATATAGGTGGCTGCGAAGATCAGGCAGGCCGCCTGCACCACGGTCACGTCGCGGTTCGCCACGGAATCGACCAGCAGCTGCCCGAGGCCGGGATAGACGAAGACCACCTCGGCCAGCACCACCCCGACGATCAGATAGGCGAGGTTCAGCGCCACGACGTTGATGATCGGCGCCAGCGCATTGGGCAGCGCATGTACCGCGATCACCCGCCAGCGTTTCATGCCCTTGAGCCCGGCCATCTCGATATAGGGCAGGGCCAGCAGGTTGATGATCGCCGCGCGGGTCATCCGCATCATATGCGCCATCACGATCAGCGTCAGGGTCAGCGCGGGCAGAAAGGTCCGGTAGAGCCGCTCGGAGAAGGCGGTGGCGGCATCGACACTGGCCAGGCTCGGAAACCAGCCGAGCCAGACCGAAAAGGCCAGGATCAGGATATAGGCGATGAAGAATTCCGGGAAGGAGATCGCCACCAGCGTCGAGCCGGAGATCATCCGGTCGAAGATCGAATTGCGATAGAGCGCCGCCAGCATCCCCAGCAGCACCGCGATCGGCACTGCGATGGCGGCAGCATAGGCCGCGAGGAAGAAGGTATTGCCCGCCCGCGTCGCGATCAGCTCGGCAATCGGGCGCCGGTTGGACAGCGAGACCCCGAAATCGCCCTGCAATGCCTGCCAGAGCCAGGTGCCGTAGCGGACATAGACCGGCTCATCGAGGTTCAGCTTGGCGCGAAAGGCCGCGAGGGTCTCGGGGGTGGCCGACTGGCCCAGCGTTTCGGTGGCGATGTCTCCGGGTAGCAGCTCGACGGCGGAGAAGATCACCAGCGTCACCACCAGCAGGGTAACCATCCCCATCGCCAGCCGCGACAGGATGATGCTCAGAATGGGGTTCACCGGACCCTCCCTTTTGTCTGGTTGAACGCTATTATGTCTAGATTTATAGAGGTGCGCCGAAAGCCTGTATAGGGCGAGACGCTTTAGCGTTCCTGCGACGTTGTTTAGGTAACCTGGCTCTGGCCGCAAGAGCGATCTTTCGTCGCCGACCGTGAATGAACGGCCTGCCGTATCCTGCCCGGCGTGGGCATCGCCGTCGGAATGGCTTGACAGAACCGGGCCGAGAACGCATTGCTGCCGCGTCGGTTTCCTTCGGGAATGAATAGGGAATGCGCACCGGAACTCTTTTCGGCAAGCGCGACTGCCCCCGCAACTGTAGGCGGTGAGCCTTCACCATGATGCCACTGGGCGCGTTGCCCGGGAAGGTGGAGAAGGTGTCGATCCGTCAGTCAGGAGACCTGCCGACGCGCAACCCTCAATCCGGACGGGGTGTCCGGGAAAGGCATGTCATGGACCGGTTTCTCCTCTCCCCCCCGGAAGGGCCCCTTCACCGCAGCTGGCGGCAGGACCGGTCGCGGCGTCTCGTTCCACGTCCCCGCTTCGACCCGCCAACCCGGAGCCTACCTGACATGAAGCTGAAACCGTTCCTCCTCGCCTCTGCCATGCATGCCCTGTTCGTGCCACCTGCAGCGGCAGATCAGACGCAATATCCCCTGCAGCTCGAGAATTGCGGTCATGAGCTGCGTTTCGAGGCGGCCCCGGCCCGCGCCGTGACCATCGGCCAATCCACCACCGAAATTCTCTATGCGCTGGGGCTGGGCGAGCAGGTGGTCGGCACCTCGGTCTGGTTCAACCCGGTGCTGCCGGAATTCGAGGCGGTGAATGCGCAGGTCGAGCGGCTTGCCGATAATGACCCGAGCTTTGAAAGCGTCGTCGCCAAACGCCCCGAACTGGTCACGGCGATGTATGAATGGCATGTCGGCCCCGAAGGGATCGTCGCCAGCCGCGAAATGTTCCATGACCTCGGCGTGGCGACCTACGTGATGCCCAGCGACTGCGCGAGCAAGGACAACAGCGTCGGGCTCGACGGTACCCGGTCGGAGCTTTTCGATACCGCGCAGCTTTACCGCGGCATTACCGAACTGGCGCTGATCCATGATGCGCAGGCGCAGGGCGCGGCGCTGCTCAACGACCTCAGAACGCGCGAGGCGGCGGCGATTGCAAAGGCCGAGAGCCTCGATCTGCCCTCCGACAGCACGGCGCTGTTCTGGTTCTCCTCGCCGGAGATCGCCAGCGATCCCTATGTCGCCGGACAGCAGGGCGTGCCCGCCTATATGATGGCGCAGCTCGGCCTCGACAATGTCGTGCAGTCGCGCGAGGAATGGCCCAGCGTCGGATGGGAAACCCTCGCCAAGGCCGATCCCGATTTCATCATCCTCGCCGAAATGGAGCGGCGCCGCTTCCCGGCGGATTCGCTTGAAGCCAAGCGGCAGTTCCTTGAGACCGACCCCGTCACCCGCGAGATGACAGCGGTGCGCGAAGGGCGGATCCTGGCCATGCAGGCTCATGCCATGGACCCGTCGATCCGTGCGATCTACGCGCTCGAGAAACTGGCCGATGATCTGGCCGGGTTCGATCTCACCCAATGAGCCTGGCGAGCCTGCCCCTGCCGCGTCGGCGTACCTGGCACTGGAGCCTGATCGTGCCGCCGGTGCTGTTGCTGGCGCTGGCGACGGGCGCGGCGCTTGGCGAGACGCCGATACCGCTCGGCGTGGTGTTGCAGGTGATCGCCAACAAGCTGCTCGGTGCCGGGTTTCCGGTGGATCGGATCGACGAGGGTATCATCTGGAACTACCGGCTGGCGCGGGCCATCGTGGCGGCCTGCTGCGGGGCCGGGCTGGCGCTGTCGGGGCTGGTGCTGCAGGCGCTGCTGCGCAACGCGCTGGCCGATCCCTATCTGCTCGGCATCTCGGCAGGGGCCTCCTCGGGCGCGGTCGCGGTCACGGTGCTGGGCCTCGGCGGGGGGGCAATATCGCTCTCGCTCGGCGCCTTTGGCGGGGCGCTGCTGGCTTTCGTCTTCGTCGCCTTGCTGGCCCATGCGGCGGGCGGCGACGGCAACATCGGCAGCGGGACGCAGATCGCCGGGGTGATCATCCTCGCCGGGATCGCCGGGTCGCAGCTCTTCAACGCGCTCACCGCTTTCATGATCGCCAAGAGCGCCAATGCCGATCAGGCACGCGGCATCATGTTCTGGATCATGGGTAACCTCTCGGGGGTGCGCTGGCCCGACGTGGCGCTGGTGGTGCCCGCCGCGCTGCTCGGCACGCTCGCCTGCCTGTTCAACACCCGCGCGCTTGACGCCTTCACCTTCGGCAGCGACAGCGCCGCTGCGCTCGGCATCGCGGTGCGGCGGGTGCAGTTCGGCCTCATCGGCATCGCCGCGCTGATGACTGCGGTCATCGTTTCGATCGTCGGCTCGATCGGCTTTGTCGGATTGGTGATCCCCCATGCGATGCGCATCCTTGTCGGCACGAGGCACGGGCGGCTGGTGCCCGCCTCGGCGCTGGGGGGGGCGGTGTTCCTAATCGCGGCGGATGTGATTTCGCGCACGCTGGTGCCGGGGCAGGTGCTGCCGATCGGGGTGGTCACCGCATTGATCGGCGCGCCGGTATTCGCGCTGATCCTGATCGGCGGGCGGACCGGGCGATGATCCTGTCCTGCGAAAACCTTGGCTGGCAGGCCCGCCGCAAGCAAATCGTGCAGGGCATCGACTTGACCTTGCGCCCCGGTGAAACCCTGGGGCTGATCGGGCCGAACGGATCGGGCAAATCGACGCTGCTGCGGATGCTGGCCGGGATCCGCGCGCCAAGCGCGGGCGCGGTGCTGCTCAATGGCCAGCCGATGGCAAAGCTGCGCCGCCGCGAGATCGCGCAGAACCTCGCGCTGGTGGAACAACATGCAGAGGCGCGCGAGCGGATCAGCGTGCGCGAGGCGGTCGAACTGGGGCGCACGCCCTGGCTCTCGGCGCTGCGCCGCTGGAGCACTGCGGATGAAGCGGCGGTCCGGCGCGCGCTGACTGATGCCGATCTGATCGGGTTCGAGGCCGAACCCCTGCACACGCTGTCAGGCGGCGAGCGCCAGCGCGTGCATATCGCCCGCGCGCTGGCGCAGCGCCCGCAGGTGCTGTTGCTCGATGAACCGACCAACCATCTCGACATTCGCCACCAGCTGTCGATCCTGCACCTCGTGCGG
Source organism: Sulfitobacter aestuarii (assembly GCF_042685005.1). NCBI lineage: Bacteria > Pseudomonadati > Pseudomonadota > Alphaproteobacteria > Rhodobacterales > Roseobacteraceae > Sulfitobacter > Sulfitobacter aestuarii. Next base: position 90,983 of record NZ_JBHUMP010000003.1, on the reverse strand, counting down.
GCACTGCCGGTGACCTCGGTGATCGCGCTGCATGACCTCAATCAGGCGCTGCTTTGCGACAGGATCTGCGTGCTGCAACAGGGCCGCATGGTCGCCTGCGGCGCGCCCGGAGCGGTGCTGAGCGATGCGCTGCTGCGCGAGGTTTTCGGGGTCTGCGGCCATTTCCTCACCGATCCCAGCGACCGGCACCGGGTGATCCGCTTTCACACCGAGTTCATCTGACCGACGCCGGGCGGCAGGTCGCGAAGACCTCGGCAACGCGTTCGGCGTTGTCCTTTGCAAGCGTCCCGTCCCCATTCCGGAACGAATTCTCGAACCCGACCCGCAGCTTGCCCCCCGCCTCCGCGGCTTCCTGCAGACAGCGAGTCTCGCCCCGCCCGAAGGCGCAGATCGCCCAATCGGGCTGATCCCCGCGCTGCGCCAGCCAGCGGATGAAGGGCGCCAGATCGGCAGGGTCGCTCTGCTGGTCTTTGGCACGGCGGCCGAGCACGAACAGCATCTGCGACGGACCTGCGGGCAGGCGGCCTTCGGTCTCCATCCGGTCAAACAACGCCAGATCGTCCACCCCGTAAAGGATATGCTGCACGGCTGTCCCGGCTTCGGCACATTCTTTGTAGAACTCTTCGCCGGCGTCGAACTCGCCCTCCGCCAGCATCTCCGCCAGCGAGACCGAGACCAGCGCCGGGCGCAGGTCACGCACCAATTGCCGCTGTTCGGCGGGAGTATAGAGCCCCACCGCCTCGGTCGTGACCTGCACCGCCAGATCCGGCACCGCCTCACCCAGCGCCGCCAGCGCCTCGCGGTAGAGCCCGGAATCAAGGATATGAACACCGCCCGCGTCGCGCAGATGCAGGTGCAGCCCGTCGGCCCTGGCCCTGTGACAGGCGTGGGCGGTCTCGATGATCTCGGGCAGGGTGATCGGCAGGGCCGGGTGATCCGCCTTGCCCTTGCGCGCCCCGTTTGGCGCCACCATCAGCCGCGGCAGCGGGGTCAGAGACATTGGTCGAACGCGATCTGCAGCTTGCCGACGATCTCGTCGATATGCTGATCCTCCAGAATAAACGGCGGTGCGAGCAGGATGTGATCGCCGCGCCGCCCGTCGATCGTGCCGCCCATCGGATAGCAGATCAACCCGGCCTCAAAGGCCGCTTTCTTCAGCGCCTTGTTCTTGGCCAGCTCGGGCGCGAAGGGGGCTTTGCTGTCGGGGTCCTGGACGATCTCAAGCCCGAGGAACAACCCGCGCCCGCGAATGTCACCGACATGCGGATGATCGCCAAAGGCCTCGATGAGCGCGGTTTTCAGCCGGTCGCCCATCTCGGCGGCACGGTTCACCAACCCATCGTCAGTAAGCCGCTGGAGCACTGCCAGCGCGGCAGCTGCGGTGGTCGGATGCCCGACATAGGTATGCCCGTGCTGAAAGAACCCCGAGCCACTGGCGATCGTGTCATAGATCGCCCCGGAACAGAGCATCGCCCCGATCGGCTGATACCCGGCACCGAGCCCCTTGGCCACGGCGATGATATCGGGGCGCACGCCGTCCTGCTCACAGGCGAACAGCGTACCGGTCCGCCCCATGCCGCACATCACCTCGTCGAGGATCAGCAACACGCCATAACGGTCGCAGATCTCGCGGATGCGCTTGAAATAGCCCGGCACCGGCGCCACCGCGCCCAATGTCGCGCCGACCACCGGTTCGGCCACGAAGGCAAAGACACTGTCCTCGCCAAGTCGCTTGATCTCTGTCTCCAGCTCATCGGCGACGCGCAGCCCATAGGTCTCAGGGCTCTCGCCGTCCTGCTGGCCGCGATAGGCGTAACACGGGGCGATATGGCTGGTCTCCACCATCAGCGGCGCGAAGGGCGCGCGGCGCCACTCATTGCCGCCGGTGGCCAACGCGCCGAGCGTATTGCCGTGATAGCTCTGCCGCCGTGCAATCACATGGCGGCGCTGACCCTCGCCGCGCTCGACGAAATACTGCCGCGCCAGTTTCAGCGCCGCCTCCATCGCCTCGGAGCCGCCGGAGACCAGATAGACCCGCTCGATCCCCTCGGGCGCCCGCGCGATCAACGCATCGGCGAGCTGCTCCGCCGGTTCGGAGGTGAAGAAGCCGGTATGGGCAAAGGCCACCCTGTCGAGCTGCGCCTTGATCGCGGCGGTGACCTGCGCATCGCCATGCCCGAGACAGGAAACCGCCGCCCCCCCGGAGCCGTCGAGATATTGCTTGCCCGATTGGTCGTAGAGATAGACGCCCTCACCACGGGCGATCACCGGCGGGTTGGCTTTGCAGTGGCGGGGGAAGATATGGGACATGACGCGATTCCTTCTGCGGCGCGGCTACCTGCGCCGGAAGTAGATACAGGTGTTTCCTATTCGCGCAATATATGAAACATTTGTTTCATCAGTTACATTGCAGGAGGTGCCCATGGCCGCGACATTCGAGCAGAAACTGGCCGGAAAATATCCCGGCCTCAGCCCGCGCCTGCGCGAGGCGGCAGATTTCGTCCTGGCCCATCCCATCGACGTCGCCACCCGCACCCTGCGCAGCGTGGCGCAGGAGGCGCGGCTCACCCCGGCGACCTTCTCACGCATGGCAACGGCCCTCGGGTATGAGAATTACGAAGCTTTGCGCGAGGTGCTGCGCCAATCCATGGCAGAACGCGCCAACAGCTTCTCGACCCGCGCTGCGGCGCTGCAGGAGCAGCATGGCACCGGGGATCACGGCTTTCACGCGCAACATCTGCAGGCGATGACGCGGAATCTGCACCAGCTTGCCGCCGCGCTCGACGTCACCACGCTCGAGCGCTGCGTCGAACATCTGCACCAGGCGCGCAAGGTGCTGGTGCTCGGCGGGCTCGGCTCCACCGGGATCGCCGAATATATCGCCTATATGGCCGGTTTCGTCGCGGACAATTGGTCGATGGGCTTGCGCATGGGCGCCTCGCTCGGCAGCGGGCTGGAAGGACTCGGGGCCGACGACGTGCTGCTGGTGATCACCAACCCGCCCTTCGCCACCAGCTCGATCCTCGCGGCCGAAGCGGCGCAGGCCGCAGGTGCCTGTGTCATCGTACTGACCGACAGCCATTCCTGCCCGGCGCTGAAATACGCCAGCGAGAGTTTCATCCTGCCCTCGGAAAGCCCGCATTTCTTTTCCTCCTACGCCGCCACGCTGGCGCTGGCCGAGGTGCTGACCGGGATGCTCGCGAAACGCGCGGGCAGTGGCGCATTGGAGCGGATCGCGGCGGTGGAAACGCGCAATCGGCAGCTGGGCGAGGTCTGGTCTCAATCGGGCTGAACACGCGGCTCCTCGCGCTAACCCGCTGCGCTGCCCGTATCAAGCGACACGTCTCCCGGCGCCCGGGTCGCGCCGGGTGCCGGAACCGGCGGCATCAATCGGTGGTGAAGAGATAATCCTCGCCCGGCGCCCCTGCGTGACAGGCGATACACCCGGCATCCGCCCCCTTGGCGACACGGCCCGCGAGCTGCATCCCGGCCGGGTTCTTGTCGAGCGAGCCGTCGGGCAGATACTTGACCCAGAACCAGTTGCCGTTATCCGCGTCATAGCCTTCCTCGCGCCGGTACATGATCGTGACCGCGGCCAGATGCTTGTCGGGATCGGCCTGCACCTCCTCGGGGGTGACCCCTTCGGGCCCGTAGTTGCGCTTGATCACCAGCGCGCCGATATGCCCCTCGATCTCCGCGTCAGCGAAGAACGTCTCGAGCAGCATCCCGTGCGGCTCCGTCCCCTCATAGGGAATGGTGCGGATGGCGTTTTCCCCGGCAAGGTTCGACGCTTTCATCGCCTCCCAGAGCTGCTGGGCATAATCCGCGTCCGCCTGGGTGCCAAAAGGCTCGTCCTGTGCAGCCACCACCCCGGCTCCAAGCATCAACGCGGTACATCCTGCGGCAAAATAGCGTAGCATTTTCGTCCTCCCTTTTGATCTATCGCCTGCCCCTAGGGTAGCTGACTCCGGCACCCGCACGGATCATTTCTCTTCACGTCTGCGATAGGAGAACGGTTAAGTACCGACCTTCCGATCCTGCTTGACCTCCATCAGGTGGAAGGTTGCAGAAAGGGCATCGCCGCGCGGGGCTGTTCCGAACCGGGCAGCTATGCGCCGCGCCAAAAAAGTGATTGGAGTTGAGACGATGCCGATAAATGTGACACGAATCGCCGCGGTGATGGCGGCCGTCCTCGCGACCCTGCCCGTGATGGCAGAGGAGCCGGGGGAGCGGGGGAAGATGCTCTACGAAGAGAATTGCGCCGCCTGTCACGGCAGCGATCTCGAAGGGCAGGCCGACTGGCGTGTACGGCTGCCCAACGGCAGGCTCCCGGCGCCGCCGCATGACGAGACCGGCCACACCTGGCACCATTCGGACCGGATACTGACCGACATAGTGAAACATGGCACGGCCGCGATTGTCGGAAATGGCTATGAAAGCGACATGCCCGGCTATGCCGAGGTGCTGAGCGATACCGAGATCGCCGCCATTCTCGATTATATCAAGAGCACCTGGCCCGATCATGTCCGGGAACGCCAGGCGGCGATCAGCCAGGCCGACGAGGCGCAGCAATAGGCCGGGCAGGGCGCGCCTGCCGCTCCGGGCAGGCATCGCTGCAACAGCTGTCGCTCTCGTGAAGGCCCATGCGGAACCGGCGCCACCTTGCCGAGGTTCATTAAGCAAAGAACCGCCAATGCAAGGGGACATGATATGAAACGCAGAACATTCTTCACCGGACTCGCCGCCACCGGCGCGGCTTTCGCCGCCACCGGCGCCATGGCGCATGGCCCGAAGACCATCCCGAATTACGAGCTGCCCGAGTTCATGATGCCGCAGCTCGTGCCGCTCGAGGGCGGAGCCGCGCCCTATGAGGTCCATGTCGATCCCGACATGTTCGCCCTCTACTGGACGCTGCCCGACGACATGGCGCTGCGCTATACCGTCGGCGTCGGACGTCCGGGTCTTTACGAAGCCGGGGAATTCTATGTCGGGGCGAAGAAGGAATGGCCGAGCTGGACGCCGACACCGGGGATGATCGAACGCGAGCCGGAGATCTATGCCAAGCACAAGGACGGCATGGAAGGCGGTCTGCACAACCCGCTCGGCTCGCGCGCGCTCTACCTGTTCCAGCCCGGCCGCGGCGACACGTTCCTGCGCATCCACGGCACCAACAAGCCCAAGACCCTGGCGAGCCGGGTATCGAACGGCTGCGCCCGGCTGCTCAACGACCAGATGGTCGATCTCTATGACCGCGTCCCGATGGACACCCGCGTGGTGCTCTACGAACCGGTTCTTTGAGAGGGTAAAGGGCAATCGAGCGCGCATAGCCCTATGCCCCGATGCCTCGTGCCATATATGCGTCACGCCCGGCTTAAAGCCGGGCGTCTCTATATGAAAGGGAAGCACTTCGCTGAAAAGCTTGCGAGGCGAGCATTTTTGGCACAGGTTGCAATTCCGCGAGGCAAACTGCCGCAGCATCGTAGAAGTACTAAAGTGGACACTTCACTGCACTACCCGACCTAACTGCGCGCCCCCCCCAACAAAAAAACGGGAGCCTCCCGGCCCCCGTCCAAATTCCATCCTTCACCTTCCGGCAAGCGCGGAACTCAGTCGTCCCACTTCGGCAGGGCCTCCAGCTCGTCTTCCGTCATGTTGACGTGGAATTGGCCGTCGAGCATTTCCAGCTGGTCGAATGTGACGATCACGTCCTTGTCGCCGATCCCGATGAAGCCTTCGGTTTCCACGACCACGGCCACCGGCTTGCCGGTTGCATCGGCCAGTAGGTCCTCGATCTCGCCGATCTTCTCGCCGGTGGAGCCGATAACGGCGGCATCGTCGAGCTGGATGTAATCCTGTGCACCGGTGACCGGCTGTGTGTCGACGACGGCATCGTCGGTTTCCAGCGTTTCGGTGCTGGTCTGGGCCATCAGGCTGGCGGGCAGGGCCAGCAGCGGCAGGGCGGTCAGGGCGGCGATGGCGTTGCGGGTCTTCATCAGGTTATCTCCTTTGTTCGTTCCACCCGATCAACGCCGCAGCCCGCGCGCGGTTCCCGCTTGACGTGCAGATACCGGCGCAGGCGGCGCCTCATTCCGGCTCGGCCACCGCATCGCCCCAGGCGGACATGATCTCGCTAGCGCCATAGCGCCGCTTGCCCGTGTCGAGCACGGCAGCGGGGCAGGCGAAGGGATAGGGCAGCAGCGAGCGGCGGGCCACATGGGTGGGCGCGAGTGCCGCCAGCGCCTTGTGCACCGACGCGGGCAGGGCCGCATCCGCGGTGATCGTCGTGCCGCCCGAAACGTCGATCCGCGGCTGGTGGAACGCCGCTTCGAGATCCATCCCGTGATCGGCGAGAAAGGCCGCGATCTGCGTCACTGCGCCGACGATCTTGCGCCCGCCCGACGCGCCGAGCGCGAAGCGCCGCCCCCGAGTCTCGCCGAGGATCGGGCAGACATTCATCAGGCAGGGCTTGCCCGGCGCGAGCGAATTGGCGCGGCCCTGTTCCGGGTCGAACCACATGATGCCGTTGTTGAGCAGAAAGCCGGTTGTTGGAGAAACGACCTTCGCCCCGAAGAGCGACAGCAGCGTCTGGGTATGCGACACCATGTTGCCCTTGCGGTCCACGACCGAGAAATGCGTGGTGCAGCCGGGCGTGGCGGGGTTCTCGCCATCATGTCCCATGCCGCAGAGCCGCTCGCCATAGGCGGCGAAGAGGGCTTTTGCGAAGGCCGGATAGGCGTCATCGAGCCGCGGCACCGACCCCTCTGCCAGATGCCCCATGGCGCGAGCGAAGGTCGGGCCGCCGGTCAGCCCGGGCATGACATGGAACAGCGCGTCGCGATAGGGCACCGGCAGCGGCGCATGAAATCGCGCGCGGTTGGCGGCCAGATCCTCGCGGCTCAGGTAGCCGCCCTTGTCCCGGACGTCCCGCGCGAGCGCCGCGCCGAGATCGCCACCATGCAGCGCCGCGGCCCCCTCCCGCGCGAGGATGTCGAGACTGTCGGCCATGGCCGACTGATCGAGCCTGTCCTCGGCCAGCGCGGTCCAGGCGAAGGGACGCGGATAATGCCCTTCGCTCAGGAACAGCGCTGCGGCATCCGCATCGCGCGCAAGCTCACGGGTCGCGCTGGCGATGATCAGCGCCGCATACCAGTCGATCTCCATGCCGCGCCGGGCATGTGCGACGGCCGGGGCCAGCAGCTCGGCCCAGGGCAGCCGCCCCCAGCGCCGGTGCGCGGCCTCCAGACCATCGACCATGGCGGGCACCGCGACAGCCCGCGCGCCGCTTGCATTGCGGTCCTCGACGACCCTTTGCCAGGGAAACAGGTCACCGGCCTGACCATCGCCCGAGAGCGGGAAATCCTCGAGCCGCAGCCCTGCCGGGGCGCGCATCCCGAAGTTCAGCGCCTGCGCCTCGCCGCTGTCGGCGCGCCAATGCATCGCCGCGCCGCCCCCGGCCGGGCCGGACATCCAGGGTTCGAGCACGGAACAGACAAAGCCGCAGGCCACGGCCGCATCGACGGCATCCCCGCCCGCGCGCAGCACCTCGGCCCCGGCCTTGGCGGCCTGCCGGTGCTGGGCGGCGACGATGCCGCGATCGGTCTCGACCACATGTTTGCGGATCTCCATGGAGCGGGACAGGGCGTCGGACATCACGCCTCCAGTCGGCAGAAGAGCGCCGCGGCCAGTTTCGCCCGCTCGACGAGGCTGTCGACCTGGATATGCTCGTTGAGCGTATGCAGCCCCTTGCCGCGCACGCCGATGGAATCGAGCGTCGGCAGGCCGAGAAAGCCGGTGAAATTGCCATCCGAACCGCCGCCGGCGGAACTGCCGGTCAGCTCGAAGCCGATCTCCCCGGCGATTTCCTGGGCCAGTGACAGCATCGCCATGGTGCCGGGCTGGCCGGGTTCCCAGACCGGGCGGGTGACGCCGCGGCGCACTTCCATGATCACGTCTCCCTCCTCGGAATTCAGCGCCATCATCCGCTCGATCCCCGCGTCGAGATCCGCCTGGGTCTTCGCCATCGACAGGACCTCGGCATCACAGACGGAGGAAACGCAATTGACCCATTGTCCGGCGTGGAACACGCCGAGCGAAAAGGTGCAATCCTCGCTGGTCATGGCCTCGATCCGGCCCACCGCCCTGGCCATGTCGGCAATCGCGGAGCGTCCTTCCGACAGCGCCCAGCCCGCATGGCTCGGCTTGCCGCGGGTCTGCAGGTTGAAACGCGCGATCGCGTAGCGCCCGATCACCGCTCCGCCGTCGGGGCGCGCCGGTTCCGGCACGAGGATGTACTTGTGCCGCTTGGCCTCCGTCTCGATCAGCTCGCGGGTCGAGGGCGTGCCGATCTCCTCGTCGGGGGTGAACAGCACGGTCACCGGCAGCGGTGTCTCGACCCCGGCGGAGAGCAGCTTGCGCAGCGCGTCGAGATAGACGTAATTGCCGCCCTTCATGTCCATCAGCCCCGGCCCGTAGCAGATATCCCCCTCGCGCCGGTAGGGCAGTTTCGCGAGCGTGCCGACCGGATGCACGGTATCGAGATGACCGAGCAGCAGGATCCCGCCCTCACCGGCGCGGGCGTGGGGCAGGCTCGCGCGGACGCTGTCGCCGAGCCCCATGCGCCCCGGGATGCGCTCGACCCGGGCGCCGAGCGCGGCGAGATCATGCTGCACCACGTCCATCATCCGGTTGACCGCGGCCCTGTCGAACGTGGGGCTCTCGGTCTCGATCCAGGGCTTCAGCCCGGCGAGCATCTCATCGGTGTCAAAGGGCAGGTCGAGCGGGTTGGTCATCGGCTTGTTCCTCTTTCGGGCCGGTCGGGGCGCCCCGCCGGTTACTGGATTTGTTCAGGATCACGGTCAGGGCGCGTGGACGCTCAACCGGCGGCGTTCCTCGGCAGGCGCTGTTCGACCAGACGGGCATAGACCGACGCACCGACCGGCAGGATCGCATCGTCGAGCACGAAAGCGGGGTTGTGCAGCGGGATGCTGCCCGCGTGGCCGACCCGGCAATAGGCGCCGGGCACCACTTTCAGCATGTCGGCGAAATCCTCCGAGCCGGTCGCCTGTTCGCTTGAGATCACCGCGTTCCCGCTGCCCACGACATCGCCCGCCGCGGCGACGTAAGCCTCACTCAGCTCGGGGTCGTTCATCAGCACGTCAAAGACATTGCGCAGATCGACGCTGATCTCGATCCCGTAGGCCTGCGCCATCCCGGCGCAGAGCTCGCGGATACGCCGGTTGGCCATCTCGATGACGTCGTCGTGAAAATAGCGGATCGTCCCGGCGATCGTCGCGCTCTCGGGCACAACGTTATAGGCCGAACCGGCGTTGAACCGGGTGACCGACAGCACCACCGGCTTGGTCGGCGGGGCGTTGCGGCTGACGACGCTCTGCAATTGCTGCACGAGGCTGGTGCCGATGACGATCGGGTCCTTCGACTGGTGCGGCATGGCGGCATGGCTGCCGGTGCCCTTGACGGTGATGTCAAAGAACGTCGCCCCCGCCATTGCCGGGCCGGGGGTCACGCTGACCACGCCGGGCTCCGAATTGGGGTCGTTGTGCATCCCGTAGATCTCGTCGCAGGGGAATTTCTCGAACAGCCCTTCCGCGATCATCCGTCGCGCCCCGCCGAGACCTTCCTCGGCAGGCTGGAAGATCAGCACCACCGTGCCGTCGAAATCCCGGGTCTGCGCCAGATAGCGCGCCGCGCCGAGCAGCATCGTCGTATGCCCGTCGTGACCGCAGGCATGCATCCGTCCCGGGTTGGTCGAGGCATAGGCCACGCCGGAGGCTTCCTCGATCGGCAGGGCGTCCATGTCGGCGCGCAGGCCGACGCGGCGGTTGCCGCCGCCCTGACCCTTGATCACCCCGACAACCCCGGTGCCGCCGATCCCCTCGACCACCTCGTCAACGCCATAGTCACGCAGTTTCTCCGCGACGATGGCGGCAGTGCGGGTCTCCTCGAAACCCAGCTCCGGATGGGCGTGGATGTCCTGGCGGATCGCGGTCAGGTCTTCGGCGAAGGCTTCGATCTGGGGAATGATGCTCATGCTGTGGCTCCTTTGAATGCGGACGCGCTGTCGAGCGCGCGGTAATTGGCGAAATCCCAATGGCGGCCCGGTGCGGCCTCGATCAGGTTGCGGGTATAGGTATCGGTCGGGTTGGACAGGACCGCCTGCGCGGGACCATGTTCGACCACGACGCCCTTCTGCATCACCAGCACGTCATCGCAGATCTGCGCCGCGACGCGCAGGTCATGGGTGATGAACAACATGGCGACACCGAATTTCTCCTGGATGTCATCAAGAAGGTCGAGCACCTGCGCCTGCACGCTGACATCGAGCGCCGAGACCGCCTCGTCGGCGACCAGCAGATCCGGTTTCATCGCCACCGCGCGGGCAATGGCGATGCGCTGGCGCTGGCCGCCGGAAAACTGGTGCGGATAGCGGTCGAGCGCGTCGCGGGGCAGATCGACAAGCTCCATCAGCTCGGCGGCCTTGGCCATCGCCTCCGCGCGCGGCGTGCCGAAGTTGATCGGCCCTTCGCAGAGGCTGCGCGCCACGGTCCAGCGGGGATTGAGCGAGCGGTAGGGGTCCTGAAAGACGATCTGGAAATGCTTGCGGTGCGGCTGCAACTGGCGGCGCGAGAGCTGGGCAATTTCGGTACCCGCAATGGTGACCTCGCCCGCCGTCGGGTCGATCAGCCGCATGATGCAGCGCGCGACGGTCGATTTGCCGGAGCCGGATTCGCCCACGATCCCCAGCGTGCGGCCCGGCGCGATGGTGAAATTTACATCGCGCGCGGCCTTGACCCCTTCGGTCTTGCGAAAAAATCCGCCGCCGCCATAGGTCATGTCGAGCCCCCGCACATTGACCAGATCCTGCCGGTCGGCCGCGTCGCGCGCCGGGCGCGGGGCGAGGTTGGGGACCGCGGTCAGCAATTTGCGCGTATAGGGTTCCTGCGGCGCGGTCAGCAGCTCGCGGATCGGCGCACGCTCGACGATACGGCCCTTCTGCATGACGCTGACGGTATCGGCGATCTCGGCAACGACGCCCATGTCATGGGTGATGAACAGCACCGCCGTGCCATGGCGCTCCTGCATCTCCGCGATCAGCTTTAGGATCTGCAGCTGCGTGGTGACATCGAGCGCCGTCGTCGGCTCGTCGGCGATCAGCAGATCGGGATCGAGGATCAGCGCCATGGCGATCATGATCCTCTGGCGTTGCCCGCCCGACAATTGATGCGGGAAGGCGGAGAATATGCGCGCCACATCCGGCAGATGCACCTGCTCCATCATGTCGAGCGTGCGTTTCTTCGCCTCGGACTGGCTCAGATCGCTGTGCATGCTCAGCACTTCCATGATCTGCTCGCCGACCCGCAGCACCGGGTTGAGCGCGGTCATCGGCTCCTGGAAGATCATCGCGATCCGCCGGGCGCGCAATTCGCGCAGCTGCGTGGGCGTCGCCTTGCTGATCTCGAACCCCTCAAGGTCGATCGAGCCGCCCTGCAGCTCCAGCGCATCGGGGGGCAGCAGCCCCATTACCGCGAGCGAGGTGACCGATTTGCCCGAACCGGATTCCCCGACGAGGCAATGGGTCTCTCCCGCGCGGATGTCGAGGTCGATCCCGTCGAGCACCGGCGTCGCGTTGGGCCGCCCGCTCAGGCCGACCCTGAGACCGCGGATCGTGAGAACCTGGGTGGCGGACGAAAAATCCTGTGACTTGAATTCCACCGCTCAGCCCTCCCGTTTCTTCATGCGCGGATCGAGCAGGTCGCGGGCCGTGTCGCCGAGCAGGTTGATCGCCAGGATGCACAGGGACAGCAGCAGCCCCGGCCAGAAGATCAGCCCCGGCTTGATCTGGAAATAGGTCCGCCCCTCGGCCATGATGTTGCCCCAGGTGGGGATCTCGGTCGAAACCCCCGCGCCGAGGAAGCTGAGGATCGCCTCGATCAGGATCGCCGAGGCGCAGATATAGGTGCCCTGCACGATCAGCGGCGCGAAAGTATTGGGCATCAGATGCTGGACCAGGATCTTCGGCATCGATGAGCCGAGCGCGATGGCGGCCTCGACATAGGGTTCCTCGCGCGCCGACAGCACCACGGAGCGCACCAGCCGCACGACCCGCGGCACCTCCGGCACCGTGATCGCGATGATCACCGAGCCGAGGCTGGGACCGTTGAGCGCCACCAGCGCGATGGCCAGCAGGATCGCGGGGATCGCCATGAGACTGTCCATGATGCGCATGATGATGCTGTCCGCCGTGCGGAAGAAACCGGCGACCAGCCCGATGATCAGCCCGACAACGACGCTCACCACTGCGGCGCCGACGCCGATCAGCAGCGACACGCGACCGCCGGTCATCACCCGCGAGAACGTGTCACGGCCGTAAGGATCGGTGCCCAGCAGGAATTCCTCGGAAGGCGGTTTCAGCCGCGCCATGGCGTTCATCGAAAGCGGGTCATATGGCACGTAGAACGGCGCCAGAACCGAGGCGAGCACGATGGCCACCAGGATCACCGCCGCGATGATCGGACCGATGCCGACACGCGCCCCGGCGGGCAGGGAGAACATTCCGGTCAATACCTGGAATGCGCTGCGTCGCGATTGTGGAAACTCTGTCATGTCAGTAGCGGATCCTTGGGTCGAAGAAGGAATAGGAGACGTCAACGAGCAGGTTGACGAAGACATAGATACCCGCGGTCAGCAGGATCATCGCCTGGATCACCGGATAGTCGCGCGCCAGGATCGCATCGACGGTGAGCCGCCCGATCCCGGGGATGTTGAAGACGCTCTCGGTCACCACCACGCCGGAGATCAGCAGCGCGAAACCGGTGCCGATGATGGTCAGGATCGGCACCGCGGCATTGCGCAGCGCGTGACGGAACAGCACCACATTCTCGCGCACGCCCTTGGCCCGCGCGGTGCGGATGTAATCCTCGCCCAGCACTTCGAGCATCGAGGCGCGGGTCATCCGCGCGATCAGCGCGACATAGATCGTGGCCAGCGTCAGCGAGGGCAGGATCGCCCGGCTGAAGAAGGCGCCGAGCCCTTCGGAGGGGTCCTTGTAGCCCTGCACCGGCACCCAACGCAGCTCGATTGCGAAGATCTGGATCAGGATATAGCCGATGACGAAGACCGGGACCGAGAAACCGAGCACCGAGAAGGACATGACCAGGAAATCGACCCAGGTACGGTGACGCCAGGCGGCGATCACCCCCATCGGTACCGCCAGCGAGACGGAGATCACGATGGTCATCAGCGCGATGTTGATGGTCGGGCCGAGCCGGTCGGCGACCATGCCCGCGACGGACGTGTTGGAAAGCAGCGAGACGCCGAGATCACCGCGCAGCAGCTGGCCCATCCAGGTGAAGAACTGCGTCAGCAGCGGATCGTTGAGCCCGAGCCGGTCGCGGATCCGTTCGAGCTGCGCCGGGGTGGCGGCATCGCCCGCGAGAATGGCGGCGGGATCGCCGGGGGTGAGGCGCAGCAGCAGGAAGACGAAGATCGCGACGATCAGCATGACCGGGATCGTGGCCAGCACGCGTTTCGTGATGTAGAGCAACATGTTCCGGACAATCCTTTTCGCGAAACGGGGGCGGAAGACGGGGTAGGGCGTCAGCCGGGCGGTGCCCCGTGGGTCAGGAAGGGGCGTGGGTCGGGAGGGCGCGCGGCGCGCCCTCCCTCGGGCGGATCATTCCGCGTCTTTGGTCATGTTCCAGAACACCGGGACCGGCGAGGGGATCATGTCCTTGATATTGTCCCGGCGCGCCTGCGGAATCAGGTATTCGCCCATCATGATGTAATTGACGTTGTCCATCACATGGCCCTGGATCCGCTGGGCGATCTCCTTGCGGGCACCGTCATCCTCGGCGGCGACGAAATCGGCACGCAGCTTCTCGATTTCGGGATCGGTGGGCCAGCCGAACCAGGCATCGTCACCGCGACCGTTGACCATCACGTTGATCAGCGGATCGGAGATCTCCGGCACCATCCAGTTGGTGAAGAACATGTTCCAGCCGCCCTCGGCAACCGGGCTCTGCTGGGCGCGTCGCTGGACCACGGATTGCCAGTCCATCGACTGCATGTCGACCTCGAAACCCGCCTCGCGCAGTGCCTGCGCCGCGACCACCGGCTGGTTGGTCAGGCTGATCACATCGGTCGGCGCCATCAGCACGACCGGCGTCCCGTCATAGCCCGCCTCTTCGAGCAGCGCCTTGGCCTTTTCCGGATCGGCACCGCCGGTCAGGATCTCGGACCCGGCCTCGTCACCGAGCGGGGTCGAACAGCCGAAGATCGCGCCGCAGACCTTGTAATATTCGGGATCGCCCTGCATCGTGGCGAGCATGGATTCCTGATCGAGCGCGGCCATCGCCGCCTGGCGCACCAGCTTGTTGTCAAAGGGCGGATGCAGATGGTTGGGGCGGCCGATGGTGACATAGCCAAGCTCGTCGCGCCGCTCGACGACCACATCGGGATTGTTCTGCAGGATCGGCAGCAGGTCGATCTGCACCTGTTCGATATAGTCGATCTCCCCCGCCGACAGCGCGTTGATCGCGGTCAGCGCATCCGGCATCGTCGTCCAGACCACCCGATCGACGTTCACGACCTTGCCTCCGGCCATCCAGGAAACCGGCTCTTCGCGCGGCACGTAATCGTCGAACTTCTCGTAGGTGACGCTGACACCGGGTTCGTATTCGTCGCTGTTGAAGACGAAGGGACCGGAGCCGACATATTCGGTGATGGTCTCGTCCGGCGAGGTCTCGGCGACGCGGGCGGGCATGATGAAGGGCGGCACGGCGGATTGCTTGGAAATCACGTCGAGCAGCGGCGCGAAGGGCTCCCTGAGCGTCCAGACAATGGTCTTGTCATCCGGTGCCTCAAGGCTCTCGGTGACATCGAAGATCATCTGGCCGCCTGAATCCCGCTCGCCCCAGCGCTTGAGCGAGGCAACCGCATCCGTGCCGGTCACCGGGGCATCGTCATGGAACTTCAGCCCGTCACGCAGGGTGAACGTATAGGTCAGCCCATCATCCGATGCGGTCCAGTCGGCCATCTGCGGCTGCGGCTTGAAGTCGGCATCCACGGCGGTGAGCACGTCATAGATCATGTAGCCGTGGTTGCGGGTGATATGCGCGGTGGTGATCACCGGGTCCAGAACCCGCAGGCCGGAATGCATGACCGCGGTGATGGTGGTCTCGTTCTCCTGCGCGGCCAGCGCGCCGGGCGCCATGAGCGCGGTACCGGTCAAGAGCGCGGCAGCCAGGCCGCGGGTCTGTGTCAGGGCAGATCTCATAGTCAGCATTTGCGTTCCCTTGTTGGTTGTTGTGTCAACGATATTGGACCGCGGCAGCCGCGCTGCCGGGGTCGGGACGTGCCGGATCGGCACGCGAGGCCCCGAAGGCGGGACCGTTCGGCGAAAGCCGCAGACCGGGCCGCAGCCGCGTGAACGGCAGATCGGCCGGGTTCAGAGGCATCGGGCCGGGGGCGCGGGCCACCAGGATGGCACGCGCGATCGGAGCGAAATCGGCCCGGAAATGGGTGGAGCTCTTGACGACCAGCAGGCGCTGATCCTCAGGGTCGATCCCGGCGAAACGGAACATCTCGCGATCCGCCATATGGGCGATATTGCTGGTCACGACGACGCGCACCGCGCCGATGCGCAGGCAGGCCGAGGGCCCGAGATCGAGCCGCGTGCCGCCGAAATAGGGGCCGGTCGCATGGACCTTGCCCTCGGCCAGTTTCTCGACCTGCGCCTCAATCTCCAGCGGCGCGTCGTCAGGCAGTCCGGGATGGCCGCCAAGACGGAAATCCGCCGTCGCGCCTTCCCCGAGCGAATGGGCGCGCGCCGCTGCCGCCGGGTCGACGATCAGCCCGAGCGCCGAGCCCGGCACCTGTGCCGCGACGAGGGCGCTCAGCATCCCGGTCGTGGCAGAGACCCCGCCGGCGCCGGGATTGTCCTGGGTATCGGCGATGATCACCGGCCCCGTCCCTGCATGATTTGCGATCCGCGCCGCCTCCGCCACGGCCTCATCGGCCGCGTAGCTCACATTGTCGAACGCCGCTTCGGCGTCATCATAGGCGGCGGCGATCCGTTCGACCGCCTGATCGGCCTCGGCCTGCGTGTCGGCATAGGCGATGGCGCAGGGGCCGCAATCGGGAATATCCGCCGCGGGGAACCCCATGAAGAGCGAGGCCGAAACCACGCCCGTGGTCTCGATATCGTCAAGCTGCCGGTAGAGTCGGTCGCCCGGTGCCGTATCGGTTGACTGAAACGGGATCGGCACCAGATAGGGCAGGCGGCGGAACGCTTTCGCCGGACGCTTGCGGGCGCGCATCATCCTGTCCAGCAACCGCGCCGCCCGTGCCCCCGTCGCCGCCATGTCTACATGCGGATAGGTGCGAAAGCCGACCATCACGTCGCAGAGCGCAACGCTTTCTTCCGAGATATTGCCATGCAGATCGAGCGCCGCCGCAATCGGCACCTCCGGCCCGACAACGGTACGCACCCGACGCAGCAGCTCGCCCTCGCCATCGTCGAAATGCTCGGCCACCATCGCGCCGTGCAGGTCGAGGAAAACCCCGTCAAGCGGACCGGCGTCGCGGATACCGGCGATGATTTCCGACGCGATCCGCTCGAAGGCATCGCGGCTGACATGGGCCGAGGGGATCGCCCCGGCCCAGAGCACCGGCACCGCCTGCCAACCGCATTCGGCGGCGATGCGCAGCGCCCCGGACATGCCGAGATTAACGTTGCGGAACGCCTCGAACATTCCGGCACCGCGGGTCATCGGGACATAGCCACCACCCTGACAGAACGCCTCGTATGTCGCCGGGGTCGGGGCGAAGGTATTGGTCTCATGCAGAAAGCCCGCCAGGGCCACCCTGAACCCGGTTCCACCAGTCACACCAATTCCTCCCCCCAATTCGTCATGCGCCGCCGATATCCACCGTTGTGTATCGTTCAGCGATACGGCTATATTGCACCGCGAGCGTAGTGATCCGTTACAAGATTCGTCAACAAGAGAGTTTCGATGGCCAATATCCTCCGGGCCGACCCGCCGGCATCGCCTGATTTTCTGGCAGAAGGCGACCGGCTTTTCGTGCGGGCGGTCGGGCGCGCCATGCAGGTACTGAGCGCCTTTCACAAGGCCAGCGGCCCGCTGAGCCTGTCCGAGATCGCCCGGCTGGCGCAGGTCGACCGATCCGCGGCGCAGCGGCTGGTGCATACGCTGATGACGCTGGGCTACATGCGCCGCAGTCCTGATGACCGCGGCTACCTGCCGGGGCTCCGCATGCTCGATCACACGCTCGATCTGCTGCGCCTCGACCCGGTGGTGCAGAAGGCCACGCCGGTGCTGCTGGAACTGCGCAAGACCATCCGCGAGCGCGTCGATTTCAGCCTCTATGACGAGACCCGGCTGGTCTATGCGTTGCGGATGCAGAGCAAGCGCGAGACCTTCTATGCCAGCCTCGTGGGTCACAGCGTGCCGAGCTATTGCACCGCCGGAGGCCGCGCCGTGCTTGCCACGCTGCCCGAAGCGGAGGTCCGCGCGCTTCTGACCCGTTCCTCGCTGATCGCCTATACTTCGCAGACCGAAACCGACCCCGAGGCGCTGCTCGATCTGATCGGGCAGGCGCGCCGCGACGGTTTCGCGGTTATCGTGGATGAATTCGTGCAGGGCGAGGTCGCCATCGGCGTCGCTGTCACCGGCCATGACGGTCGGCCGCTCGGCGCGATCCACGTAGCGGGCTCGCTCTCGGAATGGACACCGGAAGAATTCGCGCGCCAGGCCTCCCCCGTGGCGATCGAGGCTGCCGGGGCGATCAACGGCAGTCTCTGAACGGACCGGAAGGGGCAGCGGGGGTCACTTGACGAAAACCTGCTCCCTTCCCTCAGACGTCAGCAGCGTCAGCTTATTCGTGCCGCTTCGGTCAGCTCAGGCCAGAACAGCCTCCGAAACGGATCGGAAAGGGAATGGGTTCTCCGCGTCGCGTCACTTCCCATCCCGATAACCGTGACGACAGGTCGTTGAATACTGCAGGCGTGGCTTTAGCTTGTCGGGGAGCCTCTGCATCGCCGCAGAGGTGACGCGAGCATAATAGACCGGCGCGCGCCGCACCTGAATATCCGAAGGGGAGCACAATGCAGCACATGCAACTCGAAAATGCCCGGGCGGTGGTGACCGGCGCGAGTTCCGGCATCGGCGCGGGCATCGCGCAGGCCTTTGCCGCCGCAGGGGCCTCCGTCATCGTCAATTTTCACTCCGACGAGGAGGCGGCCCGGCGCATCGTCGAGGAGATCCGTGGCAGCGGCGGCACGGCCGAAGCAATCGGCGCCGATGTCTCGCAACCCGAAGATGTCGGCACGCTTTTCGACGCGGCGCAGTCGCATTTCGGCGGCGTCGATATCCTCGTTGCCAATGCCGGCATCCAGCGCGACGCCGCGTTCACCGAGCTCAGTCTGAAAGACTGGCAGCAGGTCATCGACGTCAACCTGACAGGCCAGTTCCTCTGCGCGCAGGAGGCCGTGCGCCGCTTCCGCCGACAGGGACCCGATCCCGACCGCTCTCCCGCGCTCGGCAGGATCATCTTCACCAGCTCCGTGCACCAGGCCATTCCCTGGGCGGGCCATGCGAATTACGCCACCGCCAAGGGCGGGGTGAAACTGCTGATGCAATCCATGGCGCAGGAGCTCTCCTGCGAAAAGGTCCGCGTCAACGCCGTCGCGCCCGGCGCGATCAAGACCGACATCAACCGCGAGGCCTGGGACGATGAGGAGGCACGCGAGCAATTGCTGAAACTGATCCCCTATGGCCGGATCGGAGAGACCGCAGATATCGCCGGGGCGGCGGTCTGGCTCGCCTCGGACGCCTCGGATTACGTGGTCGGGACGACGCTCTTCGTGGACGGGGGCATGATGCTCTACCCGTCTTTCCGCGGGGACGGCTGATGTCTATGCGCAAGGACGGATATCTGCCGATCCGGGATTATGCGCTTCTCGGCGATTGCCATGGCGCGGCGCTGGTCGGCCGGGACGGGGCCGTGGACTGGTTCTGCCCGCGCCGTTTCGATGCGCAACCGGCCTGCTGGGCACTGCTGGACGCGGCCAAGGGGGCGGTGTTCCGGATTGCCCCGTCAGAACCCTTCGAGAGCGAAAGGCGCTATCTGGACGGCACCAATATCCTCAGCACCACCTTCACCACCGACAAGGCGCGCATCACGATCACCGATTTCCTGCCGGTGCGCAGCGCGCCGAACGCGCCCGAGCCCTCCGTCGATCTCGAAGCGCCGGGCTGGCTGGTGCGTATCGTGGAAGCGCACGACGGGCCCTGCGATCTCGATCTTCTGTTCGACCCCGGCGAGACCGCCTTTGACCCCGAGGCCGGTGCCGCCCCCGACATGCGATTGTTTCAGAAGGACGCGCCCGAAGCGGCGCGGCTCAAATCCACGATCTCCCTGACCGACGGCGAACGGCGCGCCTTCGTCCTCGCGCCCGCAGGACCCGAGGCGCGCAGATCGGCGGAACAGGCGGAAACGCTGCTGGAGGAGACGACCGAATACTGGCGCGGCTGGTCGGATGCCTCGTGCTATCGCGGTCCCTATGGCAGGGCCGTCTCCCGCAGCGCCCTGGCGCTCAAGGCGCTGACCTATGCCCCGACCGGTGCCATCGTCGCGGCGCCGACGACCTCGCTGCCCGAGGATCTCGGCGGCGAGCGCAACTGGGATTACCGCTACAGCTGGCTGCGCGATTCCTCCTTCATCCTGCAGGCGCTCGGCGGGCTCGGCTATGATGCGGAGGCCGGGCGCTTCTGCGAATTTCTCGGCAGCTCCTGCGTGAGGGGGCCGAAAATCCTCTATGGCATCGCGCAGGAAAGCATCACCGAGGAACGCGAGCTCGATCATCTTGACGGCTATGCCGGGTCCCGGCCCGTGCGTGTCGGCAATGCCGCGATCGGACAGGCGCAGCTCGATATCTACGGCGAGGTCGCCGATTGGGCGCTGGCCTATCGCGCGCTTGGCGGCCCGATCGACGAGGCGCTGACCGGGTTGCTCGAAAACATCGCCGATCACGTTGCCGAGGTCTGGGACGACCCGGATCAGGGCATCTGGGAGATGCGCGGCGCGCCGCGCCATTACGTGCATGGCAAGGCCATGGCCTGGGTCGCGCTCGACCGCGCCATCCAGCTGCTTGGCGAACGGGAAAGCTGGTGTCGCGCGCGCGAGGATGTGCTCCAGACCCTGCGCGCCCACGGCGATGACGGCCAGCAGGGCGGGTTTCGCCAGACCCTGTCTGACGGGGGCATGGACGCGGCCCTGCTGCTGCTGCCGATGATCGACCTGCCGGTCCCGGACGACGTTCTCGACCGGACGGTCTGCGGCGTCGAACGCGGGTTGCGGGAGGGCGATTACGTGATGCGATATCGTCTCGAGGACACGGATGACGGGTTGCAGGGACAGGAAGGCGCCTTCCTGATCTGCTCCTTCTGGCTGGTGGACGCGCTTCTTTGCATGGAACGGGCAGAGGAGGCGCGCGCGCTCTTCGAACGCCTGCTCGGTCACGCCAACGACGTCGGCCTCTACGCCGAGGAGATCAATCCCGATGACCGGTCATTCCTGGGCAATTTCCCGCAGGCTTTCACCCATCTCGCGGTGATCAACAGCGCCATCAACCTCGACCTCCACGCCCGGCACGGACCGCAGGCATTGCGCGGCACCCATGCCGACCGCATCGAAAGAGCCATTTCGGACGCGCAGAGCTAACTCGTCGGCACCGCCGCTTTCATGACGCCATGGCCCGGGAGGGGAAAGAAAGACACCGGTCCCGACACGGAACGGCAGCGCTGGCATCTGCGGGCAAAAAAATGCTAAACGCCGCCACCGGAGCCGCATCCTGCAGGGCTCTGCCGCAAAAGCGCGGCGCATCTGCAGAAAATGCGCTGGTACCTGTTGGGATGGAAAGGGATAGTCAGATGAAAACAGACCTTTCTGGAGTGAAACGCGCCGCGCGCTTATCGGTCGCGCCTATGATGGACTGGACCGACCGCCACTGCCGTTACCTCCACCGGCTGCTCAGTCGCGAAACCCTGCTTTATACCGAAATGGTCACCGCCCCCGCGCTGGTGCGGGGCGGGGCTCTGCATCTGCTCCAGCATGACATGTCCGAACATCCCGTCGCCCTGCAGCTCGGCGGTTCCGATCCGGCGGAGCTGGCCCAGGCGGCGCGGCTCGGGGCGCAGGCGGGGTATGACGAGATCAACCTCAATGTCGGCTGCCCTTCGGATCGGGTGCAATCGGGATGTTTCGGAGCGGTGCTGATGGAACGGCCCGCGCTGGTGGCGCGCTGCGTGGCGGCGATGCGCGCGGCAGTGGATGTCGAGGTGACGGTCAAATGCCGCATCGGCGTCGATGATCAGGACCCCGAGGAAGTGCTGCCGGAGTTTCTCGCGCATATGGTTGCCGCCGGGTGCGAGCGGGTGACGATCCATGCCCGCAAGGCCTGGCTGCAGGGGCTGTCCCCGAAGGAAAACCGCGACATTCCGCCGCTCGATTATGACATCGTGCAGCGCCTGAAGGGGCTGTTTCCCAATCTTCATATTTCGGTCAACGGCGGCGTCACCTCGCTGGATCAGGCGCAGGCCTTTCTCGATGCCGGGCTTGACGGGGTGATGATCGGGCGCGCCGCCTATCATACGCCTGCCGACCTGCTGTGCGCCGCCGACCGGGTCATCTATGGCAAGGGCCATGACAGCAGCCCCGAAGCGGCGGTGCACGCGATGCTCCCCTATATCGAGACGCATCTGGCGGCGGGCGGGCGGCTCAACCAGGTCACGCGGCACATGCTCGGGCTCTTTGCCGGGCGTCCCGGTGCGCGGCAGTGGCGGCGGATGCTTTCCGAAGGCGCGGCAAAGCCGGGTGCCGGGCCGGAACTGGTGCAAGCCGCGCTTGAACAGCTCGAAGCGCTGGCAGCCGCGCAGGAAGCGGTGTAGCAGTCTCGCAAAACAGGCGCGGGGGAGAGCAAGATGCCGGAAACAATGCTGCTTTTGCAGATGGCGCTGCTGCTGATGGCGATCGGCGCCTTCGCCGGGGTGCTGGCCGGGCTGCTCGGTGTCGGCGGCGGGATCATCCTCGTGCCGGCTTTCTTCTATGCCTTCCAGACGCTCGGCTATGGCGGGCCGCAGCTGATGCAGATCTGTCTGGCGACCTCGCTGGCGACGATCATCGTCACTTCGCTGCGATCGGTGCTGAGCCACAACCGCAAGGGCGCGGTGGAATGGCAAATCCTGCGCGGCTGGGCGCCCGGCATCGTCATTGGGGCGGTGCTCGGCATGTTGCTGGTGGCGCAGTTGCGCACCGCCACGCTACAGGCGATCTTCGGCTCTCTGGCGCTGATCGTCGGGCTCTACATGGGGTTCGGGCGCAGCCATTGGCGGCTCGGGCCGCAGATGCCGGGCGGGCTCAAACGCGCGGTGCTGTCACCTGCGGTCGGCTTCCTGTCGGTGCTGATGGGCATCGGCGGCGGTTCTTTCGGGGTGCCGCTGATGTCGCTGCATAACGTCGCGATCCACCGGGCCGTGGCCACGGCGGCGGGCTTCGGGATGCTGATCGCGGTGCCCTCGGTCATCGGCTTCCTGTTCGTCGAGATCGAGAGCGCAAGACCGCCGCTGACCCTCGGAGCGGTCAATCTGGTGGCTTTCACCATCACCATCGCCATGACCCTGCTGACCGCCCCGCTCGGGGTGAAGCTTG
The DNA here is from genome assembly GCF_042685005.1 of Sulfitobacter aestuarii. Lineage (NCBI taxonomy): Bacteria > Pseudomonadati > Pseudomonadota > Alphaproteobacteria > Rhodobacterales > Roseobacteraceae > Sulfitobacter > Sulfitobacter aestuarii. The sequence continues at coordinate 68,237 of NZ_JBHUMP010000003.1, read as the reverse complement.
CCCATGCGATGGACCCCAAGCCGCTGAAACGGGTGTTTGCGGTGTTTCTGGTGCTGGTGGCGCTCAACATGCTGCGCAAGGCGCTGGTCGGATGAGCGGGCTCGACGCAGGGGGATACCGGGTCTATCCCGCCGATCCTGCCCTTTCGGACTGGGCCGCCGCCGCCCTGCGCGTTGCAGAGGAAACTACGGTCGATCGCGCCCTGCTGCGCCATGGCGAGACATGGTATCCCGGTGTCGATGCGCTACACAACGCGCCCGATGGCAGCGTCTCGGGGGTGCCGCTCGGCGGCGGGTGGCGCGATGATGTCGATCTGCCGGACCACTGGCACCGCGCGCAGCTTTCCATGGTCTATCCCGGCTATCCGCGTCAGGACGTCGATGAAAGCGACGGCGCCCATCGTTACCGTATCAGACGCGCCGCGGCGCATGTCGACGGGCTGCTGCCCACCGGGCCGGAGCGGCGGCGCTTCCTGCGCGAGCCGCATGGGTTCATCCTCGGCCTGCCGCTCAACAGTGTGCAAAAGGCGCCGCTGATGGTCTGGCCGGGCAGTCACCTGATCCTGCAACGCGCCTTTCGCGCGGCGGCCCAGGGCAGGGACGTCAGCCAGCTTGACCTGACCGAGACCTATCATTTGGCGCGGCGCGAGGTCTTTGAGACGATCGCGCCGCTGCCGCTGCGCGCGCTGCCGGGGCAGGCGATGCTGCTGCACCGCCACCTGCTGCACGGCGTCGCGCCCTGGGGAGAGATCGAGGCCGCCGACAGCGCGCCGCGCATCGTCGCCTATTTCCGCCCGCATCTCGACGCGGGACCGCAGGGCTGGCTCGATCTGCCCTGAAGCGCGCGCCCTCTGGTCAAGCCCAACCGCTTGCCCCATGATCGCGCCAAAGCTGAGGCCGTTTCATGAGCATGCCCGTCTTCCTCGCCGTCCTTCTCGCCGCGCTGCTCCATGCGAGCTGGAACGCGCTGGTCAAGGGCGGCGCCGACAAACGTGTCAACATGACCGCCGTGGTCATCGGCCACGCCCCGTTGGCGCTCCTGGTGATCTGGCTCGCGCCGCTCCCCGACCCTGCGAGCTGGCCCTATCTCGGCGCCGGGATGATCTGCCATTTCGGCTACCAGATCTTTCTGCTCAGCGCCTATGACAAGGGCGATCTCAGCCAGGTTTACCCAATCGCGCGCGGCACCGCGCCGCTGATTGTCGCCGCGGTGACGCTGCTGGTGCTGGGCGAGGAACTGACCCGGCTGGAATTGCTGGCCGTCGCGGTGATCGGTCTCGGGCTGATCAGCATGGCGCTGGTGCGCCAATCCGACGGTAGCCGCAACCTGCCCGCCGCGCAGCTCGCCGTGATCACCGGCTGTTTTATCGCCGGCTATTCCCTGATCGACGGGCTCGGGGCGCGGGCTTCCGGCAGCCCCTGGGGTTTCTTCGGCTGGCTGGCGCTGCTCAACGCGCTGGTCTTCGCGCTCTACATGGGGCTGCGCGCGCCCGGCACGCTGCGCGCCGCCTTCACCCGCGCGCGCCCGGTGATGATCTTCGGCGGGGCGGCCTCCTACGGGGCCTATGCCATGGTGGTCTGGGCCTTCACGCTGGCACCCATCGCCTTGGTCACGGCGCTGCGCGAGACCTCGATCGTCTTCGCGCTGCTGATCGGCGTGTGCTTCTTCGGCGAGCGGATGAACCTCGCCAAGCTGATCGCCACCTTCGCCACGCTGGCCGGGGCGGCGCTGCTGCGCATGGCCCGCTGATGCGCCTCCTCGCCGCCTCCGACCTGTACGGCGACCTCGCTGCCGCCCGCGCGCTGCTGGACGTGGCAGAGGCCGCCGATGTGATCGTGCTCGCGGGCGACATTGGCGATGAGGGCAGGGGTGCATCCTCGATCCTGACGCTGCTCGGCAGGGCCGGGCGGCCCATCGTGCTGGTGGCGGGCAATCACGATTCGCCCATGGCGCTGCAGGGTTTCTGCGCCCGAAACCCGAAGGTGCATCTGCTGCACGGCGAGACGCTGCGCCTGCAGGGCCGGGATTTCTTCGGTCTCGGCGGCGAGACGCCGCCCGTCCATGCAGCCCCCTGGAATTTCGCGGTGACCGAACAACAGGCCGATGCCATGCTCGCCGCCTGCCCGGTCGGGGCGGCGCTGATCAGCCATTCCCCGCCGCATGGCTTTTGCGATACCAAGAAGGACGGCCGCCATTACGGCGCGCAGGCATTGCGCAGGGCGTTGACGCGGCAAAAGCCGCGGCTGCATCTCTTCGGCCATGTCCATGACGCCTTCGGGCAGGAGGCAAAACACGGCAAAACGCGGCTGCGCAACCTCGGCCCGGCGGCCAATTGGTTCGACCTCTGAACCGCGCCGCCCGGGCGTTGCGGGGATGCAACATCCGAACAATCGCCGCAGCCTGGCCGCATTGTTGCCTTCCCCGGCGATAATAAGCATCATTGACGCGAGGAGAGAAACAAAGGGGGAGAATGAAGGATGGCGACCATCGTGACCGGCGCGGAAGGGACACTGGCCTATTGCAACGCCCGCAGCGCCCGCCACAGCAGCGAGCAGGCTTTCCGCCTGACCGGAAGTTTCCCCGGAGACGCGCAGATCGGCTTCGCCCGTTTCCCCGGCTTTCCCGACAATGCCAACCACGCCCCGACCGGCCAGGAAGGCGCTGCAACCTGTGACCTGGCACTCGATTTCCTCTACCGCGTTGCCCGGCGCGGGTGAGGGGCATCCGGCCCGTTCACAGGCCGATCCGCGGTCAGCAGCGATAGATCACGGGGTCAGCCAAAGACCGCCGCCTCACGATCCGCGTTTCAGCCGCGCCGCGCGCCCGCCGCGGCGTTTGCGCAGCTGCTCCGCGCGCTGCGGCAATTCCGCCATCACCACGCGCCGCTCCTCGCTGCTCATCCGCGACCAGCCGGTGATCTCGTCGATGCTGCGCAGGCAGCCGGTGCAGAGCCGCGCCTCGGGATGCACCACGCAGATGTTGACGCAGGGGCTCTCGATCTCGTCGCGCTTCCAGATGTCGTCGCTCATCGGCTCTCCTCCTCGCGGCGCAGCACCGCCAGCCGGTCCAGCACCCCCTGCAGGATATACCCCGCCGCCACATGATCGATCACCTCGGCGCGACGTTTCCGGGTGGTATCCGCCTCCAGCAAGGCGCGTTCGGCGGCCACGGTACTGAGCCGTTCGTCCCAGAAGGAGATCGGCAGCTCGTGCAGCCGTTCCAGATTGCGCGCGAAGGCCCGGGTCGATTGACAGCGCGGTCCCTCGCTGCCGTCCATGTTGCGCGGCAACCCGAGGATCAGCCCGCCGATCCGCCGGGCCGCGATGATCTCCAGCAGCCGCGCCGCATCCAGCGTGAACTTGCGCCGCCGCACCGTCTCCAGCGGCGTCGCCACGCTGAGGAAATTGTCGCTCACCGCCACGCCGATGGTCTTCTCGCCGAGATCCAGCCCGATCAGCGCCTGCATCGGCGGCAGCGCCGCGGCGAAATCCCCGATATCCTCATGGATCATTCCGCCACTCCCGCCCGGTCCCCGGCGGCGCGGATCACGTCGAGCGCGTCCGGCTCCCCGGCAAAGACCTGCATCGCATTCTGATAGACCGCCAGCGCCTGATCGCTGTCGCCGATCACCGCCAGCGAGGTGATAAGCCGCGCCCAGTCCTGCGGCGGCCCCCCCTCGCTGGCCAGCCGGTCCGAAAGCCCGGCAACCATGCCGCCGATCATCTCCATCCGCTCGGTCGCATCCATCCCGGCGGCATTGGCGATATCCTCGGCGGAGGGTCCGCGCGCCGCGCCGCTGCCGATGCTCGGCAGGTCATAGCGCACCCCGGCCAGCTCCGCGACGCCGCCGATCTGCGCCTTGATCGGCGCGATCCAGGGCGCCTCCTCGGGCCCCCGGCGCAGCAGCCCGTCCCAATAGCGCAGGGTCACGTCGGGCCGCCCGGTCTGCAACATCATCAACCCCGCGTAATAGAGCGCCACGCCATTGTCCCGCTCACGGGTCAGGATCTCCTGCAGCACCGCCTCGGCCTCGGGCGAGACATAGCCTCCCGCCGCCTGGATCAGCAGCTCCGCATAATCCACCAGCTCGGCCACCCCGGCCTCCTCGCCGCGGATGCGGAGCACCGAAGCCTGGGCGCGCGCCGCGGCGGCGAAATTGCCGAGCCCCGCCTCGCTCTGCGCCAGCAGGCGGTGGCCTTCCAGATCATCGGGCCGCCCGGCAACCGTGTTGCGCAGCTTCTCCAGCAGTTCGAGATATTGCGCGCTCGCCTCGGCCTCGGACACGCCGGGTGTTGCGGGCATTCCGGCCTCGGCCGTGGCCTGATCCGGCCGGTTGCGCCGCGCTTGCTCGGCCCGTTCGATGCGATCGGCCAGCGCCAGATCGCCGTAGCCCGGCTGGCCGAGCTGCCAATAAAGCGCGAGCGACCCGCCCACCAGCACCAGCACCAGCAGCGCCAGCAACATTCGGTTCGGACCGCCCCCCGCCGTCATCCGCGCTTGCCCGGCCGCATCCGCCGCCAGGATCCGCCGCGAGATCTCGGTCCGCGCGCGCTGCGCGTCCTCCTGGGAAAGCAATCCGCGGGCCAGATCGCGTTCGACCTCCGCCAGCTGGTCGCGATAGACCTTCAGGTCATATTCCGCGGCCTCGACCGGCTGCGCTCCGGTATCGCGGCGCAGCGCGCGGGCCAGCAGCAGCGCCACCAGCACCGCCATTGCAAGGGTGATCGCCCAGAAGATCATGTACTCTGCCTGTCAGCTGTCATGGCGCCTGTCTATCCGCTGGCCGCTGGTGACAAAAGAGGCCAAATTGATGCAGCCGAGCGGCACGCGCCGCAATTTCGCGCCCTGTCGCAAAAAGCCGCGAACTCGTCGCGAAGGGTATCCTGCAATTTCCCCCCGCGACCCAGAACAAGAGCAACGCACACTCCCGTGCGAATCCATCGCTTCTGACGCCGGGGAACGCCCAATGAAGAAATATTCCGTCTTTGCCGTGGCCCGCGAGGCAATGCGCCACCATACCGGCTGGAACCGCGCCTGGCGCGATGCCCAGCCCAAGAAACGCTATGACGTGATCATCGTCGGCGCCGGTGGTCATGGCCTGGCCACCGCCTATTACCTCGGCAAGAATTTCGGCATCACCAATGTCGCGGTGCTGGAGAAGGGCTGGCTCGGCGGCGGCAACACCGGGCGCAATACCACGATCATCCGCTCCAACTACCTGCAGGACCCCTCGGCGGCGATCTACGAAAAATCGCGCAGCCTCTACGAGACGATGAGCCAGGATCTGAACTACAACGTCATGTTCTCTCCGCGCGGCGTGATCATGCTGGCCCAGACCGAACACGAGGTGCGCGGCTACAAGCGCACCGCCCATGCCAATGCGCTGCAAGGCGTGCCGACCGAGTTCATCAGCCCCGAGAAGGTCAAGAAACTGGTGCCGATCATCAATCTCGATGGCCCGCGCTACCCGGTGCTCGGCGGGCTCTGGCAATCGCGCGGCGGCACCGCGCGCCATGACGCGGTGGCCTGGGGCTATGCGCGGGCCTGTTCGGACATGGGCATGGACATCATCCAGAAATGCGAGGTCACCGGCATCCGCCAGGCGGGCGGCAAGGTGGTCGGCGTCTCGACCAACCGCGGCGACATCGATTGCGACAAGCTCGGCATGGTGGTGGCGGGCCATTCCGGCCATCTCGCCGACATGGCCGGTTTCCGCCTGCCGATCGAATCCGTGGCGCTGCAGGCGCTGGTCTCCGAACCGATCAAGCCCTGTATGGACGTGGTGGTGATGGCCAATACCGTGCATGGCTACATGAGCCAGTCCGACAAGGGCGAGATGGTGATCGGCGGCGGCACCGACGGTTACAACAACTACACCCAGCGCGGCGCCTTCCACCATATCGAGGAAACCGTGCGCGCCCTCGTGGAAACCTTCCCGATGGTCTCGCGCCTCAAGATGCTGCGCCAATGGGGCGGCATCGTCGATGTCACCGGCGACCGCTCGCCGATCCTGTCCAAAACCCCGGTCGAGGGGATTTTCATCAACGGCGGCTGGGGCACCGGCGGTTTCAAGGCGATCCCCGGCTCGGGCTGGGGCTTCGCCGAGCTGATGGCCAAGGGCCATTCGCCGCTGACCGAGTCCTTCGGCCTCAACCGCTTCCAGGAAGGCCGCTTCATCGACGAAAGCGTCGCCGCCGGCGTGGCGCATTGATCATGTCGCGGATCCTCATGAGCAATTTCCAGCCGATTACAAGGGCAGGGGCGGGGAACATTGCCGCGCGCAGCGGCGTTGAGCATCCAGAACCTTGGAATACTGGAGCTCAATCATGGTACAACCCGACCGCGACAACCGCACCGACCACACCACGTCGGACCACACCACAACGACCACAACCACCACGACCGGCGGCTCGAGCATGGGCTTCATCATCGGTGCGCTCGTGGTCATTGTCGCCATCATCGCCTATTTCCTCTTCGTCGGCGGCGACGCCGATGCACCGGTCGATACCGCCGATGACGTCGATGTCACCATCGAAGGCACTGCCGAAGATACCGGCACTGCGATCGAAGGAGCTGCCGAAGACACCGGCGACGCCATCGAAGGCGCTGCCGAAGGCACGGCCGACGCTGTCGACGAACCCGTCGTCGACTGACACCACCCATCCGATCCCCGTGATCGCGACAGAGGCTGGCTCCCGCCCGGGGGCTGGCCTCTTCGCGTTTCCCCGCCCCCTTCACACCCGACCCAATCACAGGAGTGTCCCATGCTGATCCTGACCTGTCCCGCCTGCGGTGTGACCGCCGAAGAGACCGAATTCCACGCCGGTGGCGAGGCCCATCTGAAACGCCACGGCCCGGGGTCCTCGGACGATGAATTCGAACAATACCTGTTCATGCGCGCCAACCCCAAGGGCGTGCATTTCGAGCGCTGGCGCCACAACAACGGCTGCGGCAAGTGGTTCCACGTCGCCCGCGACACGGTGACCCTCGAAGTCTTCGGCAGCTATGCGGCCCAGACCTACGAGCCGACCGCCGAGATCCTCAGCGCCATCAAGGAACGCCGCCCCGACTGGTCGCAGGCCGACTGATGTTTCTTCTTGCCGCAAATACTCAATATCCCGACCTTCGCCCAGCCAAGGAGCCCCTCTCATGAGCACCCGTCTTGCTACAGGTGGCCGCCTGTTGAACAAATCCAGAGCGGTCAGCTTTTCCTTCAACGGCAAGCAGCTGCAGGGCTTTGAAGGCGATACGCTGGCCTCGGCGCTGCTGGCCAACGACCAGATGCTGGTCGGCCGCTCGTTCAAGTATCACCGCCCCCGCGGCATCGTCGCCGCCGGTCCCGAAGAGCCCAACGCGCTGGTCAACCTCGGCCGCGAGGGCCGTTTCGAGCCCAACCAGCGCAGCACCACGACCGAGCTTTTCGACGGGCTCGAAGCCAGCAGCCAGAACCACTGGCCAAGCCTGGAATTCGACGTCGGCGCGATCAACAAACACCTGAGCCGCTTTCTGCCCGCGGGCTTCTATTACAAGATGTTCATGTATCCGCGCGCCGCCTGGAAACATGTCTACGAGCCGATCATCCGCCATTCGGCGGGCCTCGGCAAGGCGCCGAAAACCGCGGATGCCGATACCTACGAGCATTTCCACGCCTTTTGCGACGTGCTGGTGATCGGCGGCGGCGTCGCCGGGCTCGAAGCCGCCCGCACCGCCGGACGCAGCGGCGCCAAGGTGTTGTTGATCGAACAGAGCGCCCATTGGGGCGGCCGCGCCCCGGTCGATGGCGGCAGCATCGACGGCAGATCCACCGAGGCCTTCGTCAAGGAGATCCTCGCCGAGCTGCAGGGCATGGAGAATGTCGAGCTGCGAAGCCGCACCATGGGGGCAGGGGTCTATGACCACGGCTACGTGCTCGGCTATGAACGCCTCACTGACCACGCGCCGCAGGCACCGGGCCCGCGCCACCGGCTCTGGCGCATTCGCGCCGGTCACGTGATCACCGCCACCGGCGCGCTGGAACGGCCGCTCAGCTTTGCGGGCAACGACATCCCCGGCGTCATGCTCGCCGCCTCGCTGCGCGACTACCTGGTCAATTACGGCGTCTCCGCGGGCGACCGCACCGTGGTCGTCACCAACAACGACAATGCCTATCTCACGGCCATCGCGCTGAAAAAGGCCGGTCTCGACGTGCCCGCGGTGATCGACGCGCGGGTGCTGCCCCAGGACAGCGCGCTGATGAGCGAAGCCAAGGCGCTCGGCATCCGGGTGCTGATGGGCCACGGCATCGCCTCGGTCAAAGGCGGCAAACGCGTCACCGGCGTGGCGATCTGCTCGCAGGCCGGAGAGGGCGCGGTGCTCGAAGAGATCGCCTGCGATGCCGTCGCCATGTCCGGCGGCTGGTCGCCGGTGGTGCATCTGTGGTCCCATTGCGGCGGCAAGCTGCGCTGGGACGCGGGTCATGCCTGTTTCAGCCCCGACACCAACCACCCGCCGATCGGCGCCGATGGTCTCGGCTTCGTCACCGCCGCCGGGGCCGCCGCCGGGGTCTTCGCCCTCGATGACGTGCTGCACGACGCCCACGGTGCCGCCGAAGGCGTCGCCACCACCCTCGGCTTCAAACTGCCCAAGGACAGCACCGCACCGGTCGCCGAACGGCGCGAGGAAACCCCGATGGCCCCGGTCTGGCTGATGCCGCAGGGGGCGGGCGCCAAGCTGCGCGAGAAGGCCTGGCTCGATTATCAGAACGACGTCAAGGTCTCCGACGTGCGCCTCGCCGCCCAGGAAGGCTTCGTCTCGGTCGAACATGCCAAGCGCTACACCACGCTCGGCATGGCCACCGATCAGGGCAAGCTCAGCAACATCAACGGGTTGGCGACCCTCGCCGGGGCGCTCAACGCCGAGATCCCCAGCGTCGGCACCACCACCTTCCGCCCGCCCTATCACCCGATCTCGATGGCCTCCATCGCGGGCGAGGCCCGCGGCCCGGTGTTCCAGCCGATCCGCCGCACCCCGATGCACCCTTGGCACGAACGCAATGGCGCGATCTTCGAGCCGGTCGGCCAATGGCGTCGCCCCTATGCCTATCTGCGCGGCGAGGAAAGCACCCATGACGCGGTGATGCGCGAAGTCGTCAACACCCGCCAGAAAATGGGCATGCTCGATGCCTCGACGCTGGGCAAGATCATCGTCAAGGGCCCGGATGCGGGCAAGTTCCTCGACATGCTCTACACCAACATGATGTCCACCCTGAAACCGGGCAAATGCCGCTACGGGCTGATGTGCTCGGAAAACGGCTTCCTGATCGACGACGGCGTGGTGGCGCGGATCGACGAGGACACCTTCCTCTGCCACACCACCACCGGCGGCGCCGAAAGCATCCACGGTCATATGGAAGAATGGCTGCAGACCGAATGGTGGGACTGGGACGTCTATGTCGCCAATGTCACCGAGCAATATGCCCAGATCGCCGTGGTCGGCCCCAACGCCCGCAAATGCCTCGAAAAGCTCGGCGGCATGGATGTCTCCAGGGACGCGCTCGGCTTCATGGAATGGGCCGACGGGGAACTCGGCGGCTTCAGGGTCCGGGTCTACCGGATTTCCTTCTCGGGCGAGCTGTCCTACGAGATCGCCGTCGATGCCAGCCATGGCCAGGCCTTCTGGGACGCGCTGATGGTGGCGGGTCACGACCTCGGTGTGATGCCCTATGGCACCGAATGCCTGCATATCCTGCGCGCCGAGAAGGGCTTCATCATGATCGGCGACGAGACCGACGGCACGGTGATCCCGCAGGATCTCGGCCTGAACTGGGCGATCTCCAAGAAGAAGGAAGATTACTTGGGCAAACGCGCCCAGGCCCGCAGCCACATGGCCGATCCCGAGCGCTGGAAGCTGGTCGGGCTCGAAACCACCGACGGCAGCACGCTGCCCGATGGTGCCTATGCGGTGGCCGAGGGCAAGAACGCCAACGGCCAGCGCAACATCCAGGGCAGGGTGACCTCCACCTATCACTCGCCGACCCTCGGCAAGGGCATCGCCATGGGGCTGGTGCATCGCGGTCCCGACCGCATGGGCGAGCTGCTTCGCTTCCCGGGCACCGATGGCAAGACCTACGAGGCCCGGATCGTCGACCCGGTATTCTATGACAAGGAAGGGGAAAAGCAGAATGTCTGAGCCCGTCACCGCCCTGAGAAACGCCGGCTACGCCGCCGGCATCGCCGAGGTCAACGAGATCGGCCCGCTCGGCATGATCACCCTGCGCGGCGATCTCGCCGCCAGCCCGATCCGCAGCGCCGCCGCCAAGGCGGGCGGCGTCGATCTGCCCGGCCAGCGGCAATGCAGCTTCGACGCGAAAGGCGGCATCGCCTGGATGTCGCCCGACGAGCTGCTGATCCTCTGCCCCTATGGCGAGGTTGCCGAAAGGCTCGACGCATTGCGCAGCGCCATCGCCCAGCTGCATGCCCTGGCGGTAAATGTCTCGGACGCCCGCGCGGTGTTCGAGCTCGGCGGCCCCCATGCCCGCGAGGTGATGGGCAAGCTCGCCCCGGTGGATTTCTCCCCCTACGCCTTCACCCCGGGCATGTTCCGCCGCAGCCGCATGGCCCAGGTCCCGGCCGCCTTCTGGCTGCAGGAGCCCGAGACCTTCCGGATCGTCTGCTTCCGCTCGGTGGCGCAATATATGTTCGACCTCCTGAAGATCGCCGCCCAGCCCGGCTCGGATGTCGGCCTCTACGCCAAATGAACCGGCCGGGGCGGCCCCGTCTGCCGCCCTGCCGGCGCCCGGCTTCTTTATGCCGAAAATACTCCGGGGAGCGTGAGGGGCCGGCCCCTCACTCCCGACCGCGCCCTGCGCCAAGCCGTCGCAAGTCTGGAACACAGGCCGAAACCTTCGCGTTGGACTTGACGAAGCGGCACCGACCCCGTCATGTGCCCCTGACGCAATTCCAAAAGAGGAGGCCGAACAATGGCTTTTCAACTTCCCGATCTCCCTTACGCTCACGATGCGCTGGCATCCAAGGGCATGTCGAAGGAAACGCTGGAATACCACCACGACAAGCACCACAACGCCTATGTGACCAATGGCAACAAGGCCATCGAGGGCACCGAATGGGAGGGCAAGTCGCTCGAGGAGATCATCAAGGGCACCTATGATCCCAAGGCCGTGGCCCAGAACGGTATCTTCAACAACATCAGCCAGCTCTGGAACCACAACCAGTTCTGGGAGATGATGAGCCCCGAAGACAGCAAGATGCCCGGCGAACTGGAAAAGGCGATCAGCGACAGCTTCGGCTCGGTCGACAATTTCAAGGACGAGTTCAAGGCGGCGGGTGCCGGTCAGTTCGGCTCCGGCTGGGCCTGGCTGGTCAAGGATACCGATGGCGGCCTGAAGGTCACCAAGACCGAAAACGGCGTCAACCCGGTCTGCTTCGGCCAGACCGCGCTGCTCGGCTGCGATGTCTGGGAACATTCCTATTACATCGACTTCCGCAATGCCCGTCCGGATTACCTCACCAACTTCCTCGACAAGCTGGTGAACTGGGAAAACGTCGCCTCGCGCATGTAACTCCCGCGCCGGGGCTTACGCCCTCGCATTCCCCATCGCCCGACAGGGCCGAACGCCCCGCAGCCCCACTGCGGGGCGTTTGCCTTGGAACAGACCCGAAGCACCGGCGTTGATCCGGTGAAGTCACACGCAGCGAAGGAGGTTCCGATGGCCGATCGTCACAGATCCAAGGACGGCAGCAAGGACAGCGAGAAAGTCTTGGGTGACAAGACCGAGACCCAGCAACAGGGCCGCGAAGGCGGCAATCTGCAGCGCGATGTCGCGACAAGGGACGAGGAAAAGCGCAGCACCGAACGCCCGGCGGGCAGCACCCGTGTCACCGGTGCCGACAAGCGCAACCATGGAGAATCCGAATGAGCAAACTAAAAAACGGCACCTGGGTGCTGATCGCCGATGGCGAGAAGGCGCTGTTCCTGGAAAACCAGACCGACGGTGAGGACCCTTTCCTCAACGTCGTGCGCAAGGAAGAGCAGGAGAACCCGCCGAACCGCGAACAGGCCGCCAACCGGCGCGGGCGGTTCAACGACGGCCCCTCGGTGCACCGCTCGGCGGTCGAGGACACGGACTGGCACCAGCTCGCCAAGGATCGCTTCGCCCATGAACTCGCCGATATCCTCTATAAACAGGCGCATAAGGGCAATTTCGATTCGATCGTCCTAGTCGCGGACCCCGGCACGCTCGGCGAGTTGCGCCAGGAGCTGCACCAGGAGGTCAGCGACAAGATCCTTGGCGAAGTGCCCAAGACCCTGACCAATCACCCGATCGACGATATCGAAAAGATCGTCGTGAACGAACTCAACAAGGGCTGACCCCTTGGCCCCGGTCGCGCTTCCCGTCACAAGGGAGGCGCGGCAGGTTCAAGGGGCGCAGAATGTCGGAAAGTTTCAAGGGTCTGATCGCGATGATCGCGACCTGCACGATCTGGGGCCTGTCCTCGATCTTCTACAAATCCCTCTCCCATGTCCCGCCGCTGGAGGTGTTGGCCCATCGCACCATCTGGTCGCTGGTCTTCTTCATCCTCATCCTCTCCGCGCAGCGCCGCCTGCCTGCGATGATCCGGGCGATGCAGGGGCGGCGGGCCCTTGCGATCATCGCCTTCGCGACGCTGATGATCTCCGCCAATTGGTTCATGTTCATCTGGTCCGTGCAATCGGGCCATGCCACAGAAGCCGCGCTTGGCTATTACGTCTTCCCGCTGCTGGCGGTGCTGCTCGGCCGCATCGTCTTTGCCGAACGCCTCGCGCCGCTGCAATGGCTGGCCGTGGCGCTGGCCGCCCTCGGGGTCTCGCTGTTGACCTACGGCCTTGGCACCGCGCCTTGGGTGGCGCTGAGCCTGGCGGGAAGCTTCTCGGCCTACGGGCTGATGAAAAAGCAGCTCGATGTTGGCCCGGTGGTCTCCGTCTCCGCCGAAGTGCTGCTGCTCAGCCCTGTCGCGGCGCTGGTACTGTGGCAATCCCACCACAGCGGCGCCGGTCATTTCGGCGCCTCGACGCGCGATACGCTGATGCTGATCTGCGCCGGACCGCTGACCGCGGTGCCGCTGATCCTGTTCTCCTATGCCGCGCGCCGCCTGACCATGGCCACCGCCGGATTGCTCTCCTATCTCAACCCGACGCTGCAATTCTTCTGCGCCGTGCTGCTCTTCGCCGAGCCGCTGACCGGCTGGCACATGATCACCTTCGCGCTGATCTGGTGCGCGCTGGCGCTCTATTCCGCCAGCGCCTTCGGTCAGGACAGGGCGCGGCGCAGGGCGGTGAGGGCGGTCGCCGCGTCCGGCACCGGGGTGATATAGGACAGCAGGCTTTCCTCGGCAAAGCCATGCGCCACCACATGCTCGATCATCTGCATGAAGGGTGCCCAGTAACCATTTGTATTCACGATGAATATCGGCTTCTCATGCAGGCCGATCTGGCGCCAGGTCAACACTTCGAACAGCTCATCGAGCGACCCCGCACCGCCGGGCAGCACCACCACCGCGTCGCAATTCATGAACATCACCTTCTTGCGTTCATGCATGGTCTCGGTCACCACATAGCGTGACAGATCGCTCTTGCCGACCTCCCAGGCCACCAGATGCTGCGGGATCACCCCGAAAGTATCCGCCCCCGCCGCCTGCGCGGCCCGCGCCACGCTGCCCATCAGCCCGACATCCCCCGCGCCATAGACCAGCCGCCAGCCGTTCTGCGCCAGACCGACACCGAGCACCTCGGCATCGGCGGTGAAGGCCGGATCGTTGCCGGGGCGCGATCCGCAATAGATGCAGACAGATTTCTGGTTCATCGGGGAATCCTTGTTCAGGGGCTAATCGACGGAAAAATGCGCTTTGCATGGTGCCGGGTTTCTGCCCCGTGTTATCCTGCCTGCCAGAAAGGCTCAACTACGGGGGCAATCGGCAATGGCCATATCCGCATCAGGTATTCGCAGCGCGCCGATGCTGCTCGGCGCAACGGGTCTCGCGATCACGGCGCTGGCGCTCTGGGCCTTCCTGCCGCGCAGCCCGCTCAACGAGGCCCCCGACCGCGCCGCGCAGCTGCCCGACACGACAGCACGGCCCGAGGCCGACGTCGGCCAGCCGACAGCGCAGGCCACCCCTGACACGCCTTCTGTGTCTGCACCGCCCAAGCTCCCGGCCCCGGCCTTCGACGAGGTCCGCCGCGAGCCCGACGGGCTCACCGTCATCGCCGGCCGCGCCGCCCCGGGCGCGCGGATCGAACTCCTGCAGGACGGCGCCCCGGTCGGCGCGGCCCAGGCCGATGCGCAGGGCCGTTTCGCCGCTGTCGCCCAATTGCCAAGTGACGGGCAGGGCCATGTCCTGAGCCTGACGCAGGAGCTCGACGGCGAACGTATCGCCTCGCAGGACGACATCATCCTGGCCCCCAGCAAGGCGGCACCGGAACAATCCGTCGAACTGGCCGAGGCAATCCCGGCAGAGCAGCACCCCGACGCCAGAACCGAACACCCCGCCACCCAAACCGCAGAGGCCCCCCCGGCTGACACGGCATCTCCCGCCACCACCGCCGCCGAAGCCGACCCATCCGATTCTGCACCACCGACCGTCACCGCGAGCACGCAACCCGGCGAGGCCACGGAGCCCGACGCCCCCGTCGCGCTGCTGAAATCCACCCCCGACGGCATCGAGGTCATGCAGCCCGCCGCACCCCAGGTCATGTCCCGCGTGGCGCTTGATGCGATCAGCTATGCCGACAGCGGTGAAGTCCAGCTCGCCGGGCGCGCCCAGCCCGAGGCGCGCCACGTGCGTATCTATCTCGACAATGACGCGGTGATCGACCTCGCCGTGGACAACTCCGGGCGCTGGCGCGGTGAACTGCCCCAGGTCGATGCCGGGATCTACACGCTCAGGGTGGACGAGATGGGCGCGTCAGGCGACGTGATCAGCCGCGTCGAAACCCCGTTCAAACGCGAATCCGCCGCCGCGCTCGCCGCCGCCGGGGCCGGGCAGGACGGCCCGCTCAGCGCCGTGACCGTGCAACGCGGCGACACGCTCTGGGCGATCTCGCGGGCGCGCTACGGCGACGGGCTGCTCTTCGTGCGGGTGTTCGAGGCCAACAGCACCGCGATCCGCAACCCAGATCTGATCTACCCCGGCCAGGTCTTCGACCTGCCGGATTGACGCCGCCCGACCCGGCGCCGGTCACATGGCCGCCATGCCGGCCCCGGCTCTGGCACATCTGGCGGGGGCGGCCTATGTAGGGGGGCCAGTCAGTTCAGGACCTTTCATGCCCGCCGATACCGCCCGCGCCGTCAATACCCGCCAGCCCGATCCCGCCAAGCCGTTGCTCAGCGACGAGGAGCTGGCCGATGCCGCCGAGCGTCAGTCAAGCCTGCTGGTGCTGCGCAAGGTCGCGCCCTATCTCTGGCCCGATGACATGCCTTGGGTCAAACGCCGGGTGGTCTGGGCGATGCTGGCGCTGCTGCTCTCCAAGCTGATCACCGTCGCGACACCGGTGTTCTACAAGGGCGCGGTCGATGCGCTTTCGGACGAAGGCGCGCCGATGCTGATGCTCGGCGCCGTCGGCCTGACGGTGGCCTATGGCATGGCCCGGCTGATGGGCGTGGGCTTCGGCCAGATCCGCGACGCGGTCTTCGCCCGGGTCGGGCAACGCGCCCTGCGCATGCTGGCGCTCGAAACCTTCGATCACATCCACCGCCTGTCGATGCGCTATCACATCACCCGCAAGACCGGCGGTCTCAGCCGGATCATCGAACGCGGGGTCAAGGGCGTCGATTTCCTGCTGCGCTTCCTGCTGTTCTCGATCGGGCCGCTGATCCTCGAGCTGATCCTCGTCGGGATCATCCTCGCGGTGCTGTTCGACATCTGGTATCTCGCCGTGGTGGCGGTGACCATCGCGCTCTATGTCTGGTTCACCTTCGCGGTGACCGAATGGCGGGTGAAACTGCGCCGCCAGATGAACGACCAGGACACCGACGCCAACCAGAAGGCGATCGACTCGCTGCTGAACTACGAGACGGTGAAATATTTCGGCGCCGAGCAACGCGAGGCGGCGCGCTATGACGCGGCGATGGCAGGCTATGAGGAAGCGGCGATCAAGACCAATTACTCGCTCG
Organism: Sulfitobacter aestuarii; assembly: GCF_042685005.1. Lineage (NCBI taxonomy): Bacteria > Pseudomonadati > Pseudomonadota > Alphaproteobacteria > Rhodobacterales > Roseobacteraceae > Sulfitobacter > Sulfitobacter aestuarii. The sequence goes on along the minus strand of NZ_JBHUMP010000003.1, from coordinate 52,093 downwards.
CCTTCCTCAACTTCGGCCAGGCGCTGATCATCACTTCGGGCCTTGTCGGTGTCATGGTGATGGCCGCAATCGGGGTCGAAAACGGCAGCCTCACGGTGGGCGATTTCGTCATGGTCAACGCCTACATGATCCAGCTCACGGTGCCGCTCAACTTCCTCGGCACGGTCTATCGCGAGATCCGCCAGGCGCTGGTCGACATGGGCCAGATGTTCGGCCTGCTCGACCAACCGGCCGAGATCACCGACAAGCCCGGCGCGGCGGAACTGCGGGTCACCGGCGGGCGCGTCACCCTCGATGACGTGCATTTCGGCTATGATCCCGATCGCCAGATCCTCAAGGGCATCTCGCTGACCGCCGAACCCGGCGAGACGGTGGCCATCGTCGGCTCCACCGGCTCGGGCAAATCCACCATCGGACGGCTGCTCTTCCGCTTTTATGACGTGCAGGACGGCGCGCTCAGGATCGACGGGCAGGATCTGCGCGACGTGACCCAGGACAGCCTGCACCGGGCCATCGGCGTGGTGCCCCAGGACACGGTGCTGTTCAACGACACGATCGGCTACAACATCGCCTATGGCCGCGACGGCGCCACCGAATCCGAGATCGAGGCCGCCGCCCGTGCCGCGCAGATCCACGACTTCATCCTGTCGCTGCCACAGGGCTACGAGACAAGGGTCGGCGAACGCGGGCTCAAGCTCTCGGGCGGCGAGAAACAGCGCGTCGGCATCGCCCGCACCCTGCTGAAAGATCCGCCGATCCTGTTGCTGGACGAGGCCACCTCGGCGCTCGATTCAGAAACCGAACACGAGATCCAGGACGCGCTGCACCGCGCCGGGCAGGGCCGCACGGTGCTGATCATCGCGCACCGGCTCTCGACCATCGCCGATGCCGACCGGATCGTCGTGCTCGAACAGGGCAATATCGTGGAGCAGGGCCGTCACGAGGAACTGCTCGCCCAAGGCGGCCGCTACGCGCAGCTCTGGATGCGCCAGCAAAGCGAGGCCGAGGCGGTCTGACCCGTCCCGGCTTCTTCTGACCGGAAATACCTTGGGGAGTTTGAGGGGCAACGCCCCTCATCCGCCGCCCCGCGGGGCGGCCATCAGTGCCCTTGGCTCACTCCTCCGCCACCGCCTTGTCGGTCAGCTTGTTCAGCGCGCCGGTCATCTTGGCGAGATATTCCGCCCCCTCGGGCAGCCCGTGCTGCAGCGCCAGCTCCGCGGGATCGTGATAGACCAGATGCACCACGCCCTCGCCATCGGCATAGGCCAGCACCCGCAGCGGCAGGTCGAGCCCGGCGCTCTGGGCCGCCTGCATCGCCGGGGTGCCGAGCTTGGGATTGCCGAAGATCAGCAGCTCCGTCGGGCGCAGCTCCATATCGGCCTTGGTGGCCCCGGCGGCGTGATCGACCCGGGCAAAGACATTGGCCCCGGCCTCCTCCACCGCGGCGGCGAGCCGGTCGATGGTCACGCTCACCGAATGCGGGCTGACCTTGTGGACGAGCTCGGCGGCAAGGGCGGGCAGGGTGAGGGCGGGCAGGCTCAGACCGGCTCCGAGGACGGTGGCGAGGGCGAGACGTTTCTTCATCATGGGCTCCTGTCAGATGATGTCGCGTGATGCGCGCCAAGATAGCGCGCCGCGCCGCCCCGGCGAGGCCACGCCGCTCACCTTGTCTTGAGCCGCCGCATCTGGCGGCGCGCCGGGCCGCCCTATTGGGCCGCCTTCAACCCGGCCCGCGGCGCCGGAAGATCCGGCCCGTCCCCGGTGTCCCAGATGATCTCGTCGCTCCTAAGGTGACGCGCATCGCGGGCCAGCGCCCAGTCCTGCGCCGCCCGGCTGGCCCGGCCCAGCGACAGCCGCGCCAGCAGCCGCGCGATCCAGCGCATGTAGGTGCTCGCCCAGACCCGGATCGCCAGCATCGAGGGGGTCACCATCAGCGTCAGCACCGTGGCGATGCCGAGCCCGAAGACCACCGCCGTGGCGAGCTGTTTCCACCACAGCGCCGTGGGGCTGTCGATCGTATAGCCGCCATCGGCGAAATCGAGGCTGAGACCGAACATCATCGGCGTCAACCCGGCCATGGTGGTGATCGTGGTGAGCAGCACCGGGCGGATCCGCGCCTGCGCGGTGCGGATGATCGCCTCGATTCGCGGCATGTAGCGTTCGAGCTCCTGATAGGTGTCGATCAGGATGATGTTGTTGTTCACCACGATCCCGGCCAGCGCGACGATGCCGGTGCCGGTCATGATGATCGAGAAGGTCTGATCCATCACCAGCATCCCGATCAGCACTCCGGTGGTCGAGAGCACCACCGCCAGCAGCACCAGCACCGAATTGTAGAACGAGTTGAACTGCGCCAGCAGGATGATGAACATCAGCCCCAGCGCGGCGGTGAAGGCGGAGCTGAGGAAGGCCTGGCTCTCGGCCTGATCCTCCTGATCGCCGGTCCATTCATAGCTGACGCCGAAGGGCAGCGGATTGGCCTCAAGCCAGGCGGTCAGCGTCTCGATCCGCTCATTGGCATTGATCGGCACCAGCCGGAATTCGCCGCGCGCCAGCCCGGCGGCAAGATCCGCATCGCCCGCCGCCGCGCTGCGCGCGGCGATGGCATAGCGGCTGCCGTCCGGTCCGCTGAGCGCGCCGTCCCGGTCGGGGCGCAGGCTCGCCAGCGTCACCGCGCCATCGCCCTCCGCGGCGCTCTCGGGCGGGCGCACCAGCTTCATCATGCCGCTCTCGACCCCGGCCTTGAGATCGAGATGGCGTTTCTGGTCGACCCGGTTGATCTCCGCCAGTTTCGGCACCGGCGTGCGGGTGATGAAATTGGCCAGCGGCACCAGCCCGTCGGCGGTGCGCACCTTGAGCGTGTCGAGGGTGGAGAGCAGACGGTCCTCCCGGGGCAGGCGCACCCGGATCTCGATCTCCTCGTCGGATGTCTCGACCCGCATCGTGTCGAGCAGCAGCCCGCGGGTGACGAGCTGCACCATCGCACCCACGGTCAGCACATCGGCGCCATATTGCCCGGCCTTCTCGACATCGACATCGATGCGCCAGTCGATGCCGGGCAGGGGGCGGCTGTCCTCGATCAGGATCAGCCCCGGCGTCGCCTCGAAGGTCTCGCGCATCATCGCCGTGGTCGCGACCAGATCCTCCAGCGAATCCGATTTCAGCCGCAGATGCACCGGCTTGGCCGCGCCCGGCCCCATCGCCTGGGCGAGAATCTCGATGCGGATGCCGGGGATCTCGCCGAGCTGTTCGGTAAGGTCGGCGATGATCCGGTCGCCGTCATAGGCCGGGTCCTGCACGTCGCGCGTGAAGTCATAGCCGAGCAGCGGCAGGGTATAGAGCACCTCGCTGCGCGTCGGACGGTCCTCCCATGGAATGGTTTCGAGCTGGATCTGCCCGATCGAATCCTTCGGCGCCAGCACCCCGCCGGTATTGCTGTCGAGCCCGCCTTCACCGGCAAAGGCAAAGGCCGTCTGAACGCCCGGATGGGCCAGCACCACCGCCTCGGCCTCGCGCATCAGCGCGTCCTTCTCGGCGAGGGAGAGATTGCCGCGCGCCAGCACATAAACGATCGCCTGTTCCGGCTCGCTCTCGACGAAGAACTCGACGCCCCTGTTGTTGTTGCCAAAGAAGATCATCACCGTGCCGACAAAGACGAAGACCGTCCCGGCGACCACCAGCGGCATCACCGGATTGCCCGCGATGAAGGCGATCACATGGCCGAAGGCCGAGCGGCGATAGCCGGGATCGACATGACCGGGCTCGCGGCGGAACATCCGCGCGCCGAGCCAGCGCCCGGCGCGGCCGAGCCGCGTCATCAGCGCGAAGAGCGCGGTCAGGAACAGCATCGCCCCCGCCGCCAGCAGCATCATCAGCGCCGCGGCACTGGCGATGCACAGGAAAATCACCGCGAAGGCGGGGATCACCGAGCCGAGCAGGTTGAGCCCGTCCATCCCGGCAAAGCGCGCCGAGATTACCGCGAAGAGCGGCTGGAACAGCGCCAGCGGCAGCGCCGCCATGGCAAAGGCGAGCGGGAAGAGGAGCAGGTGCAGATAGAAGGGCAGCGCCGCGATGCGGGTCATGTTCTGCGCCATCCAGCGCTCGAGCCGCCCGGTCACCCCGCCCACCACCGGCAGATAGATCAGCGCCACCACCAGCGAGGCGGAGAGCACGAAGATCAGCGTCACCGGCAGCATCCCCATGAACTCCCCGGGCACGCCGGGCCAGAACAGCATCGGCAGGAAGGCGCAGAGCGTGGTGGCGGTGGAGGAGATGATCGGCCAGAACATCCGCTTGGCCGCATCGACATAGGCATGCATCGGCCCGACGCCTTCCTGCTGGCGGGCATCGGCATATTCGACCACCACGATGGCTCCGTCGACCAGCATCCCCACGGCGAGGATCAGCCCGAACATCACGATGTTGGAGATCGAGATGCCCATCAGCGCGAGGAAGGCGAAACAGAGCAGGAAGGAGGTCGGGATCGCGAACCCGACCAGCAGCGCGGCGCGGATGCCGAGTGCTGCCAGCACCACGATCATCACCAGCGCCACGGCGGTGAACACCGAGCCGAGCAACTGCTGCACCATCGAATCGACGATCCGGCTCTGGTCGTTGGAGGTGCCCACATGCACCGCCGCGCGCAGTCCCTCGGGCCAGGCGGCGGCATGTTCATCGACCACGTTGCGCACCTTGGCCGACGTATCGATCAGGTTGAACCCCTTGCGCTTGACCACCTGCAGCGTCAGCGTCTTCTCGCCATTGAACCGCGCGGTGCCGAGCCGGTCCTCGAAGGTCAGGTTGATCTGCGCCAGATCGCCCAGCGTCACCACCCGGTCGCCGTTGGTCTTGACCGGCAGCGCATAGATATCGGCGGCATCGTCGAAAGAGGAGGGAATCTTGACCGAGAAGGTGCCCTGATCGGTCTCGACCTCCCCGGCGGCGATCAGCTGGTTGTTGTTCTGCACCACGTTGATCAACTCGTTAGCGGTGACGTTGTAGGCTTCGAGCCTGAGCGGGTCGATCAGCACTTCGAGCATCTCGTCCCGGCTGCCCGCCACCGCCGCCTCGAGCACCGCGTCGAGCCCTTCGAGCGCATCCTGCAGCTCGCGCGCCACGCGGGTCATGGTGCGTTCGGGGACCGGGCCGGTCAGGTTGACGATGATGATCGGGAATTCGGAGAAGTTGATCTCGTTGATCGAGTATTTCTCGGCGCCGTCGGGGAATTTCGCCTCCGCCGTGCTCATCGCGTCGCGCACATCGGCCATGATCTTGGTCTTGTCCCAGCCGAATTCGAACTCCAGCGCCACCCCGGCATAATTTTCCGCCGCGGTACCGGAGATCTTCTTCAGCCCGTCGAGATCGGAAAGCTCGGTCTCCATCGGCTTGACCAGCAGCGTCTCGCTGTCGGCGGCGGAAATGCCGGGGAAGGGGACGGAGACGAAGAGCGCCGGGATCTCGATATCCGGTTCGCCCTCCTTGGGGAGCGTCGAATAGGCATAGGCGCCGACGGTGATGCTGAGCAGGATGAAGGCGAGCACCATGCGCGCGCGCCCGGCAGCCCAGTCAACGATGCCGCTCACTGGCTCAGCTCCTGCCAGGTCGGCGCCACCTTGACCCCGGCGGTGACATATTCCTGACCGCGCACGATCAGGTCGATCTCCTCGGCCAGACCGGCGACCCAGACCCCGTCGGCGGCGTCGCGGATCAGCTCGACCGGGCGGAAATCGACCACCGCCTCGGCATCGATCAGCCGCACGCCGAGACGGCCTTCGTCGTTCAGCGTCAGCGCCGATTGCGGGATCAGATGCGCCTCGACCCCGCTGGAGGCGATGGCGATCTCGACGGTCTGGCCGTCGCGGATCGTCTGGTCCGGGTTGGCCACCTCGATCTCGACCCGGAAGGTGCGGGTCTGCGGATCGGCGGAACGCGCAAGGAAGCTCACCTCGCCCTCGAGCGTGCCGCCGCCCGCCGCCAGCTCCGCCTGCGCCGGGGCGCCGAGGCTGACCCGGTGCACTTCGGTCTCCGGCAGGAAGGCGACGAGCTTGACGCTGTCGAGCTGCAGCACCGTGGCGCAGAGCGCGCCGGGCTGCAGCAGGCTGCCGAGCTCGGCGCTGTCGCTTTCGAGCACGCCGCTGAACGGCGCGGTGATGGCAAGCCGGGTGATCTCCTTCTCCGCCGCGGCGACGGCGGCGCGGGCCGCCTCGATGCCCGCGCGCGCGGCGCGCAGCCCCGCCTCGGCCGAGGTCAGCCCGGCCTGCGCGGTGGCGACGCCCGCATCGGCCTCGGCCACCCGGGTCTGCGAGGCGAAACCGTCCTGGATCAGCCGCGCGGCGGCGTTCTGGTTGATCTGCGCCTCCTTCAGCCGTGCCTCGGCCTCGGCGACGCGGGCCCCGGACTCGGGCACCCGGGCCTCGGCCTCGCTGAGCCGCGCCTGCGCCTCGGCGAGCTGCGCCGGACGGGTGCCGGGATCGAGCGCGCAAAGGGTTTCGCCCCGTGCGACCTCATGCCCCTTGCGCAGCGGTTCGGAGACCACGACGGCGGAGGTTTCCGCGCGCAGATCGACCTGCCGGGCCGCGGCGGTCTGGCCGCGCAGGAGCACCGCATTCTGCAGGGTCTCGGCCTGCGAGCGCAGGACCATGACCTTGACCCGCGTCCCGCCTGCCGCAACGTCACCGGGCAGGGCCGCCTCGCTCACCCCCTCGCGCGCCCCTGTCTCGGGTGGCGGGCTGACCCCGAAGGAGGCCAGCAGCGCGGGCCGCTCGAAGATGGCCAGATACATCAGCAAAGTCACCGCCAGAGCGGAAAGGATTGAAAAGATGCGCATTCCCGGAGCCTCGGATCTTGACGCCGCCGGGGAGGGGCGACGTATTACAGGCCAGCGTGATAGCGCAAAACGACGGAACTGCCTAGATTTACTCGCAAATTGTTACCACACGGAACGCTGCCGTGACCGGCCCGCCCCGGCGCCGTTTCGCGCGGGGTATTGGCTTGCGCCGCACTGCGCGTTATGACGGGCCAAATTCAGCCGGGGACAGGGCCGCATGAGCAATAGTGACAGTTTCATCGACGAGGTGACCGAGGAGGTCCGCCGCGACCGGCTTTTCGGGCTGATGCGCCGCTATGGCTGGATCGCCGTGCTGCTGGTGGTGCTGATCGTCGGCGGGGCGGCCTGGAACGAATACCAGAAATCCCGCGAACGCGCCGAGGCCGAGGCGCTCGGCGATGCGATGCTCGCGGCGATGCAGGCCGATGACAGCGCCGCACGCGCCGCGGCGCTCGACGATGTCGGCGCCCCGGAGGCGGCGGCGGCGGCCGTGCTCGGCTTTCTTACGGCGGCGGAACATGCGGAGGCGGGCGATATCGACGCCGCTGTCGCGCGTCTCGATGCGGTGGCGGTGAACGGCGCGGCGCCCGAGATCTACCGGCAGATCGCGCAGTTCAAGGCGTTGACGCTGAAGAGCGCCAGCGCCCCGGCCGCCGAGCGTCGCCAGGGGTTCGAGGCGATGGCCCAGCCCGGCGCGCCGCTGCGGCTGCTGGCCGCCGAGCAGCTGGCGCTGATCGAGATCGAAGAGAACGCGCCGGACGCGGCGATCGCCCGCTACCAGGACATTCTCAACGATGCCGGCACCACGCCGGACTTGCAACAGCGTGCGCTGCAGGTGATCGTGGCCCTCGGCGGCGAGCCCGAGCTTGACGCCAGCGCGACAGACCCCGCCGCAGGGGCGCTTCAGGAAACGAACTGATGCCCGCGCGGGCCTCGGCAGCAGCGACATTCAAGGCAGAGTGAGCAGGTAATGATCGACGATTGCAGCAGACCGGGCGATCACGGGGCCCGACATTTCGCACAGGGCAGGGCCGAGGGGGCCTCTGGCCCATCGAGGCGCGCCCGGACCCTGCGGTGCCTGCCGCTCGGTGCGCTCGGCGCGCTGATGCTGCTGGGCGCCTGCAGCGAACCCCAGACCTATCTGCCGGGCAAGCGCGAACATGTGCGCTCGGTGCTGCAGGATCCCGGCATGACGGTCGAGCAGGACCGTTCCGACCTGCCCAACCGGAGCCGCGCGATCAGCCTGCCGCGCACCGCCGCCAATGCGAGCTGGACCCATGCCATCGGCAGTCCGGCGAGCCGCGTCTCCCATGCCGCGCTCGCCGCCGATCCGCAGCCGCTCTGGTCCGCGCCGATCGGGGCCGGCGACAGCCGCAAGCTGCGCATCACCGCCGATCCGGTGGTCGGCGGTGGGCGGATCTTCACCCTCGACGCCGGGGCGCAGGTCACCGCCACCTCGAGCAGCGGCGAGACTCTCTGGACCCGCGATCTGACCCCGGCCTCGGATCCGCGGGGACAGGCGACCGGCGGCGGTCTGGCGCTGGCCGGGGACACGCTCTATGTCTCCGTCGGCTATGGCATCCTCGCGGCGCTCGACGTCGCCAGCGGCGCCCCGCGCTGGCAGCAGAAGCTGGAGGCCAGCGGCTCCGGCACGCCGACGGTCTCGGGCGATCTGGTCTATCTCACCGCCGGGGACGACACCGGCTGGGCGGTGCGGCGCAGCGACGGGCGGGTGCAATGGCAGACCTCCTCGACGCGCAGCGTCAACAACGTGCTCGGCATGCCCGCCCCGGCGCTGACCGATGATCTGGCGATCTTCGGCTTCGGCTCGGGCGAGGTGCAGGCCGTGTTCCGCCGCGGCGGCATCCCGCGCTGGAACACCTCGGTCGTCGGCCGCCGTCCCGGCAGGGCACTGAGCAGCGTCTCCGATCTGACCGGCGCGCCGGTGGTCTCGGGCAATGTCGCCTATATCGGCAATCACTCGGGCCGGATCGCCGCGCTCGACATCGGCAGCGGCGAACAGCTCTGGAGCGTGCCGGAAGGCGCGATCGGTCCGGTCTGGCCGGTCGGCGATTCGATCTTCGCGATCAGCGATCTCAACGAGCTCATCCGCCTCGATGCCCGCGACGGTGCGCGGATCTGGGGGGTGAAACTGCCCAATTTCGTCAGTGACAAGCCGAAGCGGCAATCCGAGGTGGTGGCACATTACGGGCCGGTGCTCGCCGGGGGGCGGATCATCATCGCCTCCAACGACGGGCAGCTGCGCAGCTATGATCCGCGCGACGGCAGGCTCATCGGCACGACCCCGGTGCCCGGCGGCGCGACCACGGCGCCGGTGGTGGCGGGCGGCACGCTCTATGTCGTTTCGACCGAGGGAAAATTGCACGCTTTCCGTTGAGGGCGAAATGGGCTAAAGCGCGGGCTTGTGATTGGCCCGCCGGGGCCCTGGAGCTTTGCAATGTCCTTTACCCTCGCCATCGTCGGCCGTCCCAATGTCGGCAAATCGACGCTGTTCAACCGTCTCGTCGGCAAGCGACTCGCGCTGGTCGATGACCAGCCCGGCGTCACCCGCGACCTGCGCGAGGGCGCCGCGCGGCTCGCCGATCTGCGCTTCACGGTGATTGACACGGCCGGGCTTGAGGAGGTGACCGACTATTCCCTGCAGGGCAGGATGCGGCGGCTGACCGAGCGGGCGGTCGACATGGCCGACATCTGCCTGTTCATGATCGATGCGCGGGTCGGCGTCACACCGTCGGATCTGGTCTTTGCCGATATCCTGCGCAAACGCTCGGCGCATGTGATCCTTGCCGCCAACAAGGCCGAGGGCGCCGCCGCCGAAGCCGGGGTGATCGAAGCCTATTCGCTCGGCCTCGGGGAGCCGGTACGACTGTCGGCGGAACACGGTGAGGGGCTCAACGATCTATATACCCAACTGATGCCGCTGGCCGACGGCTTCGCCGAACGCGCAAAGAGCGACGCGCCGGATGTCGATGTCGATCTGAGCGAGGCGGAGGCCGAAGACCCCGACGCGGTGCCGATGCCGAACGATGCCAAGCCGCTGCAGGTTGCCGTTGTCGGGCGGCCCAATGCCGGGAAATCGACGCTGATCAACCAGATCCTCGGCGAGGACCGGTTGCTGACCGGACCCGAGGCGGGGATCACGAGGGATGCGATCTCGCTGCGCACCGACTGGGCCGGGCCCGAGGGCACGCCGGTACCGATGCGGATTTTCGACACGGCCGGGATGCGCAAGAAGGCCAAGGTGCAGGAAAAGCTGGAGAAGCTCAGCGTCAGCGACGGGCTGCGCGCGGTGAAGTTCGCCGAGGTCGTGGTGGTGCTGCTGGATGCCGAGATCCCCTTCGAGCAGCAGGATCTGCGCATCGCCGATCTGGCCGAGCGCGAGGGCCGCGCTGTTGTGATCGCGGTCAACAAATGGGATATCGAAGGCGACCGGCAGGCCAAGCTCAAGGAGCTGAAGGAAAGCTTCGAGCGGTTGCTGCCGCAGCTGCGCGGCGCGCCGCTGGTCACCGTCTCGGCCAAGACCGGGCGCGGCATGGACCGGCTGCACGGCGCGATCATGCGCGCCTATGAGGTCTGGAACCGGCGGATATCCACGGCGCAGCTCAACCGCTGGCTCTCGGGGATGATGGAGGCGCATCCGCCCCCCGCGCCGCAGGGCAAGCGGATCAAGCTGCGCTACATGACGCAGGCAAAGACCCGGCCGCCCGGTTTCGTGGTGATGTGCAGCCATCCCGACAAGGTGCCGGACAGCTATAACCGCTATCTGGTCAATGGCTTGCGGCTCGACTTTGACATGCCGGGCACGCCGATCCGGCTGTGGATGCGCGGCCAGTCCGATGCCAACCCCTACAAGGGGCGCAAGAAGGCCGCGCCCTCCAAGCTGCGCAAACATACCGACGGACGGCGCAGCGACCGCTGAACGCGCCCGCCGGACTTTTGCAAAAAGTCCGCCGCGTTTTCCGGGTCGGAAAACGGGCCGGTCAGCGGCGGAAGGCGCGCAGGGTGGGCAGGGCGACGAGCAGCGCCCCGATCGCGGCGAGCCCGGCGATGAGGGGCGCGGATTGGTAATTCTGCACCACGATCGCGGCCAGCCCCCAGATCACCGCGAGCCCATAGGTCGGGACGCGTCCGAGCGCTGCCTGCACCAGCAGGCCGAGCAGGATCGCCAGGCTGACGAAGAGCAGCGCCGCGCCCTGCGCGCTCATCACCCCGTAGCCCGCCGCCAGCAGGCCAAGAGAGACGCAGGAGGCGGCGCTGAGCCAGCCTGCGTAGAGCCCGACCGGCCCGGCGGCCCAGAGCCGGTCTTCGACCGGTGCGAGGAACAAGGCGACCAGCGCGGTAATCAGCATCAGCCAGATCAGCGCGGCGGCCCAAAGCGGGCTCAGCACCGCCACCGCCAGCCAGCCGCTGCCGAGCGCCAGCGACAGGCAGAGCGGCACGCGCATGTCATGCCATTGCCCGTCACGCGGTGCGCGCAACAGGCCCCAGCCGAGGCCGATGATGAGCCAGAGATAGATCACCCCCCAGATCGAGAAGGCATAGCCCGCGGGCTGCACCGGCGGTTCGTCCTGCGGCACCGGGAATTGCGCCGGATCGAAGCCGTTGAACCCTTGCACGAAGAGCGGCGAGGCGGCGAAGGCCAGGCTCAGCGCGAAACAGGCAACGGCGATGATCAGGCGGGTCTTGTGCATGCGGCAGCTCCGGACACATCGGCGGGGATGTCTTTTGAGCTAGTACGCGAAAATCACCGGGCAAGCCGGTGCGCCCGCCGATGGCCCAGGGCCATGGCGGATTGTGTCCTTCATGTAACTGTCTGGGTGGGCTGCTTAAAAATGGCGGCGCCGCCAGATCGGAATCGCGCAGCAGGCGTCACCCTGCTGCCTTGACCGGTATGTCGGGCCCGGCATGCGGGCCGCGTTTCCTTCGGGTTTCGACAGGTGCCAGACTGTCGAGGATAATCGCGCGATTGCCACAAGGTGTAATTGCGAGATGTTGAGGAGGCGTAAGCGCGGCGCGCGTTGGATGCGGCGCAGGCGCAACGGCTGGCGGGGCGGTTGCGCCCCGCCGATTGTATCAGCTCAGCTCAGCGCGCCGTCGGCCGTCAACATGGTCTTGCCGCCGAGATACGGGGCAAGCGCCCCGGGAAGCCTGACCGAGCCGTCTTCCTGCTGGCCGTTCTCCAGTACCGCGATCAGGCAGCGCCCGACCGCGAGGCCGGAGCCGTTGAGCGTGTGCAGGAAACGCGGCTTGCCGCCATCGGCGGGCCTGTAGCGGGCGTTCATGCGCCTGGCCTGGAAATCGCCGGTGGTCGAGACCGAGGAGATCTCGCGATAGGCGTCCTGACCGGGCAGCCAGGCCTCGATGTCATAGGTGCGCCGCGCGCCGAAGCCCATGTCGCCGGTACACAGGATCACCGTGCGATAGGGGATGTCGAGCCGTTCGAGGATATCCTCGGCGCAGCGCAGCATGCGTTTCTGTTCCGCCTCGGATTCTTCGGGCAGGGTGATGCTGACCATCTCGACCTTTTCGAACTGGTGCTGGCGCAGCATACCGGCGGTGTCACGCCCGGCGCTGCCCGCCTCGGAGCGGAAGCAGAGCGTGTGGGCGGTGAGACGTTTGGGCAGCTCCGCCGCCTCCAGCGTTTCATTGGCGACCGTGTAGGTCAGCGGCACTTCGGAGGTCGGGACCAGCCAGTAGCCGTCGGTGGTCTGATAGCTGTCGTCACCGAATTTCGGCAGCTTGTCGGTGCCATACATCGCTTCGTCGCGCACCAGTACCGGCGAGTTCACCTCCGTCAGGCCGTTCTCGTCGACATGGGTGTCGAGCATGAACTGCGCCAGCGCGCGGTGGATGCGCGCGACCGCACCGGTGAGCATCACGAAACGCGCGCCCGAGGTCTTGGCGGCGGTTTCGAAATCCATCGCCGCGGCGACGCCCTTGATCTCGTAATGCTCCTTCGCGGCAAAGCCGAGCTCGGGCTTTTCGCCCCAGCGGTTGACCTCGACATTGTCGTTCTCGTCCGCGCCCTGCGGCACGTCCTCGGCGGGGCTGTTGGGGATGCGCGCCAGCATGTCGGTGAGCTCGGCGTCGAGTTCCTTGGCCTCGGCCTGCATCTGCGCGACCTCGGCCTTCTTGGCGCTGACCAGCGCGCGCAGCCTCTCGAACTCGGCGTCATCGCCGCGCGCCTTGGCGGCACCGACTTCCTTGCTGGCGCGGTTCTGCTCGGCCTGGGCATTTTCGGCGGCGGCGATCTTGCCGCGCCGCGCCTCGTCCAGCGCCAGGATCGCGGAGGACATCGCCGCCTCGCTGCGCCGCGCGAGGGCGGCGTCGAACGCTTCGGGATTTTCGCGAATGGCGCGGATATCGTGCATGGATCCTGTCCTTGGTCTGAATCGGTTGGACCGCGTTATGCCCTAATCTCGCGGGCTGGCATAGGGCTGCTTCGGCGCGGTGCGCGGGATAGGGGCAGAAACCTCGGGAAGGGGTCTTCATTCGGGGGCTTCTCGCCTTGCAAAGCCGCAAACCGGGGCATAGGTTCTGCCAAAATTCGCGGCCGGGCCTCCTGTCGTGCGAAACATATCAAAAAAGGACGACCCCCATGGAAGGCATCCAGCAATTCATTCCGCTGATCCTGATCTTCGGCATCATGTATTTTCTGCTCATCCGCCCGCAGCAGAAGAAGGCCAAGCAACATCAGGCCATGGTCGCCGGGCTGCGCCGGGGCGATCAGGTGGTCACCCAGGGGGGCATCATCGGCAAGGTGGCCAAGGTCAAGGAAGACGGTGAACTCGAGGTCGAGATCGCCGAGGGCGTGAAGGTCCGCGTCGTTCAGGCGACCATCGCCACGGTGATTTCCAAGACCGAACCGGCGGCCCAGTAAGCCGCCGCAATTCCCCCGCAAAGCAAAGGCGGAACCATGCTCCAGATTGATCTGTGGAAACGGGTGGCGATCTGGCTGACCTGTGCGGTCGGCCTTTTCCTGGCCCTGCCCAACCTGTTCTATTCTCCGGTCGAACAGCATAACGACGCCGTCAAGGCGATCGAGCTGGCGGGGGCGACGCCGGAGCTGGAAGCGCAGAAGGCGCTCTGGCCCGAGTGGATGCCCTCGGGGCTGGTCAATCTCGGGCTCGATCTGCGCGGCGGGGCGCATCTGCTGGCCGAGGTTGAGGTTGCGGATGTCTATGAAAGCCGCATGGAGGCGACCTGGCCCGAAGTGCGCGACGCGTTGCGCAGCCTCACCCCGGTGCGCCGGCAGGAAGCGGCCCCTGGCGAGTTGCGCGTGCGGCTGAGCGAACCCGACAAGATGGCCGAGGCGCTGCAGATCGTGCGCGGTCTGGCGCGGCCGGTCACGACGCTGACCGGAGCCGGGGCCAATGACATCGAGGTGCGCGGCGAGAATGGCGAGATCATCGTCACCCTCTCGGAGGCCGAGCAGCGCGCCACCGACGAGCGCACCATGCAGCAGAGCCTCGAGATCATCCGTCGCCGGATCGACGAGGTCGGCACCCGCGAGCCGACGATCCAGCGCCAGGGCACCGACCGTATCCTCATCCAGGTGCCGGGCATCGGTTCCGCCGCCGAGCTCAAGGAGATCATCGGCACCACGGCGCAGCTGACCTTCAACCCGGTGGTGAGCCGGGGCACCGATGGCGAGAGCAACACCGGTATCGGCAACCAGGTGCTGCCGTCGGCCGATGAGCCCGGGGTCTTCTACACGATCGAATCCGCGCCCGTCGTCACCGGCGAGGAGCTGGTCGATGCGCAGCCCGCCTTTGACCAGAACGGCGCGCCCGCGGTCAATTTCCGGTTCAACACCGCCGGGGCGCGCAAGTTCGGCAATTACACCGCCGAGAACATCGGCGCGCCTTTTGCCATCGTGCTCGATGACACGGTGATTTCCGCGCCGACCATCCAGAACCATATTCCCGGCGGGTCGGGCATCATCACCGGGCGGTTCACGGTCGAGGAATCGACCAACCTCGCGGTGCTGCTGCGCGCCGGGGCGCTGCCTGCCGGGCTCTCGTTCCTCGAGGAACGCACCATCGGGCCGGAGCTCGGTCAGGACAGTATCGACGCGGGCAAGGTTGCCACCATGGTCGCCTTCGGCGCCGTGCTGTTCTTCATGTGGGCGAGCTACGGGCTGTTCGGAATCTTCGCCAATATCGCGCTGATCATCAACGTCGGGCTGCTGTTCGGCATCCTGAGCGTGATCGGTGCGACGCTGACCCTGCCGGGGATCGCCGGGATCGTGCTGACCGTCGGCATGGCGGTGGATGCCAACGTGCTGATCTTCGAGCGGATCCGCGAGGAGCTGAAGACCGCCAAAGGTCCGGCACGGGCGATTTCGCTCGGCTATGAAAAGGCGCTGAGCGCCATTGTGGACGCAAATATCACCACGCTGATCACCGCGGTGATCCTCTTCGTCATGGGTTCCGGCCCGGTGCGCGGCTTTGCCATCACGCTCGGATTCGGGATCATCACCTCGGTGTTTACCGCCATCTTCGTCACGCGGCTGATGGTGGTGATCTGGTTCGAACGCCGCCGCCCCAAAACCATCGAGGTCTGACATGCGTCTGCGACTGTTCAAGAGCGAATCCAATTTCGATTTCTTCAAGCACTGGAAGCTGTGGCTGGGGATCTCGGCGCTGATGATGCTGGTGGCCTTCGGCTCCTTCGCGCTGCGCGGGCTGAATTACGGCATCGACTTCCGCGGCGGCACGACGATCCGTACCGAGAGCCCGCTGCCCATCGATATCGGCGAATACCGCGATGCGATGGACAAGCTCGAGCTCGGCGATATCACCATTACCGAAGTGTTCGACCCCTCCTTCCGCGACGATCAGAATGTCGCGATGATCCGCATTCAGGCGCAGGACGATCAGGAGGCGGTCACCGTCGAGACCGTCGAGACGGTGGAGGCGGCGCTGAGCGAGGTGCGCCCGGACATCAAGTTCATCTCCGTCGAATCGGTCGGGCCGAAAGTCTCGGGCGAGCTGATCCAGACCGCGGTGATCGCCGTCGCGCTGGCGCTGGGGGCGGTGCTGATCTACATCTGGCTGCGCTTTGAATGGCAGTTCGCCGCCGGGGCGGTGATCGCGCTGGCGCATGACGTGCTGCTGACCATCGGCGTGTTCTCGGAGCTGCAGATCCGCTTCGACCTCGCGATCATCGCGGCCTTGCTGACCATCGTGGGCTATTCGCTCAACGATACGGTGGTGGTGTTCGACCGGGTGCGCGAGAACCTGCGCAAGTACAAGAAACGCCCGCTCAAGGAAGTGCTCAATCTGTCGATCAACGAGACCATGAGCCGGACCTTCATGACCTCCTTCACCACGCTGCTGGCGCTGATCGCGCTCTTCGTGCTGGGCGGCGACGTGATCCGCGGCTTCGTCTTCGCGATGATCTGGGGCGTGATCATCGGCACCTATTCGTCGATCTTCGTGGCCTCCTCGGTGCTGCTCTATTTCGGGGTCAAGCGCGACTGGTCCAAGCCCGACGCCAACGCCGGGAACCAATACGCCAATATCGATGCCTGACGCGCTCGGCGCGGCCTTTCAGACCGAGGGTCTGATCTGGCTGGTGCTGATCGTCTGCATCGCCGGGCTGGTGCGCGGCTTTGCCGGGTTCGGATCGGGGATGATCATCATGCCGGTGGCCAGCAGCGTGCTGAGCCCGGTGGAGGCGGTGATCTTCCTGACCGCGACGGAGCTGCTCGGCCCGCTGCCTAACCTGCCGGGGGCGATCCGCGACGGGCGCGCGCGCGAGGTCGGGCTGTTGCTGCTCGGCGCGGTGTTCGTGCTGCCGCTGGGGATCTGGTTCCTCGCCCATGTCGCGCCGGAGCTCTTCGGCTGGTTCATCTCCGTCGCGGTGCTGGCCATGCTGGCGCTGCTGATCAGCGGCTGGCGCTTTCGCGGCCGTCTGAGCCGCCCGCTGGTCATCGCCACCGGCGGGATCGGCGGGTTCATGACCGGGTTCGCCGGGATACCCGGGCCGCCGGTGATCCTGCTCTACATGGCCAGCCGTCTGCCCATCGCGGTGATCCGGGCGAATTTCCTGCTCTACCTGCTGGCCATCGACACGGTATTGTTCGGCGTGCTCTGGCTCAACGATCTGCTGAACTGGCATATCTTCCTGCTCGGGCTGCTGGTCGGGGTGCCCAACCTGATCGCCAATTTCCTCGGCGGGCTGATGTTCGACCCGAAGGCCGAAGGCCGGTTTCGCGCCGTGGCATATGCGATTATAGCTTGTTCGGCCCTTCTGGGCCTGCCGCTGTGGAAAGGATGAGACATGCGCCTCAACGAGATCGTGTTTACCGATGCCAAACCCGTCGAGGGCTATGGTCCCGGTTTCTTCCGGATCGGCGGACAGGTGGTGCACGGGCCGGTGACCGCCGGTCCTGACGGCACGAAGACCTGGGGCGGCTATGAGGATGTCGAGGCATTGCTCGGTTTCGCCGGTCAGGTCGATGTGCTGTTCCTCGGGACCGGGGCCGAGATCGGGCATATTCCCGATGCGCTGCGCGACGCGCTCGAAGAGGTCGGGATCGGGGTCGAGACCATGGCTTCGCCCGCCGCCTGCCGGACCTATAACGTGCTGCTGAGCGAGGGTCGGCGGATCGCGCTGGCGCTGATCCCGGTCTGAGTGCGCCTGTTCGCATGTTCGAGCCCCTGCCGCTTGTCGTAAGTGACCTGGCCATCGCGCGCGGCGGCGTGCCGGTGCTGCAGGGTCTGTCCTTCACGCTCGCCCCCGGAGGCGCGCTGGTCCTGCGCGGGGCCAACGGGGCGGGCAAGACGACGCTGCTGCGCACGCTTGCCGGCTTGCAGGCGCCGCTGGGCGGGCGGATCGTGGGCGCGGAGGAGCAAATCGCCTATGCCGGTCATGCGGACGGGCTGAAGGCGATGCTGAGCGTGGTGGAGAACCTGCGGTTCTGGGCCGAGGTGTTCGGGCAGGGCGACATCAAACCGGCGCTTGATGCCTATGCGCTGCAGCCGCTGGCCGACCGGCTGGCCGGGACGCTGTCGGCCGGGCAGAAACGAAGGCTGGGGCTGGCGCGGCTGCTGGTCACGGGGCGGCCGGTCTGGGTGCTGGACGAGCCGACCGTGTCGCTCGACGCCGCCGCCGTGGCGATGTTTGCCGATGCCGTGCGCGCGCATCTGGGGCAGGGCGGCGCGGCGCTGATCGCCACGCATATCGACCTTGGCCTTGATGCCGAGGTGCTGGAGGTCGGCACCTTTCGTGCCGATCCGGTGGCCCGCGCCGGGGCCAGTGACGAGGCTTTCCTGTGAGGGCTTTGCTGAAGCGTGATCTGGCATTGGCCTTCCGCGCCGGGGGCGGTTTCGGCCTTGGGCTGGCGTTCTTTCTGATCGTGACACTGCTGGTGCCGTTCAGCATCGGGCCGGAGCCGGGGCTGCTGAGCGCCATTGCGCCCGGTGTGCTGTGGCTTGGGGCGCTGCTGGCGTGCCTGTTGTCGCTCGACCGGCTGCTGGCGCTTGACTACGAGGATGGCACGCTCGATCTGCTGGCCACCGCGCCCTTGCCGCTGGAGGCGGCGCTGAGCGTCAAGGCGCTGGCGCATTGGCTGACGACCGGGCTGCCGCTGGTGCTGGCGGCGCCGTTGTTCGGGTTGCTGCTGAACCTCGCGCCGAGCGGATATGTCTGGCTTGTCGCCTCGCTGGCGCTTGGCACGCCGGCGCTGTCGGTGATCGGGACCTTCGGCGCGGCGCTGACGGTGGGAATCAAGCGGGGCGGGCTGTTGATGTCGCTGCTGATCCTGCCGCTCTATGTGCCGACGCTGATCTTCGGGGCCGAGGCGGCGCGGCGTGGGGCCGAGGGGCTGGCCGCGACGACACCGCTCGCGATGCTCGCCGGGATCACCTGCGCCTGCGTGGCGCTGATGCCCTTTGCCTCGGCGGCGGTGCTGCGCATGGGACTGCGCTAAACGTGACGATTTGTGCATTGAGGCTCCCGGAAGCCGGGGTTAGATAAGCGCCATGTCTCTCTGGCAATATGCAAATCCGGTGAAATTCCTGACGCTGAGCGCGCGGCTGCAGCCGACGCTCTGGGCGGCGGCGGCGATCTGTGTCGGCACCGCCCTGATCTGGGGTTTCTTCTTCACCCCGGATGACATCCGCCAGGGTTCGACCGTGAAGATCATCTATCTGCATGTGCCCGCCGCGCTGATGGCGATCAACGCCTGGTTCATGATGCTGGTGACCTCGCTGATCTGGCTGGTCCGGCGCCATCACGTGAGCGCGCTGGCCGCCAAGGCCGCGGCGCCGGTGGGGCTGGTGATGACACTGATCGCGCTGATCACCGGGGCGCTCTGGGGGCAGCCGATGTGGGGCACCTGGTGGGTCTGGGACCCGCGGCTGACCTCCTTCCTGATCCTGTTCCTGTTCTATCTCGGCTATATCGCGCTCTGGGAGGCGGTCGAGGACCCGGACACGGCGGCTGACCTGACCTCGATGCTCTGTCTCGTCGGCTCGGTCTTCGCCGTGCTCAGCCGCTATGCGGTGAAGTTCTGGAACCAGGGACTGCATCAGGGCACGAGCGTCCCGGTGGTGACCGGCGGGCGCTCGGTGGCGGATGTGTTCTTCTATCCGCTGGTGCTGTCGATGCTGGGCTTCGGGCTGCTGTTCGTTGCGCTGGTGCTCTACCGCACCGGGACCGAAATCCGCCTGCGCCGCACCCGCGCGCTGCAGGCACGTATGGGACGTGACCTGTGATGCCCGATCTTGGAAAATACGCCGTCGAGGTGCTGGGCGCCTATGGCGCGACGCTGGTGTTGCTGGCTGCGCTGGTGCTGGTCAGCCTGCGCCGGGGCCGGGCCGCGCGCGCCGCGCTCGATGCGGCGGAAGCCGAAGGACACAGACATGGCTAGAATATCCCCCCTGATGATCGTGCCGCCGCTGGTCTTCGGCGCCTTCGTGGCGTTGGCCGCGATCGGCATGTTCCGCGACAATCCCGATGCGCTGCCCTCGACGCTGATCGGGCAGCAGGCGCCGTCGCTGCCGGAAAAGCCCTTGGCCGATTTCCCGCCGGTGCCGGAGGATGTCCTGCGTTCCGGGCAGGTGACGCTGGTGAATTTCTGGGCGAGCTGGTGCCCGCCCTGCCGCGCCGAGCATCCCAAGCTGCTGGAGATGCAGGCCAAGGGGATCCGCATCGTCGGGGTCAATTTCAAGGATACCGAGGGCAACGCCACCGATTACCTGCGCGAATCGGCCAATCCGTTCCTCGGGGTCGGATTCGATCCGCAGGGGCGCAACGCGATCGACTGGGGCGTCACGGCGCCGCCGGAGACCTTCATCGTCGATGGTGCGGGCAATGTGCTGTTCCGCTTTGCCGGGCCGCTGATCGGCAGCGATTACGAGCAGCGCTTCGTTCCGGCCCTGCGCGAGGCGCTTGAGCAATAGGATAGGGGCGCGCGGATCGCGGCGCCCCCGTCCTGGCGGTCAGGTGGCCGGGTCGGCGGGCAGGCCGGAGGCGGACATCATGTCGTTGCTGATGCGCAGGCGCTTGGCTCGCTGGTCATTGTCGATCATGCCGGGGATCAGGAACAGGTCGATCAGCGCCCAGATGGCGACCACGGCGAAGAACACGAAGCCGATCAGGATGGTGAAGGTCAGCCAGCCGAGGATCGTCAGGATCAGCATCGCGACGCCCGAGCCGATCTTGCCGAGATAGAAGCGATGGCCGCCGATCCAGCCGGTGAAGAACCACAGAAGATAGGCCACCCCGACCGATTTCTTCTCATTGCTCAGCCGTTGTTCGACCAGCATCTGCTGTTCTGTTGTCAAAGCCATACCAATTCACCTTATATTAACATATTCCTGCGCAATATCTTGCATAGGTTGTGAAAGGCCAAAAGGCTTTCAGAACAGTAACCAGTGCGAAGCCTCGTCCCGTGAGGCTTGATTACAACAAAAAAATGGCTCCCGAGGAACTCGGGAGCCATTATCCGTTCCGGCAGGTCCGGTGTGAACCGGCATTGCGCCGATCAACCCATCGGCTGACCGGCGCGCCGCCGGGTTCAGGCGGATTTCGCCAGGTTGCGCAGCACGTAATGCAGCACGCCGCCATGCTCGATATATTCGATCTCGATGGCGGTATCGATGCGGCACTTCAGGGTGATCTCCTTCACGCTGCCATCGGCCATGGTGATCTTGCAGGGCACTTCCTGCAGCGGCTTGATGCTGTCGAGCCCGGAGATCGAGACACTCTCCTCCCCGGTCAGGCCCAGCGTCTTGCGCGTGTCACCGCCGGTGAATTCGAAGGGGATGACCCCCATGCCGACGAGGTTCGAGCGGTGGATGCGCTCGAAATTCTCGGCGATCACCGCCTTCACGCCGAGCAGGGCCGTGCCCTTGGCCGCCCAGTCGCGCGAGGAACCGGCACCGTATTGCTCGCCGCCGAAGATCACCAGCGGCGTGCCGTTTTCCTGATGCGCCATGGCCGCCTCGAAGATCGAGGTCTGCTGCCCATCCGGGCCCTTGGTATAGCCGCCCTCGACGCCATCGAGCATCTCGTTCTTGATGCGGATATTGGCGAAGGTACCGCGCATCATCACCTCGTGGTTGCCGCGACGGCTGCCATAGGAGTTGAATTCACGCACCGGCACCTGACGCTCGACCAGATATTGACCGGCAGGAGTGGTCTCCTTGAAGGAACCGGCCGGGGAGATGTGGTCGGTGGTGATCATGTCACCCAGCACGGCGAGCACTTTGGCGTTCTCGATATTGGTGATCGTGCCCGGCTCCGGCGACATGCCCTGGAAATAGGGCGGGTTCTGCACATAGGTCGATTGCGGCGGCCAGTCATAGGTCATGCTGTCGGTGGTTTCGACCGCCTGCCATTTCTCGTCGCCCTTGAAGACGTCGGCGTATTTCTCCTGGAAGGCTTCGCGGGTCACGGTTTTCTCGACCAGCTCGGCGATTTCCTTGGTCGAGGGCCAGATGTCTTTCAGGTAGACGTCGTTACCGTCCTTGTCCTGCCCGAGCGGGCTGTTGGCCAGATCGTGGTTCATGTCACCGACCAGCGCATAGGCCACGACGAGCGGCGGGGAGGCGAGGTAGTTGGCGCGCACGTCGGGCGAGATCCGGCCCTCGAAGTTGCGGTTGCCGGAGAGGACCGAGGTGCCGATCAGGTCGTAATCATTGATCGCCTTGCTGATCTCGGGCTCCAGCGGGCCGGAGTTGCCGATACAGGTGGTGCAGCCATAGCCGACCAGGTTGAAACCGATGGCGTCGAGGTCTTCCTGCAGGCCCGCGGCCTCGAGGTAATGCGACACGACCTGCGAGCCGGGGGCCAGCGAGGTTTTTACCCAGGGCTTGCGGGTCAGGCCGAGCGCGCGGGCCTTGCGGGCCACGAGGCCAGCTCCGATCATCACATAGGGGTTGGAGGTGTTGGTGCAGGAGGTGATCGAGGCGATCACGATGGAACCGTCGTGGAGCTGATAATGGCCGTCGTCGGTCTGCACGTAGCCGCGGGCGTGGTGGCCCTCGTCACCGGGGATCGTGCGCGGCTCGGGCTGGCCGCCTTCGCCTTCCCAGCGGACTTCGGCATTGGCCGAGGCGTCCTTGCCCTCGCGGATGCCCTTCACATATTCGGCAAAGGCGGTATGGGCGGAGGTCAGGGCGATGTAATCCTGCGGGCGTTTGGGGCCCGAGATCGCCGGGACGATGCTGCCCATGTCGAGGGTGAGCGTGTCGGTATAGACCGGCGCATAGTCGGCACCGCGCCACATGCCGTTTTCCTTGGCATAGGCCTTGACCAGCGCGACGCGATCCTTGTCGCGGCCGGTGTTGGTGAGGTAGCGCAGGGTCTCGTCGTCGATCGGGAAGAAACCGCAGGTTGCGCCGTATTCGGGGGCCATGTTGGCGATGGTTGCGCGGTCGGCGAGCGGCAGGTGATCCAGACCCTCGCCGTAGAATTCAACGAACTTACCGACGACGCCCTTCTCGCGCAGCATTTCCACGACTTTCAGCACGAGGTCGGTGCCGGTGGTGCCTTCCATCATGCGGCCGGTCAGCTCGAAACCGACGACCTCGGGGATCAGCATGGAGATCGGCTGACCCAGCATCGCGGCTTCTGCCTCGATCCCGCCGACGCCCCAGCCCAGAACGGCAGCGCCGTTGACCATGGTGGTGTGGCTGTCGGTGCCCACAAGCGTGTCGGGATAGGCCACTTCCTCGCCATTCTGGTCTTTGTCGGTCCAGATCGTCTGGCTGAGGTATTCAAGGTTGACCTGGTGGCAGATGCCGGTGCCGGGCGGCACCACGCGGAAGTTGTTGAACGCCTTCTGACCCCATTTCAGGAAGGTGTAGCGTTCGATGTTGCGTTCATACTCGCGGTCCACGTTCATCTGGAAGGCGCGCGGGTTGCCGAATTCGTCGATCATCACGGAGTGGTCGATGACCAGATCGACCGGGTTCAGCGGGTTGATCTTCTCCGCGTCACCGCCGAGCGCGACGATACCGTCGCGCATTGCCGCGAGATCGACCACCGCCGGAACGCCGGTGAAATCCTGCATCAGCACGCGGGCCGGGCGATAGGCGATTTCGCGGGGGTTGCGCCCGCCCTTGGCACCCCATTCGGCGAAGGCCTTGATATCGTCCACGGTGACGGTCTTGCCATCCTCGAAGCGCAGCATGTTTTCCAGCACCACCTTCAGCGCGGCGGGCAGGCGGGAGAAATCGCCCAGACCGGCGTCCTGCGCGGCGGGGATCGAGTAATAGGCGACGGATTGATCGCCACTGCGCAACGTCTTGCGGGTCTTGGCTGTGTCCTGACCAACGGTGATTGTCATGGATGGCTCCCTTTTATGAATGGGTGGCAGTGCTTGCCGCTTCAATGCCGTATCGCAGGCTGCGTTTCAACTGCTATCGCGGCTGTCCGCCGCAAAATGTATACCATTGTGTACTGAATTTGAAGGGGCGGCGGTGCTTCCCCTCAAGAAACATTGATTGGTTTTTCCCGCTCCGCGGGGGTACACCGGCAGCCACAGTCGACAAACCACGCCGGAACCGCATGACCCGTTTGCTGCTTTATACCGCCACCCTGATCCTTGGCCTTGCCGGGGCGCTTTGGGCGGGGCCGCGTCCGGTGGTGGTCGAACTCTATACGTCGCAGGGATGTTCCGCCTGTCCGGCGGCCGATGCGCTGCTGGCAGAACTGGCGCCGCGCGGCGATGTCATCGCGCTGGCGCTGCATGTGGATTACTGGGATTACATCGGCTGGGCGGATTTATTCGCCGTGCCCGCCCATGCCGACCGGCAGCGCGCCTATGCCAAGGCGCAGGGGCGGCGGATGATCTATACGCCCGAGATGATCGTGCAGGGACAGAGCGACATCATGGGCGCCAAGCCCGAGCAGCTCGCCGCGGCGATCGCCAAGCATCGCGCGGCACCGCAGCGCGTGACGCTGGAGCTGCACCGCGAGAATGGCGCGCTGCGCATCAATGCGCAGGGCGATCCGGGGCTGGAGGGGACATTCGACGTGCATCTGCTGCGCTACAGTCCCGCACGCAGCGTCAGGATCGAACGCGGCGAGAACGCGGGTCGCTTGCTCAAATATACCAATGTGGTCGAAGGCTGGCGGCATCTGGCAGGATGGGACGGGCAGGCGCCGCTCGAGCTGACCGCGCAGCTTGCCGGGGACAAGCCGGTGGTGGTGCTGATCCAGCGCCATCCGGCCGGGGCGATCGTGGCGGCGGCGCGGCTGCGCTAGGGCGCTGGTTGCCCGGTGGTCAGCGCTTGATACGCCAGCGCCGATGGACCCAGAACCATTGTTCGGGATGTTCACGGACCCGCGCGGCAAGGGAATCGTTGAGCCGCTGGGTCATCGCCCTCGCATCGTCATGCTTCACCGGGGCTTCCAGCACGGTCTCGAACCCGATCCCGTCGGGCTGGCGAATGCCGTAGAACGGGATCAGCAGCGCGTCATAGCGCAGCGCCAGCTCGGCGGCGGAAAGCGCGGTATTTGCCGGAAGACCGAGGAAATCGAGCTGCGGCGCGCCGAAGACATGCTGGTCGAAGAGCAGTACAAGCTGGCCGCCGTCCTTGAGATGGCGCACGAAACCGGCGGTGCCGCGCCGCCCCTGGGCGAAGACGGGGCCGCCGAACGACTCCATCGTCTTGACGTAATGGGCGTTGAAATAGGGGTTTTTCATGTCGCGGTAGAGCCCGCCGATGTCAAAACCCCGCGCCACCAGCGCGGCGCGCGTCGCCTCGTAATTGCCGAAATGCCCGGTCACCAGGACCACCGGGCGCCCGGCCTCGGCGGCCTGCTGCAGGGCGGCGACGCCCGGCCCCTGCAATCGGTTCTGCGACATGCGGGCGGGAAAATCGCCGGGCGAGTAATTCTCGATGAAGCTGCGCCCGACATTGTTGAGACAGGCCGACGCGATTTCGGCGCGACGTGCTGCGGGCAGGTCGGGCCAGACCAGCGCCAGATTGTCGAGCGCCCGGCGCCGGTAGCCCGCGAGCGGCCCGATCACATGCTGTACCAGCCAGCCGACGAAACCCACACGCGCCCGGTAGGGCAGGGCGAGCGCCAGCCGGATCACCGCGACGATCACCGCGTTGGTGAGGTAATGCGAGGTCTTGCGCAGGGAAAACCGGGGCGCTTGCAGGGGCTGGTCTGACATGGGGCTCTGCGGCTGTGGATAATGACCCCCAGACATAGCCTGCGCGGCGCGGCGCAACAAGGCGACAGGCGCGGCGCCGTATGCGCGGCCGAGCCGGGCAGCGGCGGCGTCAGCCCGCTTCCCCGTCCTCCTCGCCGCTCAGCAGCACCACGTCGCCGGTTGCCTCGAGCGCGCGGATCGCGGTGACGACCGCCGCCATTGCCTCCTCCGCCGCTGCGGGTTTGACCTTGCCGGCCTCTCCGATGTCCTCGCGCAGCTGGTCGGCCATGCGGCCCGACATGTTGGAAAGGATGAAATCGGCCACCGGCTGCTGACCGGCGGCTTCCGCTCCGGCCAGCGCGGTGAGCAGGGCGCCGGGATCGACCGCGCGCAGGATGCGGGGAATGTCGCGCGGGGCGACGCGCTCGGGGATATTGGCGAAGGTGAAGATCGCCCGGCGCACCGCCTCCGCGAAACCCTCGTCGCTCTCCTGCAGCCCTTCGAGCACGTCATCGCGGGTCAGCGAGGTCGAGGAATTGAGGATCGCGCCGACGCGCTCCACCGGATCGGCGTCAAAGGCGCGGGGCGGCTGATGTTCGAGCTGGGCGGCGAGCGACAGGCCGATCCGCTCCACCGCTTCGGGGGTGACCGCGCCGGTCAGGGAGACGGCATAGGTGATGCGCCGCGCCTGCGGTCCGGGGAGACGGCCGAGCAGCGCCGCGGCGGTGGCGACCGGCAGTTTCGAGAGCATCACCGCCGCCACTTCGACGCTCTCGTTCTCCAGCACCGGCAGCAGCCTGTCCGCGTCAAGCCCGCAGAGGCTTTCCCAAGGATCGCCGAGCGCCCGCACCCTGGCCTCCCGGCGCAGCCGCGCGGCGGTATGTTTGCTGATCTTGCCGTCGAGCATGTCGAGCGCGCCGACGAGCCCGCCGCTGAAGGACAGGCCGACGCCGTCGAGCTCATCGAGAAATTCGCTGACCACGGCGCTCAGCGTCGCGCGATCGACCCGGCGCAGGGCGCCCATCTGTTCGGTCAGGCTGGCCTGCAGATCCTCCGGCAATTCCTCGAGCGGGATGTCGGCGCCCTCGCTCAGCAACAGCCGCACAACGATCGCTGCCTTGGCCTTGCGGCTGAGCCGCTGCGGCGGCGCGCCGCCCGGTGCCACGAGGCCGGTGCCGCGCTGGCCCAACGCCACCATGTCCTGCATCTTCGCCCTCCCGAATGTCGCAGGCGAATATGGGCGGGAAAGATGAAAAAAAGCTGAAATCGACTGTCCGGCGCCGGGCCGACCTCTCACATGGGGCGCACCATTTCCGGCCCCGCCGGGAAGGGCGGCAGGTGAGGGATCAGGGCCGCTGAGGTCATCTGCGGGCCCGGGGCCGCCGCTCAGGCGGTCAGGTCGTCGCGTCGCTCACGCAGGTGCCGGTGGCGTGATCATAGACCGTGCCCTCGGCACAGGACATGACCCGGCGGTCATGGCTGCAGCCCGCGGCGGCGGCGAGGCTCGGCAGGGAAAGTATCAGGGCGGTCAGGGCAATTCTCAGTTTCATCGTGCTACTCCTTCGATCTGCGCAGGCAGGATACACCGGCGCGCGCAATTCGCGAAGAAGTTTGCCGCGCCACCCGGTTCCCCGGCGGCGCGGCGCCTATTCAATCCCGAAAGACGCGGGCGAAGATCGTGTCGACATGTTTGGTATGATAGCCGAGGTCGAATTTCTCCTCGATCTCCTCGACCGAAAGCGCCTTCAGCACGTCTTCGTCGGCGAGCAGCTCGGTCTTGAAATCCTTGCCCTGTTCCCAGACCTTCATGGCATTGCGCTGCACCAGTTTATAGGCGTCCTCGCGGCTGACGCCCGCCTGGGTCAGCGCCAGCAGCACCCGCTGCGACATGACCAGCCCGCGGAACTTGTTCATGTTCGCCAGCATGTTGTCGGGATAGATCACCAGCTTGTCGATCACCTGGGTCAACCGCGCCAGGGCGAAATCGAGGGTGATGGTGGTGTCCGGGCCGATGTTGCGCTCGACCGAGGAATGCGAGATGTCGCGCTCGTGCCAGAGGGCGACGTTCTCCATCGCCGGAATCACCGCCATGCGCACCAGACGCGCCAGGCCGGTGAGGTTCTCGGTCAGCACCGGGTTGCGCTTGTGGGGCATCGCCGAGGAGCCCTTCTGGCCGGCGGAGAAGAATTCCTCGGCCTCCAGCACTTCGGTGCGCTGCATGTGGCGGATCTCGGTGGCGATGTTCTCGATCGAGGATCCGACGACGCCGAGTGCGGCGAAGAAGGCGGCGTGGCGGTCGCGCGGGATCACCTGGGTGGAGATCGGCTCGGGCGCGAGGCCGAGTTTTTCGCAGACATGTTCCTCGACGGCCGGGTCGATATTGGCGAAGGTGCCGACGGCACCGGAGATTGCGCCGGTGGCGATCTCGGCGCGGGCGACCTTGAGACGTGCGAGGTTGCGGTCCATTTCCGCATAGAACCGCGCGAAGGTCAGGCCCATGGTGGTGGGCTCGGCGTGGATGCCGTGGCTGCGCCCGATGCGCACCGTGTCCTTGTGCTCGAGCGCGCGGCGCTTCAGCGCGGCGAGCAGCGCCTCCATATCGGCGATCAGGATGTCGGCGGCGCGGGTGAGCTGGACGTTGAAACAGGTGTCGAGCACGTCCGAGGAGGTCATGCCCTGATGCACGAAGCGGGCTTCGTCACTGCCCACATGCTCCGCCAGATGGGTGAGGAAGGCGATCACGTCGTGCTTGGTCACCGCCTCGATCTCGTCGATCCGGGCGACGTCGAAAGTGACATCCTTGGCCTTCCAGACCGCCTCGGCGTTCTCGCGCGGGATCACCCCGATATCGGCCATCGCGTCACAGGCATGGGCCTCGATCTCGTACCAGATGCGGAACTTGGTCTCGGGCGACCAGATGGCGACCATGTCGGGGCGGGAATAGCGGGGGATCATCGGCAATACCTTTTCGCGTTTGGCAGAGGTCAGCAGGGCAATAGACCGCGGCGCGCCCGAGAACAAGGGCGCGGGGCGGGGTAGCCAGGCGTCGGCGCTGTCCGGGGGCCGACCCCCATCGCCCCGGCGGGGCGATTCCCCCGGAGTATTGGCGGGCATAGAGAAGCGGGGTCAGGTTTGCGCGGGAAGCAGCTCGGTCTGCACATGCGAGCTGCGCTCGAGGCTGCGGTGGACCGGGCATTTGTCGGCGATCTCGCGCAGGCGCTGGCGTTGCTCTTCGCTGAGGTCGCCCTCAAGCCGGATGCGGCGACGCCAGGTGTCGATCTTGTCGCCGCTGCCGGTCTCGGCGTCCTGGGCATGGACCTTGTCATGACAGATATCGACGCTGACATGGGTCAGGGGCCAGCCCTTGCGCCGTGCATACATGCGGATCGTCATCGAGGTGCAGGCGCCGGGACCGGCGGAGAGCAGCCCATAGGGGGTGAGGCCACGGTTTGTGCCGCCATAGGCCAGCGGTTCATCGGCGAGGATATGGTGATGCGGGCCGGACTGGATGTCCTGCAGGAAGCCGTCCGGGTCGGCCTCGCTGACGCGCAATACGCCTTCGGGGGCGGCGGGGGGCGGTGCCGGGGGTTGCAGGTCGAGATAGCGGGCCGACCAGGTGGCGATGATCTCGGCGGCATATTCGGCATCCGCCGGGCGGGTGATCAGGTGGTCCGCGTCATCGAGGGTGACGAAGCTCTTGGGGTGTTTGGCGGCGGTGAAGATCTCGGCCGCGTTTTCGATGCCGACCTGCGCGTCGCGCGGCGCGTGCAGCACCAGCAGGGCGGCCCTGAGGGAGGCGAGCGCGTCGCGCAGCGCGGCGGCGCCGATGTCTTCCACGAATTTGCTGCCGATGCGGAAGGGGCGCCCGGCAAGGCAGACCTCGGCTTCGCCCCTGGCGCGGATTTCGGGCAGGGCCTCGGCGAAGCTTTCGGTCACATGGCTCGGGTCCATCGGGGCGCCGAGCGTGGCGACCGCCCTGATGCCGGGGATCCGGGGGGCGGCCTTCAGCACGGCCGCGCCGCCCAGCGAATGGCCGATCAGCAGGCTTGGCGCCATGTTCTGCGCGGTGAGGTGGCGGCAGGCGGCGACCAGGTCCTGCACGTTGGAGGTGAAGGAAGTGTTGACGAATTCGCCCTCCGAATGGCCGAGCCCGGTGAAATCGAAGCGCAGCACGGCGATCCCCATGCCCGCCAGCCGGGCGGCGATGCGCCGGGCCGCGACGATGTCCTTGCCGCAGGTGAAGCAATGGGCGAACAGCGCCGTGGCCAGATGCGGCCCCTCGGGCAGGTCGAGCCGCGCGTCGAGCTGGCTGCCGTCATGGCCGGGAAAGGTGAAACGCTCGATCGCCATGAATTGTCTCCGTTGCTGCGCTGCCGGGTCTGTCGGGCAATGGTGGGCCTTCGGGCGGGCGGCTGCAAGGACCGGGTCGCGGGGCTCACGGGGGCGTGAGATGACCGGCGCAGCGGGGAGGGTGAAAGAGGTTTTGCCCGACGCGTCAAGCCGGTGTAGCACGGTGGGGCCGGAGCGCTGCGAGGAGAGAGACGCCATGGACGAGACCGACAGACCCCGCCTTCACCCTGCCACCATCGCCGCCCATGCGGGCGGGGCCACGGATCTCGCCACCGCCGGGGTGGTACCGGCGGTGCATGTGGCGACGACCTTCGGGCGCGACGAGGAATATCGCAAGATGCAGGGCGACAACATGTATCTGCGCTATCACAACGAGAATACGCGGATTGCCGAACAGGTGTTGAGCAAGCTCGAAGGGGCGCGGGAGACCTTGCTCTTTCCCTCCGGCATGGCGGCGACGGCGGCCCTGTTCCGCGCATTGGAGACCGGCACGCGGGTGTTGGTGCAGAGCCAGATCTATTGGGGCACGACGCAGTGGATCCGCAAGTTTTGCGAGCGGCGCGGCATCGGGCTGGAAGAGGTCGAGGCCAGCGATCCGGCAGCGCTGGAGGCGGCCTGCAAGGAGCATCGTCCGGCGCTGGTCTGGGTCGAGACGCCGTCCAACCCCTGGCTGCGGATCACCGATGTGGCGCGGGCGGCGGAGATCTGTCACGGCGTCGGGGCACTGCTGGTGGTCGATTCGACCGCCGCGAGCCCGGTGCTGAGCCAGCCGCTGTCGCTGGGGGCGGATATCGTCATGCATTCGGCGACGAAGGGGATCAACGGACATTCGGACGTTTTGGCCGGGGCGCTTTCGACCAATGATCCGCAGGATCAGATCTGGCAGGAGATCGTCGAGGATCGCGGCTCGGCCGGGGCGGTGCTAGGGCCGTTCGAGGCCTGGCTGCTGACCCGCGGGATGCGCACGCTGCCGCTGCGGATACGGGAGATGTCGCGCAATGCGCAGGCGCTGGCGGAATTCCTTGCCGATCATCCGCAGGTGGAGCAGGTGTTCTATCCCGGTCTGCCGGATCACCCCGGTCACGAGGTCGCGGCCCGGCAGATGGCGGAGGGCTTTGGCTGCCTGCTCTCGCTGGTGGTGCGGGGCGGGGTGGAGGCGGCGTTGAATGTGGCCGGGCGGTTGCAGCTGTTCCATCGCGCCACCTCGCTCGGCGGGGTCGAATCGCTGGTCGAGCATCGTCACACGATCGAGCCGCATACCGGCATACCGGAAGGGCTGTTGCGGCTGTCAGTGGGGATCGAGGATGCGGGCGATCTGATCGCCGATCTGGGGCAGGCATTGGGGCAATAGGGCGGTTCAGCCGCCCATCAGTGCCGCGTCGAAAGGATAGCGGGTCAGGTTCTCGAAACCGTCTTCGGTGATCAGCACCTGATCCTCGAGCTTGATCGAGAAATCGCCGCCCTCGGGGGAGACCAGCGCCTCGACGCAGAGCACCATGCCGGGCTCGAGCGGGTAATCGAAGGCGCCCGGCACCGCCTTGTCGGGGTAGGAGACGTTCGGCCATTCGTCGCAGAGCCCGACGCCATGCATCATGCAGCCGTATTTCTGCCTCTGGAATTGCGGGGCGAGCTGATGGCAATTGGCGGTCAGCTCGGGGATCATCACGCCGGGTCCGAGCAGCGCCATGTTGCTCATGATATGTTCATGGGCATGTTGCATGGCGTAGACCATGTCGGGGCGCGGGGCGGTGTCGCCGATCCACCAGCTGCGCGAAATGTCGATGCAGATGCCGTAGGCGCCGACAAGGTCGGTGTCGAAGGAGATGATTTCATCGGGCTGGGTGATGCGGGGTCCGCATTCTTGGAACCACGGGTTGGTGCGCGGGCCGGAGGCGAGCAGGCGGGTCTCGATCCACTCGCCGCCGCGGCGGATGTTTTCAGCATGGAGCACCGCCCAGATGTCATCTTCGCTGGTCTCGCCATTGGGCACTTCGGCGCGGGCGAAATCCTCCATCATCCGCACGGCGGTTTCGCAGGCATGGGAGGCGCAGCGCATCGCCTTGATCTCTTCGGGGCCCTTGACCGAGCGGGATTTTTCGGTGACCTCTTCGCCGTCCTTGACCTCGAACCCCTGCGCTTCCAGCGCGCGCAGGCCGTGCAGCATGATCTTGTCCACGGCGAGCCGCTTGTTGTTGCCGCCATGGGCCTCGATCAGGGCGCGGACCTCGTTGGCGAAGACATCCGCCGCCACGTCGATCCGGTCGCCCCGGTCGAAATAGAACAGATCGGCGCCGGAGCGGCGTTCACGGACCAGCGGGTTGAATCCGCTGAGAAAGGGCGCGTTCTTGTAATCCCAGATCACCATATGGCCATCGGCGCAGAGCAGCACGGCGCGGAACGGGTTGTGGGTGTTCCAGAGCTGCATGTTGGTGCTGTCGGTGGCGTAGCGGATGTTGAGCGGGTCGAACATCAACAGCCCGCCATAATCGCGCGCGACGATGTGGCGAGTCAGCCGGTCCCAGCGGTAACGACGCATTTCCGGCAGGTCCGGCAAGGCGAGCCCGGCCTCTGCCCATTCGTCTAGGGCCAGGCGGGTCGGGCCGATCTCCATCCGGTCATTGTCGGGGGGCGCGGCGCGGGGCGTCGGCGGGGCATGCGGGGTGATCTTGCGCTGGCTGCTGTAATGGGCGGTCATCGGCGGGCTCCCTCTGTCGGGACCAGCCTGCCTGAAAGAACGCGCGCTGCATCCCTTGAAAGCGACGTTGCCTGAGGTCGTTTTCGACATTGTGCGCGTCAGTCGGCGCTGCGCTTGCCGTCGGGGTGGATGAGTATTTGGGGCATGAAGAAGCGGGAGGCTGCGCCCCGAGGGGGAGCGCAGCCCGGGGGCTCAGCCGTCGATACGGGCAGCCATGATCGCGATCGCCTTCTGGTAGACGCCCGCAGCGTTCCATTGCTTGATCACGTTGAAGTTTGCCTGACCTTCCTGATAGCCGACGCCGGGCTGCCAGCCCTTCTGGCGCAGGAAATTGGCGGTCGAGGCCAGCGCGTCGGCCTGGTTATAGAAATCGACCCGCCCGTCGCCGGAACCGTCGACACCGTAACGCAGCGCATTGCCGGGCAGGAACTGGGTATGGCCGAGTTCGCCGTGTTTGGCGCCCTTGGTGGCGCCGGTGATGGCGCCCTGATCGACCAGTTTGAGCGCGCCGATCGCGTGCGGGATGAAGAAATCCGAGCGGCGGCAATCATAGGCGAGCGTGGTGATCGCGGAGACGACGGCGCTGTCGCCCATGAATCCGCCGAAGCCGGTCTCCATCCCGTGGATCGCCAGAAGCACCCCGGCCGGAACGCCGAAGCGCTGTTCGAGCGATTGATAGAAGCCGGAATCGCGCGCCTTGCGCTTGCGGCCCTGGGCGACGATCGTGTCGGCGCCGCGGATCTGCATGAATTTCTGCAGCGAATAGTTGAAGGATTTCTGGTTGCGGTCGGCGTGGATCGTGCCGGAGGCGTAGCGCGCATTGGCCAGTGCCTCGAGCCCGCGCTGCTTCACCCCGTTGGCCGCGGCGGTATCGGCGAAGCCGGATTTCCAGCTGTTGAAACCGTTGGCATTGTTGCCGCAGGCTGCTGCTGCCGCCGGGGCGGCGAGGGCGCCGGACAGGGCCAGGGAGATGAGTACGGTACTTAGGGGGCGCATGTGAAACCTCTTATATTGACGTTGCACTGAGACTAGCCCGGAGCCGCTGACAAGCAAAGGAAATGGCGCCTCCTGAGGCATTTGCGGCACAGTCGCGCGCAGGTTGCGGCAGGTTCGGCGATCAGGATGCGGAAAGGGCGCCCCCGGGGGAGCGCCCTGATCTCTGCGGTGCCGGTCGGCTCAGCAGGAGTAATACATGCCGAATTCGACCGGGTGCGGGGTCTGTTCGAACTTGTGGACCTCGTCCATCTTCAACGCGATGTAGCCTTCGACCTGGTCGCGGGTGAAGACATCCCCGGCGAGCAGGAAGTCCATGTCGCGTTCGAGCTCTTCCATCGCCTCGCGCAGGGAGCCGCAGACGGTCGGGATTTCCTTGAGCTCCTCGGCGGGCAGGTCATAGAGGTTCTTGTCCATCGCCTCGCCCGGATCGATCTTGTTCTTGATGCCGTCGAGACCGGCCATCAGCAGCGCGGCAAAGCACAGGTAGGGGTTGGCCGCCGGATCGGGGAAACGGGCCTCGACGCGCTTGGCTTTCGGGCTTTCGGTCCACGGGATCCGTACGCAGCCCGAGCGGTTGCGCGCGGAATAGGCGCGCAGCACCGGGGCCTCGAAACCGGGGATCAGGCGCTTGTAGCTGTTGGTGGTTGGGTTGGTGAAGGCGTTGAGCGCCTTGGCATGGGTCAGGATGCCGCCGATGAACCACAGCGCCTCGTTGCTGAGATCGGCGTATTTGTCGCCGGCGAACAGCGGCTTGCCGTCCTTCCAGATCGACATGTTGACATGCATCCCCGAGCCGTTGTCGCCGAAGATCGGCTTGGGCATGAAGGTCGCCGACTTGCCATAGGCATGGGCGACGTTGTGGATGATGTACTTGTATTTCTGGATCTCGTCGGCCTGTTCGGTGAGCGTGCCGAAGATCAGCCCGAGCTCGTGCTGACAGGAGCCGACCTCGTGGTGATGCTTGTCGACCTTCATGCCGAGGCGTTTCATGGTCGAGAGCATCTCGGCGCGCAGGTCCTGCGCCTCGTCGGTGGGGTTGACCGGGAAATAGCCGCCCTTGAGCCCCGGGCGGTGGCCCATGTTGCCCATCTCGTAATCGGTGTCGGAGTTCCAAGAGCCGTCGGAGGCATCAACTTCGTAGGATACCTTGTTGATGGTGTTGGAGAATTTCACGTCGTCAAAGAGGAAGAACTCGGCTTCGGGACCGAAGAAGGCGGTGTCGCCGATGCCGGAGGACTTGAGGTAGGCCTCGGCCTTCTCGGCGGTGCCGCGCGGGTCGCGCTCATAGCTTTCGCCGGTGTCGGGCTCGACGATGGAGCAATGCACGCAGATCGTCTTCTCGGCATAGAACGGGTCGACATAGGCCGAGGCGACGTCGGGCATCAGCTTCATGTCGGAGGCTTCGATGCTCTTCCAGCCGGCAATCGAGGAGCCGTCGAACATGAAACCCTCTTCGAGGAAATCCTCGTCCACGAGGTCGTTGACCACGGTGACATGCTGCAACGTGCCGCGGGTGTCGGTGAAGCGGATGTCGACATATTCGATATCCTCGTCCTTGATCTTCTTCAGGAACGCCTTGTTGTCCATGGAAATGGCCTCTTTCTTTCTGGGTAGCTTACAGCGCGTCCGAGCCGGTCTCGCCGGTACGGATGCGGATGGTCTGTTCGATGGGCGAAACGAAGATCTTGCCGTCGCCGATCTTCTCGGTCTTGGCCGCATCGACGATGGCCTCGATGGCGGCATCGACCTGATCATCGTCGAGCACCACCTCGATCTTCACCTTGGGCAGGAAATCGACGACATATTCGGCGCCGCGGTAAAGCTCGGTATGGCCCTTCTGGCGGCCGAAGCCCTTGACTTCGATCACCGAAAGGCCCTGCACACCGATATCCTGCAGCGCCTCTTTCACCTCGTCGAGTTTGAACGGTTTGATGATGGCTTCGATCTTCTTCATGCTGGCTCTCCGCAATATGACTCGCACCTGTTGCGCCCTACCTCCCATCTTGTGAGGATCGACGCCATGGGCAGGCGGGCGCAGGACGGCGCAAACCGGCCGATGCCGGGACTGCTGCCTGCGGTTTGGGCAGGTCGCCCAAATTTTGGGCGGAAATGAAAATCAGCTGCGCGCGGCGTGGCGACATGAGGCCGGGCGGGCGATGCGCGCAGGGAGTGTGAAATGGACGTGAGGAGCATCGCGCGGGAACATCTGGACCTTGCCGTACTGCGCAAGCGGCAGGGCCATAAATACGATCACGGCCATGCGCTGGTGCTGAGCGGCGGCGCAGGGCGCAGCGGCGCGGCGCTGCTCGCGGCGCGCGGGGCGTTGCGCATCGGCGCCGGGGCGGTGACGCTCGGGGTGCCGCCCGCGGCGCAACTCGAGGTGGCAACGCAGATCCGGGCGCTGATGCTCGCCCGGGTCGCGGATGCGGCGGCGCTCGAAGCGATTTTGGAGGATGAGCGGATCAATATCCTCTGTCTCGGGCCGGGGTTCGGGCTTGGCGAACGGCAGGGTGCGCTTCTGGCATCTGCGCTACGCAGCGGTCGGGGGCTGGTGATCGATGCCGATGCGCTGACGCTCTTGGCGCGGGATGCGGCGCTGTTCGGGTGGCTGCATCCTGGCTGCGTGCTGACGCCGCATGGCGGTGAATTCGCCCGGCTGTTTCCGGATCTCGCCACGGCGCTGGAGGCGGGCATGGGCAGGGCCGAGGCGGCGGGCAAGGCGGCGGCGCGGGCCGGGGCCTGGGTGATCCTCAAGGGCAGCGAGACCTGCGTGGCCGGGCCGGACGGTGCGATTGCGCGGCACCGGGCGACGGGAGAGCGGGCGGCACCCTGGCTCGCCACCGCCGGGGCCGGGGATGTGCTGGCGGGTTTCGTGACCGGGCTGCGCGCCCGCGGGCTGGCGCCGCGCCAGGCGGCGGAGCTGGCGGTCTGGCTGCATGTGGAATGCGCGCTCGATTTCGGCGCCGGGCTGATTGCCGAGGATCTGCCCGAACGTCTGCCGCGGGTGATGAACCGGCTCGGGATCTGAGCTCAGGCGGCGTGCAGCACGGCGCCGGGCGCCCTTGCCGCATCGGCGGTGCCGAGTTCGAGACCGTCGGCATAAAGGATATGCGGACCGTCGCAGAAGATCTGGTAGAGGGTCTGTTCCCTGGTGCCGAGATCGGTGATGAATTCACCGTCGATCAGGGAGCGCGCCGCGACCAGCGCGCGGGCGGAATTGAACAGCGCCCGCGCGCGCCAGTCGCGGATCAGCACCATCTGGTCCCCGGCCAGCAGGGCATCGCGTTCGGGCCGGGTATGGCCGAGCGAGCCCGCCGCCAGCGCGATGGTCCGGACCCGGCGGGTGCTGCGCTGGATATGGGTGACGCGGGACATGCCGCAATCGCGGGTGATCAGCCTGTCGCCGGGCGAGAGATACTCCACCGGTATCTCGCCTTCGAGCGTCAGCAACATGCTGCCCTGCACCAGCCCGGTATCCAGACTGGCATAGGGCCTGAATTGGCCCGTGTGCGGATCCTGTCCGCCAACGCGCCCGACCGTATTCGGTTTCATGGGCGTTCTCTCTGCTTACCTGCCTCAGGTTGTGCCGAGTCTAGGCAAAGATCCGATTAATGTCCCGTCTTTTTGCTCTCGCCTAAGCGCTTCATGTTTGATACGCAGCAGGCGATCTGTGTCGGGCAAGCCCCGCGCAGCGCGTGCGGGTGTGGCGGAATTGGTAGACGCACCAGATTTAGGTTCTGGCGCCGCAAGGCGTGGGGGTTCAAGTCCCTTCACCCGCACCACATTGATTTAAAATGATAATTTATTTCGAGAAAAGCGGGTTCGCTCCGGGCACGGTGACGTTCCGGCCCGGGTTTTTCGCCGCGTTTCCGCGTGGCTTTTCAGGGGGCCGGGTCATGGTCGCGGGGCGGGCGCGCCGTTGCATTTGCGCATCATCTGGCTGGCGCCCTGTCCCCGGTCGGGTGCCCCGAAGCACTGCGGCAGAATCAAGGAAGAAGCGCTGCCGGGGGTTTCACACCCCCGGACCCCCGTGAGGTATTTCAGGTCAGAAGAAGCCGGAGATCAGGTCAGCGGGAAGGTGAGCTGCAGCCCGTCGAAGGCCGGCCGGATATGGGCGGGAAGCTCGGCGGCAAGGGTCGCGTAGTCGAGATCGTTGTGCATGTTGGTGAGCACCGCGCTTTTCGGGGCGATCCGCCCGATCCATTCGAGGGTGCGCGCCAGATGGCTGTGGGTCGGATGCGGGTCGCGGCGCAGAGCATCGACGATCCAGCAGGTGAGATTGTCGAGATGCGCCCAGGCCGGATTGGGGATTTCCGAGACATCGGGCAGGTAGGCCACGTCATGCATGCGAAAGCCGAGCGCGTCGATCGGGCCGTGGGCGACGCTGAACGGGGTGAAGGTGAGCCGCCCCCCGGCGCCGTCGATCTCGATATTGCCGGTGATGTCATGCATGTCGAGGATCGGCGGGTAGAGCGAGCCTTCGGGGCGGATGAAGGCATAGCCGAACCGGTCGAGAAGCGCTGCCTTGGTGGGGGCGTCGGCCCAGACCGGCAGGCGGCTGCGCATGTTCATGACGATCATCCGCAGATCGTCGAGCCCATGGACGTGATCGGCATGGGCATGGGTATAGAGTACCGCGTCGAGCCGTCCCACCCCGGCGTCGAGCAGCTGCGCGCGCATGTCGGGGGAGGTGTCGATCAGCACCGTGGTGGTACCGTTTGCGCCGATCCGTTCGACCAGCAGCGAGCATCGGCGGCGCCGGTTTTTCGGCTCTGCCGGGTCGCAGGCGCCCCAATGGCCGCCGAGCCGGGGCACGCCGCCCGAGGAGCCGCAGCCGAGAATGGTGAGGCGCAGCCGGTCCATCAGGCGGCTGCCACATGGGCCGCGGCCTTGGCGAAGAGCCGGTCGAAATTGGCCTGGGTCCGGGCGGCGAATTCGGCATAATCGAGGCCGAAGGTCTCGGCGCCGCGGCGGGCGGTATCGGCGGCATAGGCCGGTTCATTGCGTCGGCCCCGGTGCGGCGGCGGGGCGAGATAGGGGGCGTCGGTCTCGACCAGGATCCGGTCCATCGGCGCGGCGGCGAAGATCTCGCGCAGGTCGGTGGAGCGCGGGAAGGCGGTGATGCCCGACATCGACAGGTAGAAATCGAGGTCGAGCGCGGCGCGGGCCAGTTCCGGCGTCGAGGAAAAGCAGTGCATGACGCAGGCATAGGCGCCGTTGGCGTGTTCTTCGCGCAGGATCCGGGCCATGTCGGCATCCGCGTCGCGCGCGTGGATGATCAGCGGCAGGCCGGTCTCGCGCGCGGCGTCGATATGGATCCGCAGGGAGGTCTGCTGGATCTCGGCGCTTTCGGCGGTGTAGTGATAATCGAGCCCGGTCTCGCCGATGCCGACCATCTTTGGATGGCGGGTCAGGGCGATCAGCTCGTCGGTGCTGGCCAGCGGTTCTTCGGCGGCGGACATCGGATGGGTGCCTGCGGCGTAGAAGATCGGCGCATGGGCCTCGGCAATGGCGCGGACGGCAGGTTCGTTTCTGAGCCGGGTGCAGATTGTCACCATCCGGGTGACCCCGGCTGCGGTGGCGCGGGCGATGATCTGTGGCAATTCGCCGTCGAAATCGGGGAAATCGAGGTGGCAATGGCTGTCGGTGATTTCGGGTGTATCGGTCATCCGGCCGGGCCTCTCACTGGTCAACGGGGCGCAGTCTGGCCCATTTTCTGCAGGGTATCTAGGACCAGCGCGGCAGGGTCAAGGTTGACCGC
The DNA here is from genome assembly GCF_042685005.1 of Sulfitobacter aestuarii. Lineage (NCBI taxonomy): Bacteria > Pseudomonadati > Pseudomonadota > Alphaproteobacteria > Rhodobacterales > Roseobacteraceae > Sulfitobacter > Sulfitobacter aestuarii. The sequence continues at coordinate 12,822 of NZ_JBHUMP010000003.1, read as the reverse complement.
CAGCCCGTGCTGGGCCCGCGATGAGATCTCCTGGGCGATGTCGGCCCAGGCGCGGCCCTGGCCGGGGCCGGGGGCGAGGCGGATCAGCATGTCACGCTCGCCCGGTGCGGCCTCGATCAGCGGCGCCGCGCCGGTGGCGCCGGTGCGGGCCAGACGCGCCAGCAACAGGTCGATCAGGGTGAACAGCAGGGCGAGTTTTTCCTCGGCGCCGCGCGTGGCGGCGGCCTCGGCGAGTTTCAGGGCGCGGGCGCGATCGATGCGGGGCAGGCTGGCCATCAGCGTCACCAGCTCGGCGTAGATCTGCAATCCGCCGAGCAGCGACAGGCGCAGCGCGGCCCCGACCGAGCCGCCGGACAATTCGGCCAGCGCGCCGGGATCGCCCGCGACCGGTTCGGGCAGGGCGGCGAAGGCCTCGGTCATCTCATCGGGGCTGAGCGTGTCGAGCCGCAGCACCCGGCAGCGCGAGCGGACGGTGGGCAGCAGGGCGGAGGGCTGGTGGCTGATCAGCAGGAGGGTCGCGCGTTCGGGCGGTTCCTCGAGCATTTTCAGCAGCGCATTGGCGGCGTTGGGGTTCATCTCGTCGGCGGAATCGATGATCACCACGCGGCGGCCGCCCTCGGCGGCGGAGAGCTGGAAGAAGCTCCCGAGGCTGCGGATGTCATCGACGACGATCTGCTTGCGCATCCGTTTGGTTTCGGGATTGAGGCTGCGGGTCACCGATTTCAGCCCCGGTTCGGCCCGCGCGGCGAGCCGCCGGGCGACCGGATGGTCGGCGTCGATGTCAAGGCTGGTCGCCGACGGCATGTCGAACATGCCGCCATCGTCTGGCCCCGGGGTGGCGAGCAGGAACCGCGCCAGACGCCAGGCGAGGGTCGCCTTGCCGGTGCCGCGTGGTCCGGTCAGCAGCCAGGCGTGATGCAGCTTGCCGGTGTTGAACGCGTTAAGAAACGCCGCCTCTGCCGCTTCCTGTCCGATCAGGCGAACGGTATCGCGCGGATGCGGCGCGCCGGGAATGGCATCGGGCTGCGGGTGGTCATCATCGCTCATGGCTGGGGTCTAACATATCTGGCGGGGGAGGAAACGGGGCCGAAACGACGCGGGCCGGGGTGGTTCAGCGCGCCCGCAACCGCGCATCGACCGCGGCGGTGACGGTCCGGGAAACGGCGTCGATCGCGCCGCTGCCGTCGATGACCTCGAAACGGTCGGGGAATTCGGCGGCCAGATCGAGAAAGCCGCGGCGCATCGCCGCCTGCATCGGCAGGCCGAAATCCTCGAACCGTTCCTCCGCCGTGCGGCGTGAGAGGGCGCGCGAGAGGCCCGCCGCCGGTTCCATGTCGATCAGCAGGGTCAGGTCGGGTTCGATGCCGATCATCAGCGCGTGGAGCTGATCGACAACCGGACGCAGATCGCCGCGCGACAGGCCCTGATACATACGTGTGGAATCGGCGAAACGGTCGCAGATCACCACCTTGCCCGCCGCCAGGGCCGGGCGGATCGTGCGTTCCAGATGATCGCGCCGCGCGGCGGTGAAGAGCAGGATCTCGGTCTCGGCGGACCAGCGGTCGGGGTCGCCCTGCAGGACGAGCGCGCGGATCTCCTCCGCACCGGGGCTGCCGCCGGGTTCGCGGGTCAGCACGACGTCTTGGCCGCCCGCGGCCAGATGATCGCGCAACAGCCTTGCCTGGGTGGATTTTCCCGAACCGTCGATGCCTTCGAAGCTGATGAACAGGCCGGGGGCGTTCACGAGGCCTCCTCTTGCCCCGCGCTTTCCGACGTGTCAGCGGCGGGGGTCTCACTGCGCGGTCCGGCGTTGAGCCGGGTCAGGAGGTGCTTTGCCGCTGCCATGACCTTGACCTTGAAGCCCCCCGGCGCAACGGCCGCGGCCGCCACCAGCGGGACCCGCACTTCGGGCAGACCGTCGCGGGTCAGCACCAGTTCGGCGAGCTCCTGCCCCTTGCTCAGGGGCGCGTGAAAGGGGCTCTGGTAGACGACCTCGGCGCTGGTGTCCTGACCGCCGCTCACCGGCACCAGGACCGAAAGGTCCCTGGCGAGTTCCAGCCCGACGCTCGGCGCAGCCCCGAGCGCCACCGGCGCCTGGGCGATCTCGGTTCCGGCCGCTCCGAGCTGGCGCTGGGAGAATTGCCGGAAGGCCCAGTTCACGATGGCCTCGGCCTCCTGCGCGCGCACGGCTTCGCTGTCGAGCCCGGAGAGGACGAAGATGATCCGCCGGTTGCCCTCGGTCGCCGAACCGACGAGACCATAGCCGGCTTCCGACGTATGGCCGGTCTTCAGCCCGTCGGCACCGATACCCATGGTGAGCAGCGGATTGCGGTTGTACTTGTTGCTCGGAACCCGGTTGTCGAAGACGAATTCGGTCTCCTTGAACAGCGGGTAGAATTGCGGGAAATCCTCGATCAGATGCTGCGCGAGCAGGCCGAGATCGCGCAGCGACATCAGATGCCCGGCCTGCGGCCAGCCGTTGGAATTGGTAAAGGTCGAATTGGTCATCCCGAGCTGCTGGGCGCGCTGGGTCATCAGGCGGGCAAAGCCGTATTCGGTCCCATCCGGGCTCAGCGCCTCGGCGATCACCGCGCTGGCGTCATTGCCCGAAAGCACGATGATGCCGCGCAGCAGGTCCTCGACCTTGACCCGATCGGTGGTGTCGAGAAACATCGACGATCCGCCATAGGCCGCCGCATGATCGGAGACCGGCAGCACTTCGTTGAGGTCGAGCACGCCCTTCTCCACCGCCTCGAAGGCCATGTAGAGGGTCATCAGCTTGGACATCGAGGCCGGGGGCAGGGGCTGGTCGGCATTCTTGGCCAGCAGCACCGTGCCGGTGGTCTGGTCCATGATATAGGCGGCCTTGGCCTTGGTGTCGAAGGCGAGGGCAGGGAGGCTGAACAGGATCAGCGCCAGGCTGGCAGCGAAATGGCGGATCATCAAAAGTTGGCTCCTTCTTGGGTCAGTTAGACACGGCATAGGCATCGGAGAAGCCTTCCGCCTTGATCGCCTTCAGCAGCTTGTCGCGCTCGCCGGGGCTGGCCGCCGGCCCGACAAGAACGCGCCAGAACGGCTTGCCGTTGATCTCGCTGCGCTTGATCGTCGGCACCATTCCGGCGGCGCGCATCTGCTTGCCGGTGCGCGTGGCGTTGGCCTCGACGCTGAAGATGCCGATCTGCACGAAGGTCTTGCCAGGCGCCCTGGCAGGCTTGGCAGCGGCGGCCGGTGCGGGTCTGGTCGCGGGTGGCTTGGCTGTGCTTGCCGCGACGCTCACCGGACCGCTTGGCGCGGCGTCCCCGGTTGCGGCGGCAGGTTCGAGCATGGCTTCGCGCACCGCGCTGGGGGCGGCGAGGGCGAGTTCGTCAACCGCGCTGTCCTCCTCCGCCCCGGTCTCGGTCTCCGCCTCGGGCGCCTGCTCCTGTCGGCGCAGGGCCGTGACGTTGAGCGGCGCCGGGGCCCCGGCCAGCACGTCCAGCGCGGCGGCGGCATCCGAGGATATCTGCAGGCTCGGCCCCGGCAGGTCGCGCTCGCGGCGGAACAGCGCCCCGATGACGAATTTCTCGTTCTGCTGGTTGCGAATGATCACCCGCTCGGGTTCCTTCACATCCGGATGTGCCACCCAGACGCCGCCCAGCGAGGGCCGCCCGTCCCAGAGCCCTTCCTCGGTCACTGAAAACACGTCCGGCGCCTCGACATCACGCTCCACCAGCCGGGTCGAGCGGGGCGCATCACCCGTCGCGCTCTCCCCGCCGCTGCCAAGGGAGAACCGCCCGCCTTCGCCACAGCCCGCCAAGAGGCTCAGCGCCACGGTGCCGACGCTCAACAATAGCAATGGGCGCCGCGTCCCGCGCATCCTGGGGTCTGGCCTGATCATGATCCTGTCCTTGCCTGCCGGCACCGCGCAAACGGGCCTGTTCCGCCGCGATTACGGCACCTCACCTGCCCCATTGCAAGGGGCTTTGGCGCACATTATCCTGCCGCGCGGGCACTGAAAAGGCCGAGCCGCCCGGTTCGGCAAATTTCCCCGGCTCCGCAAAGTTCTTCTTGCAGCCATTGGCATTTGCCGAATCAACATCGGCAGATTAGGAGGAGCGGGCTGCGGAGGAGTGGCAGAGTGGTCGAATGCACCGGTCTTGAAAACCGGCGTGCGTGAGAGCGTACCGTGGGTTCGAATCCCACCTCCTCCGCCACTTGCAAATTGCAAACCCGAAAACAGGTCCCTCGCGGGGCCTTTTTCTTTATGTGCCAAAGGGGTTTTCAGGCACCATCCGCCCTTCAGAGACGGGCCGACTGCGCGAGATCGGTCTCCGAATGCCCACCGTCTCTTTCCACCCGCCCTGCGCTCTCGGCGAGACGGATTCAAAATCCCTATACATTTCAATGATCTGATCGGGTCGCGTTGCGCCCGTGTTTCGCTGGTTCCGGCTTGTTTCGATGAAGTCGGAGGCGCGACACGCGCGGCGTGTTCGTTGGTATGTCTTGGGAGCCTTGCGCGAAGTCTCTGATGACAAACGCAGTTTCCGCCTTTAGCCTGGCGGGATGTCAAACGGGGCCTGGACTGATCAAGAGAACGACCTGATCGTCGCGGATTACTTGGCGATGCTGGCCGACGACGTCTCTGGTCGCCCCTACAACAAGGCCGAGCATCGGCGCGGGCTGCTGCCCCTGTTGAATGATCGGTCCGAGGGATCGGTCAAGTTCAAGCACCAGAACATCAGCGCCGTGCTGAAGGGGCTGGGTGAGGACTGGATCCCGGGCTACAAGCCCGCCTTCAATTTCCAGATGACGCTGGTGGATGCAGTGGCGCGCTGGCTGGCGCTGAATCCGGCTTGGCTCGGTCGCCATTCGCGTCCGGGAGCGCCGACTGGCTTGGCGGAGGCGCGGCCGATCTGGACCGGGCCGCCGCCCACGCTGTCGAACCAGCCGCCGCCGCAGGAGCTGGAGCAGATGCTGCACATCGCCCGCAAATTCGATGTCGCGGCGCGAGACGAGCGAAACCGCGCCCTCGGCCGTGCCGGTGAGGAACGCGTCCTGGCGCATGAGCGTGCAGCCCTGAAATCAGCGGGCCGCGACGATCTTGCGCGCAAGGTCAGATGGGTTTCGGAGGAGGATGGCGATGGCGCCGGCTACGACATCGCGAGTTTCGCGCCGGACGGCCGTCCGCGCCTGATCGAGGTGAAGACGACGAATGGCTGGGAGCGCACGCCTTTTCATATCAGCCGCAACGAGCTGGCTGTGGCCGAGGAGCGGCGCTCGCAATGGTCCCTGTTCCGCCTGTGGAACTTTGCGCGCGAGCCGAAAGCGTTTGAGCTGCACCCGCCGTTGGACGCGTATGTCTCGCTGACCGCGACGTCCTTTCAGGCGAGTTTTCATTGAGGGTTACCGAAACGCCCGCTCAGCCTGCTCCTGCCATGTCTCCCCGGCCAGAAAACACAGGTCATAGAGGCTGACCACCGACGCCTCGCGCCCGCAGGTCAGGCGTTTGAGCACCTCGGGTGCCAGATAGGCGAGGCGCAGCTGGCGGCTGACATGGCGCTCGGCCAGACCGACGGCCTCGGCCAGCTCCTGGATCGTGGCGAACTCACCTGCCTCCATACGCCGCCGCCAGCCCCAAGCCCGGCCGATGGCGCGCAGGATGTGCGGGTCCTGCGTCTGATCCTCACTCGGGCTGTAATCGGCGGGCGGCATGATCTTGGGCCGTCCATTCTTCCTGCGCAACTTCAGGGGGATCAGCACGCGGATCGTGTCGTTGCTTCGGGTCATTCGGCGGCCTCCATGTCGCGCGGGGCGATCATCTCGAGGATGACGCCTGCGACGCCTTCGCGGCGGATGACCCCGAGACTTGGGATGGCATTCTGGCCGAGGCTCAGGCCCGCACCGAACGGGAGGGTCTGTGATGGCAGAGCTTCCCGAAGCCCCCACGCCGACGCTGACGGCGATCTATGCCGATTACGAGGCCCGCCAGGGCGATGGTTTCCGCGATCACCTCGGGGCGTCGATCATCGGCAAATCCTGTGCCCGGGCGCTCTGGTATGATTTCCGCTGGGTCACGCCCTCGCGCAATTCCGGCCGCCTGCTGCGCCTTTTCGAGACGGGTCAGCTGGAAGAGGACCGGCTCGTGCGCAACCTGCGTGCCACCGGGGCGACCGTGCTCGAGGTCGATCCCGAAACCGGCCGCCAGTTCCGGGTCGAAGCCCATGGTAGCCATTTCGGCGGCTCGCTCGACGGCGTGGCCCTCGGGCTCCTGGAGGCGCCCAAGACCTGCCATGTGCTGGAGTTCAAGACCCACTCGGTCAAGAGCTTCAACGAGTTGGTCGCCAAGGGCGTCGTTCTGGCCAAGCCCCAGCATGCGGCGCAGATGCAGATCTACATGCACCTGACCGGCATCACGCGCGCCCTCTACGTCGCGGTCTGCAAGGACACCGACGCGCTGCATGTCGAGCGCATCAAGGCGGACCGCGCCATGGCCGAGCGCCTCTTGGAAAAGGCGGGGCGCATCATCTTCGCCCAGCATCCGCCCGCGCGGATCAGCGAGGACCCGGCCTGGTTCGAATGCCGGTTCTGCGATCACCATGCGGCCTGCCATGACGGCGGTGGGGCCGCAGTGACCTGCCGGTCCTGCCTGCATTCCACACCCGTCGAGGGTGGTTGGCACTGCGCCCGCCACGACCGGATGCTGGCCCCGGCGGAGCAGCGCGCCGCCTGCGACCGCCATCTCTTCATCCCCGATCTCATCCCCGGCGAGGTCATCGATGCGGGCGACGATCTCGTCACCTACCGCATGGCCGATGGCTCGACCTGGACCAACAACGCCCGTTCTCCGGAGGCCGCGCCATGCTGACCCTGCGCCCCTATCAACAGGCCGCGATCACCGCGATCTACGGCTATTTCCAGACCCACACCGGCAATCCGCTGATGGTCATTCCGACCGCGGGCGGCAAGTCGCTCGTCATGGCCTCCTTCATCGAGGGCGTGCTGAAGGCCTGGCCCGACCAGCGCATCCTGATCGTGACCCATGTCCGGGAATTGATCGCCCAAAACCATGCCGAGATGACCGGCCTCTGGCCCGATGCCCCGGCGGGCATCTATTCGGCGGGCCTCGGAAAACGCGAGGCTCAGGCGCGGATTCTCTTCGCCGGCATCCAGTCGATCCACCGCCGCGCGGCAGAGATCGGCCACACCGATCTGGTGCTGATCGACGAAGCGCATCTGATCCCTGGCAAGTCGAGCACCATGTATCGGCGCTTCCTAGACGCGCTGAAGGCGATCAACCCTGCGCTCAAGGTGATCGGTCTGACTGCCACGCCGTTCCGGCTCGATTGCGGGATGCTGCACGAGGGGCAGAACGCACTCTTCACCGATACGGCCTATGAGGCCCCGGTCCGCGAGCTGATCGATGCGGGGTATTTGAGCCCTCTGGTCTCGAAACAGCCCGCAACCCGGCTCGACGTCTCGAAGGTGGGCACCCGCGCGGGCGATTTCATTGCGCGCGATCTGGCGGCGGCGGTCGATCAGGACGCCATCACCCGCGCGGCCGTTACCGAGATCATCGAGCATGGCCGCGATCGGAAATCCTGGCTGGCCTTCTGTTCGGGTGTCGAGCATGCGCGTCATGTGGCGGAGGAATTCGGCCGCCAGGGCATCAGTTGCCGCACGATCTTCGGCGACACGCCGAAGGACGAGCGCGATGCGATCCTTGCCGCCTTCAAGCGCGGCGAAATCCGGGCGCTGGCCTCGATGGGCGTGCTGACCACCGGCTTCAACGCGCCGGGCGTCGACCTGATTGCGCTCCTGCGCCCGACGCAATCGGCCGGGCTCTATGTGCAGATGGTCGGGCGCGGCACCCGCCTCGCGCCGGGCAAGGAAAACTGCCTGGTGCTGGACTTCGCGGGCAATGTCCGTCGCCACGGACCGATCGACCTCGTGCGCCCCAAACGCCCCGGCGATGGCAGCGGGGGCGATCCACCGACCAAGGTCTGCCCGGATTGCGACAGCATCATCGCGCTCTCGGCGACGGAATGCCCGGATTGCGGCTATGTCTTCCCGGCGCGCGAGGTGAAGATCGCCCCGACGGCCGCCACGCTGCCGGTGCTTTCGCCGAAGCAGCAATGGCTTCCGGTCACGGGCGTTTCCTATAGCCGCCACGACAAGGCCATGCCGATCATCCCGACACCGGCGCGCCCTATGTCTGGCCCGACGAGGGGCTGGCCGATCTCGGCATCAGCGACCTTCCGGAGATCAAGGCCGAAGCTGCGGCAGCCTTCATCGAGGAGGCTTGTGCGATGCTGCCCGAGGCCCTGCGTAAGCGCGGGCTGCGCTCGGCAGCCGCGGCCACCGTGCTGCGCAACCACGGGCAGATCGGCACCTTGTCGGCCATCCGGTCGGCGCTCGACTGGCTGCCGAATGACGAGCTCGATTACGACAGCTGGATGCGCATCGGCATGGCGCTGAAAGGCGCGCTTGGCGATGAGGGCGGCGAGGTCTTTGCCACCTGGTCGGCCCAGGCGGCCAAGGATGTGCCCGCGACCACGGCCCGCGCCTGGGCGAGCTTCAAGCCCGACAGGATCGGCGCGGGCACCATTTATCACCTCGCCATGGAACGAGGCTGGCAGCCCGATGCCGCCTTGCGCCTCGATGGCAGTCTCGATCCGGATGGCCCGCATCCGGCCGCCGATCTGCTGGCCCGGCTGGAGGGAAGCGCGCCCACCGTCGCCGACCCGGAAAAGCCGACCTTCAGCCTGGACATCCCCGACGGTCTTGTCGGCGAGCTGACCGGCTACATGCTGGCCACCGCCCGCCGCCCGCAACCGCTTCTGTCGCTCGGGGCCAGCCTCTGCGCCATCGGCGCGCTGATGGGCCGGCGGTATCGCGCGACCAGCAACCTGCGTTCGAACCTCTATGTCGTGGGGATCGCTGACAGCGGCTCGGGCAAGAACCACGCCCGCGAGATCATCAACGAGGTGTTCTTCGAGGCAGGCCTTGCCCACCATCTCGGCGGCAACAAGATCGCCTCTGGCGCGGGGCTTTTGACCGCGCTCCATCGCCAGCCCGCGACCCTGTTCCAGATCGACGAATTCGGGATGTTCCTGTTGGCCGCCGCCGACCGCAAGCGCAGCCCGCGCCACATCACCGAGATCCTCGACAACATGACCGAGCTCTTCATGGCCGCAGGCGGGATCTTCCTTGGGGCCGAATATGCGAACCGCGACGGCACCAATGAGCGGCGCGACATCAATCAGCCCTGCCTTTGCGTCTATGGCACCACGATGCCCCTGCATTTCTGGGGCGTGCTGCAGGGCGCGAATGTGGTCGACGGCTCGCTCGCGCGCTTTCTGATCCTGCCGAGCCGTGAGGACTATCCCGACGAGAACCTCGCCGTGGGCATCCGGCAAGCGCCGCCCACGCTGATCCAGGCGCTCCAGCAGGTCGCGAAAGGCGGCGGCACCGTGAAGGGCAACCTGACCGGCAAGACCGCCGATCAGAACACCGCCGTTAACCCGATGACCGTGCCGATGTCGGATGCGGCGCGCGCCCGGTTTGCCGATCTCAGCGACGCCCTGACCGAGGAGCTACGGGCGGCGGCCGGGACGGCCTTCACTGCCATTCTCGCCCGCATCGGAGAGAACGCGTTGAAGCTCGCGCTGATCGTCGCTGTCGGGCGCGATCCCGTGCGCCCCGAGATCGACATCTCCGGGGCGGATTGGGCCATCGGCTTCGTGCGCCATTACGCGCGGCGCACCATGGAGGCGGTCGAGCGCCATGTGGCGGATACCGAGACCGAGGCGCATCTGAAGCGGCTGAAGGAGATCGTCCGCGCGGCCGGGCCCAAGGGGATCACCAAATCCGAGATCACCCGCGCCTCCCAATGGCTGAAATCGCGCGACCGCGACGAAATCCTGCTGACCCTGATCGAGAGCGGCGACATCACCACCGGCATGCGCGGCTCAGGCGGTGTACGAGCCCTTCATGGGATCTGGTACGACGCTGATCGCGGCCGAAACGACGGGCCGCGTTTGCCTCGGGATCGAACTGAACCCGGCCTATGTCGATGTCGCCGTGCAGCGCTGGCAGCAATTCACCGGCCATGAGGCCGTGCTGGACAAGACCGGCCAGACCTTCGCCGATCTGACGGCCAACCCACGCTGAGGCGATGCATGACCTGGCTTTACCTTCCTCCGGACGCGCTTCCGAAGCCGGAGACCTGTTCGGCCTCTCGCTCTGTTCCGGCGCAGGCGGGCTCGACCTCGGGCTCACCATCGCCATGCCCGGATATCGAACTGTGGGCCATGTCGAGCGGGAAACCTACGCCGCGGCCACTCTCGTGGCGCGGATGGAGGACGCGACCCTGGATCGCGCGCCTGTCTGGGACGATGTTGCCAGCTTCGACGGCCGCCCGTGGCGCGGCGCTGTGGACATCGTCACTGCGGGCTATCCGTGCCAGCCGTTCTCGGTCGCGGGCAAGCGACAGGGCGCGGACGACCCGCGCCACCTCTGGCCGCATGTCGCGCAAATCATCGACGAGGTCGAGCCGCCCTTCGTCTTCCTCGAGAATGTCGCCCATCATCTCCGCCTCGGCTTCCCCGAAGTCGCCAGCGGACTGGTCGTCATGGGCTACCGCCTTGCGGCAGGCCTCTTTACGGCGGCGGAAGTCGGTGCGCCCCACAAACGCGAGCGTCTGTTCATCCTCGCCGTCCGTGAAGACGACGAGCTGGCCGACCCCGCGCGCCTGCTCCGGGACCCGCTCGAGCGGTGGCAACCGGACGGAGATGCTGCGGCTGTGGCCGACGCCCCGGGCCAGCGCCAACGAGAACCGGCAGACCAAACCGTCGCCCTCGCAAGAAGCGGGCAAACAGGGAATGAACCCGGCAACGAGCGCCGCGATGTGGCCGACGCCGCAGACGGACAGCTTTCGCAGCCAGGGAGGTGCCCGGAAAAACGAGAAGGGCTTCGATGGCATGGCGCGGGACTGGCCGACGCCGATGGCGACAGACGGCAACAAGCCGAGCGCGGGCAACCGCAAATCAGCCGACCTGACCAGCGCCTGCCAGATGTGGATGACGCCGACGGCTCGCGATCACAAGGATGGCGCGACGACGCTGACGAACACGCCGGTGAAAGTGACACCCCGCCTCGACAGAGACGGCGCCCATATCGGTGAGATGGACAAATCGCCAGTCTTCCGCCGCTTCCTGCCGTGCGAGCGCTCGCCAGGCGCGCGCAATCCCATCTTCAGTCCACCCAGTCATTGAGGCCTCCCCATAGTACGCTGACCCCGCGAACCGGCGTAGGGGCGGCCGCGTAGGGCGGGAGGTTGGCGATCCAGGCGTCCTCGCGGTCGACGATCCCGTCAGCGACCGATCGCAGCTGTGCAAGGTAGCGGCTCGCGTCAGGCTCGAGGAACTGCGGCTTGAACCCGGAGCCGCGTACATAGGTTCGCGCACTCTTGTCGTAGACCATGTTGTCAGGCGCGAAGCCGATGTAGCGGTTCAGGTCGGTGGACGCCTGGTTCACCGAGACCCCGAACTGGTCCATCAGATCGCTCCGGTTCACATGCCCCTCCCAGAACAGGCGGAACTCTATGAACTCGAGGCGCTGCTCGACACCCCAGCGAAGTTCCGACCGGTCATTCTCCAAAATCACCTCCGGGCCAGATCGGTGGACCCGCAAACTATGCGGGCCCATTTTCTGTGCTCTCGATGACGCTAACTGAGGGGAGGAAAGCGGGCAATCGAAATTGCGCGTAAAGTGATTGTTTTCGAACGCGGTTCTATCTGGAGGTGAAGATGATTGTTATGGTTTTGGCCCGAGGGCAGGAATGACGCTTGCTGGCGATCTGCATATGCTATTCGGCGGACGCAACTTCCCTGCGCAGGTCAGAACAACTCGCTGCGCAGGGTTTGGTTGACGATGCGCGCGCCGGTTTCAACGTCCGGCCTTTATCTCCTCCAAATCACGCAGCTCTTGGTGTTCGAACGCCAGCACATCTTCGAGGCGGTAGATCACCCGCCCGCCGAGCTTCATGAAGCGCGGCCCATCTCCGATCCACCGCCAACGCTCGAGCGTCCGTGGGCTAATTCTCCATCGGGCAGCCAGATCGATTTGACTGAGGCATACTTCTCGCATTTTTGTTTCCTTTCGAACGACCACCGTGGTCGCACGACAACGAATGCGTAGAAAGAAAACGTATTCAAGTCAGTGTGTTGCGGGTCACTGCGCGTTGTGGGCTGCTTCCCTCGGACATTGGGCGCAGCAGCGAATTGCCCAGTGAACCGGCGTCAAATTGCGAAATGTTCGCTAGAAATCCGTAAGACACGTTAGCCTTCCGTAGCTCCTTCAGGGGTCACGGGAGACGGTCTGGTTGGAAGCGCACCTCCTCCGCCAGCGGAACTATTCAATTGGAACGCGAACCTAAGCACCCATTCTATCGGCGTACGAAACGCCTTCATGGCGCCAGGGCGGCGGTTCCTTTTCAACCACAATCGCGCGTCTTAACTGATCCCGTAACATCGGCTCTTTAGACCCCATGATCGCCGTGTGAGCTGACTGGCTCGGCGGCCTCTCCCGCGGCATTCTCCGTTCGAGGGTTGCGTCAGATAGGCTGGCGCCGAGCCTCAAGAATGGGGGAGAGACCACATGCAGGATAGCACATTCATCGGGCTTGATGTCCACAAGGCGACGATCTCCGTCGCCGTCGCGCGAGGTGAACGCGGGGGCGAAGTGCGCCATTGGGGAACAATCACACATCGGCCGGACCACATCAGGAAGTTGGTCGAGAAATTGGGTGTTCACGGAGGCCGTTTGTATTTTTGCTATGAGGCC